>NZ_CP090949.1:3061389-3422084 GCF_023823125.1 Erythrobacter aurantius | reverse complement strand
GTGCTTCCCCAACACTCCCCTGTCCCCCGGAATTGCTTCTAGGAAGTATTATCGACGCTTAGACAGGCATAGCTTCCCTGTGCCCACGAACGCATGTTTCGAGGGTGACCCGTCGCCTACTCTGTAAGACCCCCGGACTGTCCCGCTCCGGGTGAGAGGCAACTAAAGCCCCGGCAGCCGATGAGCGCAAGCGCGGAATTGCAATAAAATTTAAATATTCTTGTTGACTCGGCGCAACCCCGCAGACTTCCGTTCAAGTCATTGAAAAATCGGGATATGGCCAATTCAGGCGGCGCGAATCGCGGGAATTCCTGACATTCTTGGCCCGCGTCGCTGTCACATTCGTCGCAAAGCAAAAGGGCCGCGCCCGCAGACACGACCCTTAACCGTATTGGCTGTCCGAAGACAGCATGGATTTTGTCAGCGCTGCGCCCGAATCACGGGCGCGAGTGCCGAATCAGAGAGCGGCAACCCGCTTCGTCAGGCGCGACATCTTCCGCGCGACGGTGTTCTTGTGCATCACGCCGCGAGCCACGCCGCGGGCGAGTTCCGGCTGAGCAGCCTTCAGCGCAGCAGCCGCTGCATCCTTGTCGCCAGCTTCACATGCGGCTTCGACCTTCTTCACGAAGCTGCGGATGCGGCTCATGCGCGCACCGTTGATTTCGGCGCGGCGATTGTTGCGACGGATGCGCTTACGGGCTTGCGGCGTATTGGCCATAACTGTTTTCTGTCTCGCGTTCTGTTCGGGCCGCGTCAGGCGACCGGATGAAATCTGGATTTGTCCGAAAAACGGCGATTCACCGCCGGAAAGCGGCGCACATAGTCGCGGCAGCGCGAATCGTCAAGAAATCCCTCACTTCTGGCATTTCGGGCAGAACCAGGTGCTGCGCCCACCTTGCGCGATGCGGCTGATCGTTCCGCCATCGGCGCGGCGGCACGGCTCCCCGGTGCGACCGTAAACGTCGAAGGAGGTCGCGAAATATCCCAATTCCCCGTCGGGAGCGGCATAATCGCGCAAGGTCGAGCCGCCGTCGCGGATCGAGGCTTCGAGCACGTCGCGGATCGCCGGTACCAGCCGTTCAAGCTGCGGCCCCGTGACCTTGCCACCGGGCTTGGTGGGGCGGATACCTGCGCGCCATAGCGCTTCGCACACATAGATATTGCCAAGCCCCGCGACGATTCGCTGATCGAGCAGGCACAGCTTGATCGATTGCACCTTGCCCTTGAGCGCGGCCTTTAGGTGGCGGGCGGTCAGGCCCGGCCCCAGCGGCTCCGGGCCGAGCGCGGCGAATTGCGGCCATGCGTCGAGCGTATCGGTGGTGACCAGATCGACCGATCCGAACCGTCGGGGATCGTGCAGCGCGAAGCTGTGGCCGGCTGTTTCCAGCAACAGGTGATCGTGCTTTTCGGGCTGCTCGGGATCGATCCGCCAGCGCCCGCTCATGCCCAGATGGAAGATCATGGTCGCGCCGCGATCGAGATGGATCAACCCGTATTTCGCCCGACGTGACAGCCCCGTCACCTGCGCGCCCGTCATCACCTGCACCAGTTCAGGCGGGAAAGGGCGGCGCAGATCGGCGCGGTTGAGCGTCACCCGCTCGATCCGCTCTCCGTCAAGGAACCGCGCCAGACCGCGGACCGTTGTTTCGACTTCGGGCAATTCAGGCATGTTCATGCCCTTATCACCCTTTGCGCGTCGCACAATTCCATCTAGGGGGTCGGTATGACAAACAGCACCCAAATGACCGACGGCGAAGGCGGAACCGTCTCCTTCGGCTATGAAGACGTCACCCCCGAGGAAAAGACCCGGCGCGTGGGCGAGGTCTTCACCAGCGTGGCGAAGAAGTACGACATCATGAATGATGTGATGAGTTTCGGCATGCATCGCGGGTGGAAGGACCGTTTCGTCAAGCGGGTAAAACCGCAACCGGGTGAGAATATTCTCGATATGGCCGGCGGCACGGGCGACATCGCTTTCCGCATGGCTGATCGGGGTGCGAATGTCACCGTGGCCGATATCAATCAGGACATGCTTGATGTCGGGGCCGAGCGCGCGATGGAGCGCGACGAGGCAGAAGGCGCAGGCAGCCTCGTCTTTTCGAACCAGAACGCCGAGGAAGTGACTTTCGCCTCCAACACCTTCGATGCCTACACCATCGTCTTCGGGATCCGGAACGTCACCTTCAAGGACAAGGCGCTGGCCGAGGCCTATCGCGTCCTGCGGCCCGGCGGACGGTTTTTCTGCATGGAGTTTTCCGTCACCGACTGGTCGGGCTTCCGCGAGATTTACGATCTCTACTCCATGCACGTGATGCCGCGCATGGGGCAGGTCGTTGCGGGCGACACCGAAAGCTATCGCTATCTGGCCGAATCGATCCGCAAATTCCCCCGAGCGCCCGAATTCGAGGCGATGATCCGCTCGGCCGGATTTGTGAACACCAAGGCCGAGATCATCCTTGGCGGTGCTGTCGCGATCCATTCGGGATGGAAAGTCTGAGCGCATGACCGCTCCTGCGACGCATCTTTTCCGCCTTGCGCGGTGGGGCATCACGCTGGCCCGCCGCCGCGCGCTGGTGGGGATCGAGGAAGACCCGAACGCACCAGCACCCGTCCGGCGGCTCGCGCGCCTTGCACGGCTGGCGACCTTCACTTCGAAGAAGGGCACGCGCGATTACGCCGGGGCATTCCGCGCCATCGGCCCGGCCGCGATCAAGCTGGGGCAATCGCTGGCCACCCGGCCCGATCTGGTCGGCGAAGAGGCGGCGCACAATCTGCTGAGCCTGCAGGACAATCTGCCGCCGGTTTCCTTCGATAAGATCAAGGCCGCGATCGAAGCGAGTTTCGACCAGCCGATCGAGGCGCTGTTTTCCGAAATCGATCCGAACCCGGTCGGCGCGGCCTCGATCGCGCAGGTCCATCGCGGTATCACCACGGACGGCCGCAAGGTCGCCGTCAAAGTGCTGCGCCCAGGCATCCGCGAGAAATTCGCGCGCGACATCCAGACCTATGAATGGGCCGCCGCCCATGTCGAGGCGATGGGCGGGGAGGCGATGCGCCTGCGCCCGCGCCTGACCATCGCCAATTTCAAGCGCTGGACCAATTCCGAGCTCGATCTGCGCCGCGAAGCAGCCTCCGCCAGCGAACTGGCCGAGGAAATGAACGGCGTAGGCGGCTATCGCATTCCCGAAATCGACTGGGATCGCACCAATGGCCGGGTGATGACGATCGAATGGGTCGACGGGATCAAGATTTCCAAGCGCGACGAACTCGTCGCCGCCGGACACGATCTTGAAGCGATTGCCGAACGGCTGGTGATCAGTTTCCTGACTCAGGCGATCAGCGCAGGTTTCTTCCATGCCGACATGCATCAGGGCAATTTGTTCGTCGAAGCGGACGGCACCATCGTTGCCATCGATTTCGGCATCATGGGCCGGATTGACCGGCGCGCGCGCCAATGGCTCGCCGAAATCCTCTATGGCCTGACCACTGGCAACTACAAGCGCGTCGCCGAAATCCATTTCGAGGCGCAGTATGTGCCGAGCTATCATTCAGTCGGTGAATTCGCGACCGCGCTGCGCGCCGTGGGCGAACCGATGCGCGGCAAGCCGGTGAAGGAATTGTCGGTCGGCCAGATGCTCGACGGGCTGTTCGCGATCACCCGCGATTTCGACATGCAGACCCAGCCGCACCTGCTGCTGCTGCAGAAGACGATGGTGATGGTCGAAGGGATCGCGACGCAGCTGAACCCTGACATCAACATGTGGGACACTGCCGCACCCTATGTGCGCAGCTGGATCCGCGACGAGCTGGGGCCGGAAGCGGCGGTTGCCGACCGAATCAAGGAAGACACCGAAACGCTATTCCGCCTGCCGGGCCTGATCCGGCGGCTGGAAGAGAAATTCCCGCCCAAGGGCGGCGCGCCGGAACCTCCGCCGCTGCCGGAAATCAAGCTGCTGACCGATCGCCGCGAAGGATCGGGCGGCGGATGGCTGGGCTATTTCATCGCCGGACTGGCAGGTGCGGGCGCCGTTTACGCAGCCACACTCGCGGGCTTGCTTTAAGCCTTTTCCGGCAAGACCCGGCTGCCGATCAGTGCCAGGGCCACGGCCAGCGCCTCGACCGTCATAGGCAGGAACCACGCCTCATATGTGCCATCGAGCGCAAGGCTGACTGCGCGCCCGGCCAAGGTGATCCCCATCAACGCCGCAGTGACGAGCAGCATGTCGCCATTGCGCTTCCACGCTCCCAGCAGGAACGCGCCGCCCGATACCCAGAAGAACGCGGTGAAATCCGCACGGATGCTGGACAGGCCCTGCGCCCCATCGGCCACGAGGCCGAAATCGCCCCCGGCAGTGACCGGATCGGTCAGGAAGCCGAAGCCCATCGAAACGAACAGCACGCCCAGCAGGGCCAGCGCGATGCGCAATGCGATAATCATGGATAATCCCCTCTCGCGCCCGCTTATGGCCACGCCCGCTTCTAAGCACAATATTAACCATCGTGGAGCAAGGCGTAGGCTGGACTTGGCGCGGCTAGGGCAGGGCGCTAGGGAGTTTGCGAAACGCCGTTTGATGGCGTGGTGAGGAGTGTGACGGGGATGGCTTCAACGGGACCAAAGGTGCTGTTGGTCGTGGGTGGCGGGATCGCGGCCTACAAGTCGTGCGAGCTTGTCCGACTGATGCGCAAGGGCGGGGCCGATGTTACCTGCGTGGTGACGAAGGGCGGGCAACAGTTTGTCACCCCCATGTCACTCGCGGCGCTCAGCGAAAATCAGGTCTACACCAGCCTGTTCGATCTCAAGAACGAGGTCGAGATGGGGCATATCGAATTGTCGCGCGAAGCCGATCTGATTGTGGTCTGCCCGGCCACCGCCGATCTGATGGCGAAGATGGCGGCGGGCATTGCCGATGACCTCGCGACCACTCTGATCCTCGCCACCAACAAGCCGGTGATGGCGGTTCCCGCGATGAACGTGAAGATGTGGGAACACGAATCGACCCAGCGCAATGTTGAATGGTTGAAGGATGCGGGCGTCACCGTGCTGCACCCCGATGAAGGGGCGATGGCCTGCGGTGAATTCGGCTATGGCCGCCTGCCTGAACCCAATGCCATCTGGCGCGCGGTCGCCGCGCATTTCGGGATCGAGGTCGAAGACGAAACCCCCGCGCCTGTGGCTGCGAATGACGCGAACGAGGCGCTGGAGCCCGAGGATGACAGCGTCATCGGGGGCGGTCTTGGCGGGCTGCTGTCGCGGATCATTCCGCGCTCCACTGCCAAGCGCAGCGCCGAAGAGATCGAAGCCGAAATGGCCGCGCTGGGCCTCGACGAACTGCCAGAGGATGCCGAGGCAGCCGAACTGGTCGAGGAAGAAGACATCGAGTTCAATCCCGATTTCGAAGGCTCGCCGCTCGCGACCAAGGGCAAGGCCGGGGCTGCACCGCCGACGGATTCAGAGGCGATCAATCACGAAGTCGATGATCGCAAATCCGCGCCTGAAGTGGTCGATGACCCCGAAGAGGTCGAGGCGAAGAAACCCGCCCCTGCCAAGATCGCGGCCAAGCAGGCGGCTCCTGCAAAGGCCGAGGCGATCGAAGCCGACGAAGGCGACATCGCCGCCGAGTTCAATCTGGATGCCGGACATAGGCCGCTTGAAGGTCGCAAGATCCTCGTCACCGCAGGGCCGACCTGGGAATCGATCGACCCGGTGCGCTACATCGCCAACCGTTCGAGCGGGAAGCAGGGCTTTGCCATTGCCGCTGCCGCCGCCGCACTGGGCGCGGATGTCGTGCTGGTCGCCGGGCCGGTCGCGCTCAAGACCCCGGCCGGTGTCGAACGGGTCGATGTCGAAAGCGCCGAGGAAATGAGCACCGCCGTCAAACGCGCGCTGCCTTGCGATGCCGCCGTGATGGTGGCCGCGGTGGCCGACTGGCGGCCCAAGGAATATCGCGAAGAGAAGATCAAGAAGCGCGGTTCCGCCCCGCCTGCGCTGATGCTGACGGAAAACCCCGATATCCTCACCAATCTCGCGGCGGCGTCAAACCGGCCGGCGATGGTGATCGGCTTTGCCGCCGAAACCGAAAACGTCGTCGAAAACGCCAAGAAGAAGCGCAAGCGCAAGGCGTGCGACTGGATCATCGCCAATGACGTTTCGGGCGATGTGATGGGTGGTGATGCCAACCGGGTTCACATTGTCAGCGCCGATGGCGTCGAAAGCCTCGACGAAATGCCCAAGGGCGAGGTTGCGATGGCTCTGATGCAGAAAATGGCTGATGCACTTGCTGCAGGGGCCGAGCAATGAGTGCACAGGTGAAGGTGGAGCTGAAGCGGCTACCCCATGGCGAAGGCCTGCCGCTGCCCGCCTATGCTACCGATGGCGCGGCGGGCATGGATGTCGTCAGCGCGGAAGACGTGACGATTGCCCCGGGCGCACGGCATCCGGTGGCGACTGGCCTTTCGATGGCGATTCCGCAAGGCTACGAAATTCAGGTGCGTCCGCGTTCGGGTCTTGCCTTCAAGCACGGCATCACCGTGCCCAACACGCCCGGCACCATCGACAGCGATTATCGCGGCGAATTGAAAGTGCTGCTGATCAACCACGGAACCGAAGACTTCGCCATCGCGCGCGGAGACCGGGTGGCGCAGCTGGTCCTCGCCCCGGTGGTGCAGGCGGCATGGGCCGAAGTGGACGAACTCGACGCGACCGAGCGCGGCGCGGGCGGCTTCGGATCAACCGGCGGACACGCGAAGCTTTAGTCTACCGGTGTTGGCAGCGGCTGCACCGTTTCTGGCGGGTTGTGGTCGATCACCCATTTTATTGCTGAAGAATAGGTGCTTGCGACCGGTTTGCCCGAGCTATCCGTCGCTGGGGTGAACCGCGCGCGAATTTCCAGAACTCGGCAGGTATTCTGGTCTGTTTGAGTATCACCACTGCCTTCGATGATCCGGCATCCCGTTACTCTGCCCTCTTCGCTAACTGACAATTCGAATCGGACGGTACCCTCTCGGCCACAGCCATGCCAGGAACAGCGCAGATCGTGGGCGGTGAACCACTTTTTTGGAGAAATCGGAACAGGCTTCTCGTCGGCCCATGCGGTGGCGGGCAGGGCGACCAGCAAACCCGCGCAGGTCAGGAACATCGGTCTCATCTTGCTCCTTTCTAATGCGGGCACCCAGAATCAAAAAGGGCGGCGCTGATCCCTTGCGCCGCCCTTTCCGTCCCATCCAAGGGTATGATCTGCTGCCGGCTCAATCGGTCGGTCTTACGCTCTTTCCGTCTTCGCGGATAGTGATCCGCAGCGTTTCGCCATTGTTGCCCGGAAAATCGGTGAACAGCGCGTCGACAAGGTTCGGCACGAGGCTTTGCAGCCGGTTCGAACGGGACACGGCCTGCGCCTGCCCTTCGAACAGGCGTTCACCCGTGGCGGCATTGTCGATCTTCATTTCCACACCGCTGGTGTAGACGGTGTAGCTGCGCACTTCCGGCCCGGCGAGGAACGGATCGTAGAAGCCGAAGGCATAGCTGCGACGGAAACCGAAGCCGCCAAAGCCGCCCCACGGGCCGAAGAACGGATCGCCCGCAAAGCCGGTGGTGCGCACGCGTTCACGCCCGTTATCGACATCATAGTCGAACCGCACCAGCAGGTTCGCCGTTTCCGGCGATGCTGCGCGATTGTAACCCAGCTTGGCCATTTCGGCGGCGACCAGATCGGCATACATCGCGAATTCAAGACCACCAGCCAGCGCCGGATCGTCCGCGACGACGGCAAAGCTCTGGCCCTGCGGCGCAGGCAGTTGCGCCTGAAAGCGCGAAACGTCCGCATTGAACGATGGGGCACATGCAGAAAGGCCGACAGCCAGCGCGCCTGCAAGAACAAGGCGGAGGGTGCGACTCACGGGGGTAGAGTGCTTGGTCATTTCACGGATGTTCATGGCATATCCTCAGTCAATCCGCCAGCGCGTCGTTGGGACGCCCGGCGTCGAACTCCAGTAAACCAACGACCTGTTGCCCTACCCCATGCGCGCCGGAATTCCGGCCGGTGACCCTGTTGTGCGACCTGCCACTGCGATGAAACAAGGTAACACTGCGGGCTGAACCACGCTTTAACGCAAGTCGGGAACGGTCAGCCGCGCACCAGGCCCAGCGCCTTGTATGCGGCATCGAGCGTGGGAGTGCCGCGCTCGCGTGCTTGCGCAGCCCCGCGTGCAAGGATCGCGTCGAGCGCCTCCTGATCGTCCTTGAGCTCCATGAAGCGCGCGTTGATGGGCGCGAGCGTTTCGATCAGCACTTCGCCCAGGGCAGGCTTGAACGCACCGAAACCCTGCCCGCCATGCTCGACGAGCACCTGCTCCGCAGTCTGGCCTGTAAGCGCGGCATAGATGCCGACCAGGTTCTTCGCTTCGGGCCGTTCCTCCAGCCCCTTTTCTTCCGAAGGCAGGGGTTCGGGATCGGTCTTTGCCTTCTTGATCTTCTTCATGATCGTGTCGGCATCGTCAGTCAGGCTGATGCGGCTCATGTCCGAAGGATCGGATTTCGACATCTTGGCCGATCCGTCACGCAGCGACATGATCCGCGCCGCGGCGGGCGGAATGTAAGGTTCTGGCAGGGTGAACAGAGGTGCGTCCTCGCTGCAGAAATCATTGTTGAACTTCTGCGCAATGTCGCGGGCGAGCTCCAGATGCTGTTTCTGATCCTCTCCCACCGGCACATGCGTTGCCTGATACAGCAGCACGTCTGCAGCCTGAAGCACGGGGTAAGTGAACAGCGCGACCGACTGGCCTTCGCGGTTCTTGCCCGCCTTGTCCTTCCACTGCGTCATACGGTTGAGCCAGCCCATGCGCGCCGTGCCGTTGAGGAGCCATTGCAGTTCGGCATGGGCCGGAACCTGCGCCTGGTTGAACAGCACGGTCTTTGCAGGGTCCACTCCGCAGGCGACCAGCGTGGCGACCATTTCGCGTGTGTTCTGCGTCAGTTCGGCGGGGCTGTGAGGCTGCGAGATCGCGTGCAGGTCGGCAAGGAAGATGAAGCATTCGCCGCCCGCCGCATGGGCTTCATCCTGAAGCTTCACATAGTTGACGATAGCGCCGAGGTAATTGCCGAGATGCGGCTTGCCCGTCGGCTGGATGCCGGAAACGACTCTCATTTTGGGATACTCTCTTTGTAACTGGATTGAAGCTGCGGTGCTCAGATCATGAGCTTGCAAGCCATCGCCAGGCCGCCCGCCCGCGCAGCACGAAGCGTGCCGGGGCTGAACCTGAAAAGAGATGCGAACCAGTCATGGCCCCAGCCAATAGCACAGCCGCCCACGGGGGCAAGATCACTCGGGCGCCGGGGGAGCCTGTTTGCGGGTCAGCGTAGCGATGCGCTGACGGTCAATCGCGCCGACTGCGAAAGCGATGCCGAAATAGACCACCACCGCCGCTCCCACGAGCGCGAGCAGCGCACCGAGCCTCGCGAACAGCCCGGCGGAATACCAGCCCGTCAGGACATCGCTGGTGAAGAACAAGACCGCGCCCATGGCGGCGGCGGCCAGCACCTGCCGCGAAATCCTGAACAGCAGCACGCCGGGCACGCGGTAATGTCCGCGCATGGCCAGCACCACCAGCAGGAAGCCGACGTTGATCCACGCCCCGATGACGCTGGCAAAGGCGACGCCGACAACCCCGTAAGTGTCCAGCAGTGCGAAGTTGAAGGTGATGAACACCGCCAGAGAAATGAACGCCGCCACAACCGGGGTGCGCGTATCGGCGCGGGCGTAGAAATTCGGCACCAGCACCTTCACCAGCACATAGGCGGGCAGGCCCATCACCAGCGCGGCCAGCACCTGCCCGGTGGACGCCGCATCAGCCAGATCGAAGCGTCCGCCCTGGAATATCATGGTGACGAACGCCTCGGCGCAAATCGCCAGCGCGACCGCGGCCGGGATCGTCAACAGCATTGCCAGTTCGATCGCATCCGACTGGATCCGGTCCGCGCCTTCCTTGTTGCCGGTCCCGACGAACTTGCTCAGCGTCGGCAGGATCGCGGTTGACAGGGCAATGCCGATGATCCCCAGCGGCAACTGGTTCAGCCGGTCGGCATAATTCATGTAGCTGACCGATCCGTCCTCAAGCTGGTTGAGGAAGTATAGCTGCACCAGCGTGTTGATCTGATACGCGCCGCCGCCGATGGCTGCGGGCAGGGCGATGATGCCCAGCCGTTTCACTTCCGGCGTGATGCGCGGCAGCCGCATCTTCACCTCGAACCCTTCGACCCGGACCCAGTAATACAGCCATGCCAGCTGCATCACGCCCGCGCCTGTCACCGCCCATGCAATGCCGTAGGCGACCTGTTCGACGCTTGCCCCGGTATTGGATGCAAACCATTCGCCCGTCAGCAACGCGGCAATCAGCACGATGTTGAGAATGATCGGAAAGCTCGCCCCCGGTGCGAACCGCGAAACCGAATTGAGCATTCCGGTGAACAGCGTCACCAGGCTGACAAGTATGATGTAGGGGAACATGATCCGCGCAAAATCGACCGCCAGCGGATAGGTTTGCGGATCAGCCGGCTTTTCCGACAGCAGCCAGATCACCCCCGGCATCGCCAGTTCTAACACCGCCACCAGCGCGATCAGCACAGGCAGGAAAACGGAAAGCACATCGGCGCTGAAACTGCGCGCTTCCCCCAGCCCCTGCTCCGGGGTTTCCGCCCCGTGCAGGCGCTTTGAGAACATCGGCACGAAAGCGGCCGAAAACGCGCCTTCGGCAAACAGCCGACGGAACACGTTGGGGATGATGAAGGCCTGAAACCACGCATCGGTCACCTCATTGGCACCGAGCACGCGGGCGAAAATCATTTCGCGCGCCATGCCGGCCACGCGGCTCACCAGCGTGAGCGAGCCGATCGTGCCGACATTCTTGAGCAGGCTCATGGCGATCAGGCCCGCACGGTTACGGGTTTACGCGTCGCCGGTGGGCGAGGGGGCGTTGCCAGCAGCCGCGGCTTCCTGTGCGCGCTTCGCCTGAAGCTGCTGGATGTACAGGCCGTTGAAGTCGATCGGATCGACCATCAGCGGCGGGAACCCGGCATCGCGCACGGCATCGGCGACGACGCGGCGGGCGAAGGGGAAGAGCATGCGCGGAGCTTCGGCGAAAAGGAACGCGTGGGCCTGCTCTTCGGGAATGTTGCGGATGCCGATCAGGCCGCAATAGGACAGCTCGACGATGTAGGCGGTGCCCTTGGCCGAAGAGGCGGTGATGTTGATTTTCAGCTCGACCTCGGTCACCTGCTCGCCCTTGGGCTGCGCACCGATGTTGAACTGCACGTCGACCTTGGGCGCATCGGTCCATTGGAACACGTCCGGCGCGTTCGGGTTTTCGACCGACAGGTCCTTCACATACTGCGTGATGATGCCGGCAGCAGGCTGATTGTCCGCGCCGTTTGCACCCGCACCGGGATTGTCGAGATTCGTGAGAACGTCGCCTTCTTCGGCCATGATCGTTTCGTCTTTCGTTTGACTGTTCAGATATTGCTCAGCGTGCATGGTTTAATCCGCCACGCACAAGATGTCCCTAGAAGCCCGCGCGCCTAGCAGGGGTGCGCGATGCAGGCAATGGGGCGCCGCACACGCTGAACGGTTGCATGGCAGCCACGAAAGGCAAGGTTTTACGGTTTTGTGAAACCGAAAAGGCGTTGGCGAATTGAATTTGGTGCCTATTTATGGGACGACACGCATCTTGATGCCGCGTTGCCCGTATTTAGGGACAGTTTGCGCTGTTTTCTGTCTGCCGGATCAACGCCGAATTGATCAGGCCGCCCGCCAAAAGGCGCTGAAAGGATACCAGGTACTACCGTGATTCTAGAAATCGTCATCCTTGCCATGATTGCCGCATTCCTGGGGCTGCGCCTGTATTCCGTGCTTGGCCGCCGGGCGGAGCATGAGGAAGAGTCGATCCCGCAGCGTTTTGACGCGGGCGACAATGCCTCCGCACCCGGTTCGATCGCCCCGCAGGCGACCCAGCCGGTGCCGCCGCGCGCGATCGAGCTTGAAGGGGTGATGCCCGCGGTTGAGCGTGGCGTGCGCGAGATCGCGGCTGCGGATCGCGGTTTCGACATTTCGCAATTCATGCAGGGCGCCAAGGGTGCCTATGAAATGGTGCTCGAAGCGTTCTGGAACGGTGACCGCGAAACGCTGCGCGACCTGTGCGATGATGATGTCTACGAAGGTTTCATCGCCGCGATCGACGAGCGCGAGGCCGCCGGTCACACGCTCGACAACAAGCTGATCCGGATCGAGGAAACCCGCATCCATTCGGCTTCGCTCGACAAGCGCATGGCGCGGATCGCGATCCTGTTTGTTGCCGATATCGCCGCTGTCACCCGGGATGCGGATGGCAATGTGATCGCGGGAAGCCTCGACGATGCGATCGAGAGCCGCGACGTCTGGACCTTCAGCCGCAATGTCGGCTCGAATGATCCCAACTGGCTGCTCGACGAAACCGACGAAGGGTAAGTCTTGGCAATCGGGGGCGCGGATACTGCCGGGGTCATTCGGCTCGACGGGCCTGAAACACCGCGCCGCAAACCGGCATCCATTGCCAGCGGGTTCGGGGCGCTGTTCGCTTCTATCGCCATCTTGAGCGCCTGTGCGATCATTCCCGAAAGCTCGCCGCCCAGCACCGTGATTCCCGTTCCGCCCGCCGCTGGCGTGGTGAGCGCCGCGATGGCCGGGGTCAGCCAGGGGCCAAGCGTTGGCGCGCTCGGCATCGGGCGCGAGGACGCCGGAACGGCCTTGGCCGCGTTTGTCGAATCCTGTCCGCAGCTGCTTTCCCGTGAGGACGTGAGCGGCCTTGCCTATGGCGCCGATTGGCGTCCGGCTTGCGAGGCTGCGGTGAACTGGCCAGTCGGCGATGCACCGCATTTCTTCCAGACCCATTTCGAAACCGTGCGGGTTGGCGACGGCAGCGCCTTTGCGACCGGATATTTCGAGCCTGAGATCATGGGCAGCCGCACCCGCAAGCCGGGCTATGTCCCGGTCTATGCCATGCCCGATGATCTGGTTCGCGGCTGGCCCGCTGATACACCCGTGTCCGAACGCACCGGGCGCGCGCCGCTGGGCCGGTATGACAGGGATGGCAATTTCGTCCTCTATTACGAACGGGCCGAGATCGAGGACGGTGCGCTTGAAGGGCGCGTTCCGGTAATCGCCTGGGCAGCGGACCCGGTCGAATTCTTCTTCCTCCAGATTCAGGGATCGGGCCGCATCCGCACCGAGACGGGCGAAGTGATCCGCATCGGATATGCGGGGCAGAACGGGCGCGGTTACACCGGCATCGGCGGCGTGATGCGGGAACGCGGATTGCTGGGTGACGGGCCGGGCCAATACCCCGGATCGATGCAGGGCATCATGGCCTATATCCGCGAAAACCCGCGTGAAGGGCGTGATCTGATGCGCCTCAACAAGAGCTGGATTTTCTTCCGCGAATTGCGCGGTGACGGGCCATTGGGCGCGCTGGGCGTACCGGTTCGGCGCGAAGCATCGGTCGCGGCGGATCCGGCCTTTGTCCCGCTGGGCGCGCCCGTCTGGCTTGAGCTTGACCGGCGCGAGGCCAATGGCCTGTGGATCGCGCAGGATACCGGGGGGGCGATCAAGGGGGCGAACCGTTTCGACACCTTCTGGGGCGCAGGCGAAGACGCACGCCGCATTGCTGGCGGAATGAGCGCCCGCGGGCAGGCGCTGTTGCTGCTGCCAAAAGGCACGGTGGCACGGCTCAATTCCGCGCAATGACGATCCCCCGCGGTCTTTCCGCTGAAGAGCAGGCGGCATGGGCGCGTCTGGCGCAAAGCGTCACGCCGCTGGCCGGACGCAAGGTTCCCGGCGTCGCTGCCGAAAGCGAGCCCAAGCGCCATGTTTCGCCAAAGCCATCGCCCAAGCCGGTGATGAAGCCCGCGCCCAAGCTCGGGGTGGCAAAGCGGCCCGCAGCCGCCACTCCGCCGCCGCCAAAGCGGGCGTTTAATTCGCAGCTTGACGGGCATTGGAACCGGCGGATCAAGTCGGGTGACATCTCCCCCGACTACACGCTCGACCTGCATGGCCACACGCTCGACAGCGCCTACACCCGTATCATCGCCGGGCTGGATCAGGCGCGGGCGATGGGCGCGCGGGTGGTGCTGGTGGTGGCAGGACGGGAAAGGCCGGTCGATCCGGCTGATCGCCAGCACAAGCGCGGGGCGATCCGGGCCAAGCTGCTCGACTGGCTGGCGGCGAGCCACCATGCCGAAGCAATCGCGGCGGTGCGCCGCGCGCACATCCGGCATGGCGGTGACGGGGCGCTGTATCTGGTGCTTAAAAGAAGCCGTTAGGCCATCCGAAGGTCCAGACGTTCATCAGTCGACCGGGCACGAGGAAAGCAAAGATCCCCGGGATCATCAACGCGCCAAGATAAAGCCCGACAATCTCCTTGCGATGGGTCGGCATATCGCCCCTGCGCGTCGATGAGACGACCTTCCATGAGGTGTACAGCACCAGCGGCACGAACAGGTGGATCCAGCTGAAGCTTCCGCCCGGCCGGATGAACAGGGCGATCAGCGCGGTGGTGACCATCAGACCGATCCATACCCGGCCCAGCAGCTTGTGAAGATCGGTACCCTTGCGTGCGAGCAGCAGATAGGCGCCCAGCGGGATCGCGGGAAGCACCGTGGTGACATGCAGCGCGACGGCGAGGTGCCGGATATTCGGATGCATCGGGGCAATCCCGGTGATGCCCCGCAAGGTCGCAAATGCGGCCAGCACTGTCATCGACAGACCTGCAATCAGGATCACGCCACGCAGAACCGGGGGGTATTCCACGGGGCCGGGCCGGGCTTTGGTGAAAGGGTTGAGCAGGGCAAGAGTAGACATGGGTTTCTCCTTTCCGGATGGCTGTTGAGCCCTTCCTGCCGGTAGCCCACTGACAGGCAAGCCGTGGTCAGCGAGCGGTGCGCGTCCTTCGTGAACAGGTCAGATCTGGCGCCCTTTGCCACTTTACGAAGCGCGAATTGGCGCTAGTTTCGACGCGATGGACGGGGTCACCACGCAACAGCCGGGAACGGGACGGCGCTCGCTTGCACGCAAGCTGATCATCGATCTGTCAGTGATGACGGTGATCGGCGTGGTGATGGCGCTGATCGGGCCGTTCGGGAGCTTTGGCGATCCGCTCGCGGTCCGGTTGATGGTGTGGCTTGGCCTGGGTTACGCAGGCTACTTCATATATTCGCCCGTCGGCTGGCTGGTGGATCGCCTGTCCGCAGCGCTCGATTTGCCGCGCATCCTGTTGTGGGTGGCTGGGACGATGCTGGCGACCGTTCCGATGGCCGTAATCGTGTGGTCGCTGGGGCAGATTACAACCGACTATTTCCGAGTTCCGCAGGCGCAGGAAGCGCTGCTGCATTACTGTTATGTGCTGGTGATTGGCGGCGGCATCACTCTGTTGTTCAACATGATCCAGATACCGGGGGACCAGCCGCAGCCCACGGCAGTTGCCCAAGCGGACACGACCACCAAGGAAGCGCCTTCGGCCGCCGCACAACCAGCGGCCAACCTGTTGCTTGACCAGTTGCCGGCCTCGCTGGGCAGCGACGTGATCGCGCTGGAGATGGAGGACCATTACGTCCGCGTCCACACCGCGCTCGGCAGCGAGCTGGTGCTGATGCGGCTGCGTGATGCGATGGCCTATCTTTCCGACGTCGAAGGGCGGCAGGTGCACCGCAGCTGGTGGGTCGCCCGGCTCGCCGTAGAGGACGTCAAGCGCGAGGGGCGCAACGTCCGGCTGGTGCTTTCAGGCGGGCTGGAAGCGCCCGTGGCACGCGCGCAGGTCAGCGAACTGAAAACCGCTGGCTGGATCTAGAAGCGCGCGTTCAAAGCGTTCTTGATCGTCGCCAGTCCGGCGCCGACCATGGCAAAGAAAGCCGCCAGAACGACATTGCTGATCGCATACTGGAATGCGCCAAGCCGTGTCAGGTCGAGGAAGAAGTAGGCATAAAACCCGGTCAGCTCGCCCAGCACGACTGCGAAGGCGCCATAGGCAAGCGGCGGGGTCATGATCGCCGGAATCAACGCGCTGACATCGGCGGTTGGCGGCGTGAACCGCAGCCACCATGCCACCACCGCAATCGGGACGAGCGTGTGGAACACCTGATTGGTGACAAGCTGCCATCCTTCGGGCTGATGATCCGCTGCCAGCAACGCCCAATAAACGCTGCCGATCACTGTCAGCATGGTTGCGAGCGCGGCCATCACCTTTGGCGCGACGGGGCGGCCAGACGCAGCCCATCCCATTACGGCGAAGGCCCCGACATTGCCCCAGATCGTGAAGAACCGCAGCAGGCCGCCGGCGTTTGCCGCAGCGCTGCCCTGACCCACGGCGATCTCAGTCGCCAATGCCGCCAATGCCGCCCCCGATATCAATGCGGCGAAAAGCCTTTCCGCGGGAAAGCGCCGCGTCGATGGTTCAGCGATAGTGTTCATGGTGCGTGTCTATCACCGCATTTCAGCCGCCTGCCAATACAAAAGACCCCCGGCGTTTCCACCGGGGGTCCCTCGCGACCCTGACCGACAATGGGGGGTGGTCAGGGTTCAGGATGATGCAGCGGTTCAGCCGCTGTACTTGGCGTATTTCACGTCGAAGCGATCGGCGTTCATCACCTTGTTCCAGGCGCTGATGAAGTCGCAGACAAACTTCCCTTCGGCTCCGGTCTCGGCATAGACTTCGGCCTGAGCGCGAAGCTGCGAGTTGGAACCGAAGATCAGGTCTGCGCGGGTCGCGGTGTACTTCTTCGCACCGGTCTTGCGGCAGGTGCCGACATATTCCTCGTCACCGCTGCCATCGACGGGCGTCCACTTGGTGCTCATATCGAGCAAGTTGCGGAAGAAGTCCGTCGTCAGCACGCCGACTGTGTCAGTGAACACGCCATGCGCGGTGTTGCCGCTGTTCGCGCCCAGCACCCGCAGCCCGCCGACCAGCACGGTCAGTTCGGGGATCGACAGGCCCAACAGGTGCGCCTTGTCGATCAGCATGTCTTCGGTGCGGACGTTCGCCTTGGTCTTGAGGTAGTTGCGGAAACCGTCGGCAAACGGCTCAAGCGGTTCGAAGCTGGCCGCATCGGTGTGCTCGGGCGCACAGTCGCCGCGGCCACCCAGGAACGGAACGGTCACGTCATGGCCGGCATCGCGTGCGGCCTTTTCGACTGCCGCCGAACCGGCCAGCACGATCGCATCGGCCATGCTGAGATCACCGCGAAGCTCGTCGATCTTGGCCAGAACCTTTGCGAGTTCGGCGGGATCGTTCGCGGCCCAGTCCTTCTGCGGGGCCTGAGTGATGCGCGCACCATTGGCGCCGCCACGGTGATCGGACTTGCGATAGGTCGAAGCCGAAGCCCACGCCGCCTTCACCAGTTCGCTGATCGTCAAGCCGCTGCCGAGGATCGCGTCCTTGAACCGGGCGACTTCCGCATCCGACGGGGTGGTGCCGGCGGGAACCGGGTCCATCCAGATCAGCGTTTCTTCGGGGACTTCCGGCCCCATGTACCGCACTTTCGGCCCCATGTCGCGGTGGCACAGCTTGAACCAGGCGCGGGCAAAGGCATCGTCAAGCTGTTCCGGATTGTTCAGGAAACGCTCCGAAATCTTGCGATATTCCGGGTCCATCTTCAGCGCCATGTCGGCGGTGGTCATGATGGTCGGCACCTTCTTCGAAGGATCGCGTGCGTCGGGCGCCATGTCTTCCGGATCGGGATTGATCGGCGTCCACTGCTGCGCGCCCGCGGGGCTGTGCACCAGTTCATAGTCATATTTGAACAGCAGCCGGAAATAGTCGTGGCTCCACGCAGTCGGATTGTTCGACCAGCTGCCTTCGATACCCGAAGTGGTGATGTGGCCCTTGGCGATTTCCTCTTCGTCGATCAGCCAGCCGAAGCCCTGCCGCTCAAGCGCTTCGCCTTCGGGTGCGCCGCCGAATGTGTCGGAGGGCTGCGCGCCATGCGCCTTGCCGAAAGCGTGGCCGCCTGCGGTAAGCGCGACGGTTTCTTCGTCATTCATCGCCATCCGGGCGAAGGTTTCACGCATGTCGCGCGCGCTTTCCAGCGGATCGGGATTGCCGCCGGGGCCTTCGGGATTGACGTAAATCAGGCCCATCTGGATCGCGGCGAGCGGATTCTCGAGCGCCATGCCTTCCTTGGGCTGGATGCGGGTGGCGACGCCTTCGTTCACCCACTGCTCTTCGGTGCCCCAATAGACGCTTTCCGGCTCGAACACGTCGGCACGGCCGCCGCCAAATCCGAACACCGGCCCGCCCATGCTTTCAATCGCGACATTGCCGGCGAGGATGTAGAGATCGGCCCAGCTGATCGCCTTGCCGTATTTCTGCTTGATCGGCCAAAGCAGGCGGCGCGCCTTGTCGAGGTTGCCGTTGTCGGGCCAGCTGTTGAGCGGAGCGAAACGCTGTTGCCCGCTGCCCGCACCGCCGCGACCGTCGCCGGTGCGATAGGTGCCAGCCGCGTGCCATGCCATGCGGATGAAGAACGGCCCGTAGTGGCCGTAATCGGCGGGCCACCAATCCTGGCTGTCTGTCATCAGCGCGGTCAGATCAGCCTTCAGCGCTTTGTAATCGAGCGTGTTGAAAGCAGCAGGATAGTCGAAGTCTTCGCCATAGGGATTGGCGGACTTGCCTTCCTCGGTCAGGATGTCGAGCTGCGTTGCCTCGGGCCACCAGTCCTTGTTGGTGCGGCCCAGCAGCGTGCGCATTCCGCCGTCGCCGTGGAACGGGCAGCCGCCGCTCATTTCACCTGTCTTCGCGTCCATAGGGGTTCTCCTCTCTCTCGTAAGACTCGAAACTGTTCGAGTATGATGGGAGGAGAATGATGCACGCGGCCTGATCAGTCCAATCGATTAAACTGGGCTGATTGATTTATTCAGGCGATCAAGCTGCTTGTGCAACCTCATCGACCGGCTCGTTGCGGATCAGATAATCGAATGCGCCAAGCCCCGCGGTCGCGCCGCTGCCCATAGCCACCACGATCTGCTTGTCCTTGACGGTGGTGCAGTCGCCTGCGGCGTAGATGCCCGGCAGGTTCGTCGCACCGTGATCATCGACGACAATCTCGCCGAACCTGGAAAGTTCGAGGTCCGTCTCGCGCAGCCATTCGGTGTTCGGGACAAGTCCGATCTGCACGAACACGCCTTCGAGTTCGATGGTGCGTTCCTCGTTGCTGGCGCGGTCTTTCAGCACCAGACCATTCACGCGGCTGCCATCGCCAAGGATTTCGGTCGTCTGACCGTTGGTGATGATGGCGACATTCGGCATCGAACGCAGCTTGCGTTGCAGCACTTCGTCCGCGCGCAGCTTGGTGTCGAATTCGATCAGGGTGACATGGCCTACGATCCCGGCAAGGTCGATCGCCGCTTCGACGCCCGAATTGCCGCCGCCGATTACCGCGATCCGCTTGCCCTTGAACAGCGGGCCGTCGCAGTGCGGGCAGTAGGCCACGCCCTTGTTGCGGTATTCGGCTTCGCCCGGCACGCCGAGATTGCGCCAGCGCGCACCGGTCGAAAGGATGATCGCGCGCGATTTCAGCACCGCGCCGTTCGCCATCACCACTTCGTGCATCCCGCCGGCCTTGGTTGCGGGCTTGATCTGCGTCGCACGGGCAAGGTCCATCATGTCGATGGCATTGTCGGCCACCTGCTTCTTCAGGTCATCCGACAGCTTGGGCCCTTCGGTGTAGCTGGTGCCCGGCAGGTTCTCGATCCCGAGCGTATCCTGCAACTGGCCGCCGAAACGCTCCGCCGCGATGCCCGTGCGGAAGCCCTTGCGCGCGGTGTAGACGCCCGCAGCCGCTCCGGCGGGACCGCCGCCGATGATCAGCACTTCGAACGGGTCCTTGGCGTTCAGCTTCTCAGCCGCCTTGTCGTCCGCGCCGCTGTCCAGCTTGGACAGGATTTCGGCCAGCTCCATCTTGCCGTTGTAGAAGCTTTCGCCGTTGAGGAAGGTCGCCGGAACCGCGAGCACGCCGCGTTCCTCGACTTCGCCTTGAAAGGTGCCGCCTTCGATCAGCGTGGCGGTGATGCGCGGGTTTTCGAGCGCCATCAGCGTCAGCGCCTGCACCACGTCGGGGCAGTTGTGGCACGAAAGCGAGAAGAACATCTCGAATTCGAAATCGCCTTCAAGCGCGCGCACCTGCTCGATCAGGTCGGCGTCAATCTTGGGCGGGTGGCCACCGGCCCACAGCAGGGCCAGCACCAGCGATGTGAATTCATGGCCCATCGGCAGGCCAGCAAACCGCACCCAGCGCTGCGCGTCGGAGGCGCGGCGGATGATGAAGCTGGGCTTGCGTGCGTGAGTGCCGTCAAACGATGCGCTGACCATGTCATGCAGCGCGGCGATTTCTGTCAGAAGTTCGCGCGTCTGAGCGGATTTTTCGGAATCGTCCAGCGATGCGACGAGCTCGATCGGCTCGCGAAGATTGGCGAGATACTGTTTGAGCTGGGTCTGCATGTTCGCATTGAGCATGGATTCCTCCGATAGAATTTCTGTGTTTTCCCCTTTGGAGGGGCAGTCAGGGCCGGAAACTCGCTCGCCAAGGGGGGGAGAGGAGGCGAGGGCTTCCGGCCCGTCTGCGACCCGAACCTTGTTCTGGCTCGGGGTCTTCAGGGCGGCGCTGCGAAAAGGGGGGAGAGAGCGGCGCCGCCCGGATCTGGTGTTAGATCTTGCCGACGAGGTCGAGCGAGGGAGCAAGCGTTTCGGCGCCTTCTTCCCATGCTGCCGGGCAGACCTGACCGGGGTTGGCGCGCACGTACTGGGCGGCCTTGATCTTGCGGGTCAGTTCGTTGGCATTGCGGCCGACGCCTTCGCAGGTGATTTCCATGATCTGGATCACGCCGTCCGGATCGACCACGAAGGTTGCACGGTCAGCAAGGCCGACGCCTTCGCGCAGCACGCCAAAGTTGTTCGACAGCACGTGGTTCTGATCGCCGAGGAAGGCGTACTTCAGCTTGCCGATCTTTTCCGAAGTGTCGTGCCATGCCTTGTGGCTGAAGTGGGTGTCGGTCGAGACGGCGAAGACTTCGACGCCCATCGACTGCAGCATGTCGTACTTCTCGCCGAGGTCTTCGAGCTCGGTCGGGCAGACGAAGGTGAAGTCAGCCGGGTAGAAGAAGAAGACCGCCCACTTGCCTTCGATGTCCTTTTCGGTGACGTCGAAGAAGTTTTCGCCGGCCTTGAAAGCGGTGGCGGTGAACGGTTTGATGGTCGAACCGATGATACCCATTGTTGTGTTCCTCGTTTTGATTGGGGTGATTGGAGAGGGTGAAACTTGTGACGCCCATCTAAGCATTGTTGCGCTGCACAAAAGCTAATTTGTGCGATTGCGAAGATCGGAAATCTCAATCACCGAAACGGGAACCGATCGGAAAAGTTCCAATCAGGCTGCGGGCGCGGTTCTGGTGTCTGCGTCCGGGCGCGACGGGGTCGAATGGCGATAGGCCGCGGAAAGCCGCAGGAACCGCTTTTCAAAGAAATGGTAGGACAGCGGAGCCACCACGCACAGCAGGATCAGGCCAAGGCCGGGATTGAGCGGCCAAAGCTGGCCGGGCGCACGCCCCGGGCCGGTGGCAAGGAAAAAGCCCTGCCACATGTAAAGACCGTAGGAAATCTTCCCCAGATAGGCGAGCGGCCCGTATTCGAGCGTTTCGACCAGTCGCGATTTCTGGTTGTGAACGATCCAGCAGACCAGCAGCACCGCGCCGCCGACGCGCAGGATTTCGTCCAGCGGCTTGGGCAGGAAACCGAGAACGAGGCTGTGAAGGAACAGCGCGACCGCGAGGGCCAGTGCCCAGTGCGATGCGAGAAAAGCGTTGGCGCCGCGATACTCGCCGCCGTTCACGACAATCGCAGCCGCGCAGCCCAGCGCGATCCATGCGCCTGCAAAGATGCTCCAGCGGGCAAGGAAATAGGCATCGTCGAGCGTCTCTATCCGCAGCGCCACAGCCAGGAGGGCAAGGCTGATTGCCGATCCGATCAACAGGTGGCGTAGCGCGCGACCGTAGGAAAACCGGTATGCAAGCAGCAGCGCGGCGGGCCAGACGATGTAAAAATGCTCCTCCACCGAAAGCGACCATGTGTGCCCCAGGATCGAGGAATACCATTCGCGCGGTATGAAGCTGGTGTTGAAAGTTGCCGCGAAAATCAGCGCCGGATCGCTTGCAACCGGCCAGACGAAGACATCGACGAACCATGTCAGCACAAGGCACAGGAAATACAGCGGCAGGATGCGCAGCGCCCGGCGGATATAGAATCCCTTTAGCGAGATCGTCCCGGTTGCCCGGTGCTCCCCGATCAGCAGGCTGGTTATCAGAAAGCCGGAAAGGACGAAGAATATCTGCACGCCGGTGGTACCGCTGATGATCGGTGCGGCGGTTTCCGGCAGCCATCCGGCGGATTGCGCGGTCGCATAGATGCCCAGATGCGTGAGGATCACGAACAGGACGGACAGGGCGCGCAGCCCGTCAAATCCCCTGATCTTGTCCAACACCGGTCTCCCGCACGAAAACGAGAGACCGGCCTAGACCGATCATGGTTACCAAGCGCCTAATCGACGCGCATTACGCCCGTGGGCAAAAACGGCCCGTTCCGCCCGGTCAGGCGGGCAGGGCCTCCCGCCGCATCCTCGGTGCCTCGCCATAGGTCAGCGTGCGCCAGCACCATTCCAGCGGGCCATAGGCAAACCGGCTGAGCCAGAAGTGCGAGAACACGGTCTGTGCGGCATAGATGGCAAAGGCGATCCCGATCAGCAGCGCCGGCCCGGCATTGCCCGCCAGTGCAGGCCCGCCCGCGGCCTTGTAGGCGAGAAAGCCGATGACGAAGCTTTGCGTGACATAATTCGTCAAGGCCATGCGCCCCACCGGCGCGAACACCAGCGCCAGCGGCTTTGCAGGCGAATGGAAGATCAGGATCAGCGTGGCGACATAACCGGCGGCGATCAGCGGCACGGTGGGGTAATGCACCCAGGCGTGCGCCCATTCCAACTGCGCCAACCATTCCCATGTTTCGAGATCGATCGCGGCGGCAACAAACTGTCCGGCCAGCCCCAGCGGCAGGCAGATCAGCGCCACCTTGCGCCAGCCGCCAAGCAATTCGCCGCTGCGCTGAATCCAGCCCTTGCGCGCGACATAGGCGCCCAGCAGGAACCGGCCAAAGGCGTAGAACAGCCATGCAAGGATATAGCCGCTCGCCATCCAGCCGAACACGCCGGCTTCGAAGAACTCTCCGGAAAGCCCGAACAGCGAAGTCTCGTTCGCCCGCTCCATGATTGCAGCGTCGTTGAAAGAGGCCTTGAACGCCGGGCCGCTGATCCCGGTTTCCTCAAGCACGAAGGCGATCACCGGCCTTGCCGCGAATGCGAGGATAAGGCCGACGCCCAGCAGCACCCGGTCGCTTACCCGGCGCACCGCCAGCAGCATGAACCCGGCAAGGGCGTAGAGGTGGAGAATGTCGAACGGCCAGAAGAACAGCAGGTGCACCAGCCCGAATGCGAGCAGCACGAACAGCCTGCGCCGGTAGATCCGCTGGAAATCGGCGCCTCGCCCTTCCAGCCGCTCCATCTGGACTGCAAATCCCACGCCGAACAGGAAGGCAAACAGCGTGTTCGCCTTGTCCGCGCCCAGCCACATCATCATGAATTGCGCGTTTTCGTCAGCCTGGGTCACAACCAGCGCATCTGTCTGCGCCTCGGTCGCGAACCAGGGATAGACCAGCCACGACATGATGTTGACCACCAGCACGCCCAGCAGCGCGAAACCGCGCAAAACGTCGAGTTCGCCGACCCGCGCCGCCGATGTCACCGGCGCGGCCGCGTCACTATTTCCGGAATTCATGCTCTTTCCCCCATGGCATGACCCTGAAGCAAGGGGGTAAAGCAATTCGGTGGCTTGGCAAGCGACCATGCGCTGCGCGTCGGCGGTTATCCTATCTCGATGCGGTATCCATGGGCGAACCGGTGCATCGCCAGCGGGCCTTCGTCGCGGCATCGGGCGCGTGGGTGCACCAGCCTCTGGTATAGCCGGGTGAACACCGCTCCGTACCATTCGAACAGGCTGTCAGTCGGCATCATCAGATCGTCCGCCTCGGTCCGGTCGATGGTAAAGCGCCATCCGCCATCGGGTTCGAACCGGCCCGAACCGATGAAGGTCCACGCGTGGCGCGCGATCGCTTTCATCAGCAGCGGTGCGGCGAGCCGCGCGGGGAGCCATCGCAGGATCTTGGCCGCGATGCGCGGAATGCGGTTCGCAATGATATAGTCGGCGGTGCCATGCCCGGCCTCGCGGGCAATGTCGATCGCCTCGAACGGGTCGCGCATGGACAGGGCGTGATGGAGCCGCATGGCTTCGGCTTCAGGAATCATGCTTTCGCCGTCTGGCAAAGTCGCGATCCGTGCTTCCTTGAGGATATGGGCACTCTCCCGTGCACCCAGCATCCGCTCCATGACGGGCAGCGCCTGCAGAATGGCATTAGGGCCGATCAACGCTGCCGGGGGTTCTGGCCCCGTCTCCTGCGCCGCAGCAACCGGGCCTTCAATCGACATCGATCCTGTCCGGCTGGCGTTCCGCCGCCCGTTCTTCGCGGCGATCCTCGGCGCGTTCCTTCATCTGCTTGCGCACGGCTTCGCGGCGGGCGGCGGCTTGAGCGGCCTTGTCGGCATTGGTCTGCCAGTCGGTCGCGGCCTCGGCGGCGACCTCGCGGCTCGTGTCGAAATGCCAGTCGAGCTGCTTCTTGGTTTGCGGCCCCCAATATCCGGCTTTACCCAGATCGTAGAAGGTGCGTTTGAAGCCTGCCCGCAGGAAGGCATAAAGGCATCCCAGCAAATACCGCCGCCGGAAGCCCGTACCCCGCCACGGATAATGGAACAGCGCCTTTTGCATGTAGAACCGGCGGTAGTTCTTCATCACTCCGTCGAGCAGTTCCCCGCGCTCCATCGCGGTGGGTTTCATGATCGGGGTGACGAAATTGTATTTGCTGAAATCGTGGATCTCGACCTGATCCTTGATCTCTTCAAACAGGGGCGTGAAGGGCCAGGGCGTGTACATCGCCCAGTTGGCAAGATCGGGCTGCCAGTCCCACGCCATGCGATAGGTTTCTTCGAGCGTCTCGGGCGTTTCATTGTCCAGTCCGACGATGAACTGCGCCTCGACGAAGATATCCGCATCGCGCAGCAGCTTGATCGCCTGCTTGTTCTCTTCGACCTTGGTTTCCTTGTTGAACCGGTCGAGCTTCATCTGCGCCGCGGCCTCTGTGCCCAAGCTGACGTGAACCAGCCCTGCCTTGCGGTAGAAGGGCAGCAATTCCTTGTCGCGATAGATGTCGGTGACGCGGGTGTTGATCCCCCATTTCACCTTTGCCGGAAGGCCGCGATCAATCAGTTCCTGACAGAATTCGATGAACTTCTTGCGGTTGATCGTCGGTTCCTCGTCGGCGAGGATGAAGAAGCCGACGCCGTGCTTTTCATGCAGCTCTTCAATTTCGTCGACGACATCCTTGGGGTCGCGGATGCGATAATCGCGCCAGAATTTCCATTGCGAGCAGAACGAGCAGGTGAATGGGCACCCGCGTGCAAGATTGGGGATCGCGACGCGGGTGCCCAAGGGCAGATAGGTGTAAAGGTTCCAGTCGAGCACGTCCCAATCGGGCTTCAGAGTGCTCATGTCCTTGACGGTGTCGGCGGCGGGGGTGGCGACGATCTTGTCCAGCTCGCGATAGGCCAGCCCCTTGATCGTGGCGCGATCGCGCGGCCAGCGGCCCTCGGATATCGCGGTAAACAGCTCGACCGCGATCTCCTCGCCTTCTCCGCGCACGATCACGTCTATATGCGGGGCCTCTGTCAGCACCTGCTTGTACATGAAGGTTGCGTGTACGCCGCCAAGCACGCGCACTGCCTTGGGGACTGTTAGGGCAGCGATTTCGAGCACGCGCTCGGCAGCGTAGATCGAGGGGGTGATCGATGTGGTGCCTACGACATCGGGCTGGAGCTCGCGCATGCGGCGTTCCAGCTCGGCGTCGTCGACCTCTTCGGTCATCGCGTCGATGAAGTGGATGTCGGTAAATCCTGCGCGCTTCAGCGGGCCGGAAAGATAGGCGACCCATGCGGGCGGCCAGGTGCCTGCGATCTCCGCGCCACCGGAACGATAATTGGGATGAACGAAGAGAATGCGCACAGCGATATGCCCCCAAACCATATGTCAGTCATGTCGATCCCGTCGACATAAGTGACTCGGGGCAGGGGGCGCTGCATTGCGCCAGATCAAATTAGAGTTCGAAGCAGAGCACGCGGTTTCAGCCCCGCGCAAGCTTCCGGGCTTCGCGGAAGCTGACCAGCCGCCGCCGTTCCTCGTCCCACAGTGCCAGCATGAACAGGCGCGGGGTCTGGCGCGGGGTGATCCGGTTGTATTGCGCCAGCTCCGGGTGCGCCCGCAGCGCGTCGGGCAGACGATAGAACGGGATCTGCGCCATCAGGTGATGGATGTGGTGGATGCCGATATTGCCCGTGAACCAGCGCAGCACGGGCGGCAGATCGAGGTATGAACTGCCCGCAAAAGCCGCCTCGTGAAACGACCAGTCGGCTTTCTTGTCCCATTGCGCGTCGTCGAACTGGTGCTGGACATAGAACAGCCACACGCCTGTCGACGCCGCGATGAGCAGCACCGGCAGGAACACGATGGCCGTCGTCGCCACGCCGAAAACCAGCGCCAGCGCGATCAGGATCGACGCCGTCACCGCATTGGTCGCCAGCGCGCTGACCCAATAGGCGACGCCCGCCTTCATAAGCCCGATCGGCAGGCGGTGCCGCAGCAGGAACAGATATGCCGGGCCAAGGCCGAGCAGAACCACCGGATGGCGATACAGGCGATAGAACAGCCGCCCAATCCGGCCCTTCTCCATATATTCGCGCACCGTCAGCGTATCGACATCGCCAAACCCTCGCGCGTCGAGATTGCCGGTGCTGGCGTGGTGCAAGGCATGGCTGCGCGCCCAGCAATCATAGGGCGTCAGGGTGAACACGCCGATGGCGCGGCCGATCCAGTTGTTGGTCTTCTTGCGCTTGAGGAAGGCATTGTGGCCGCAATCGTGCTGGATGATGAACAGCCGCAGCAGCAGCAGCCCCGCAACCGGCGCGAGCAGCAGCGCGATGTAATACCCGGCCTCCACCGCGAACAGCATCGCCGCGAATGCCGCGATGAAGGGAACCAGCGTCGATCCCAGTTCCCACATGCTGCGGCTGAGGCGCGGTGTGCGAAACTGCGCTAGCTTGCGCGTCAGATCGCGCAAATCGGGCGTCGCAACCGCGCTGCCGGCAGGAAGGCCGCAGGTCGGTGCGGGCTCGTTTTCGTCGAAGTCGTGCGCCAGCGGGGCGGATTCTAGTGTGATGGCGACACCTATGGCCTTGTAAAATGGAACGGATGCTTGGTTATCAAGCGATCGGGACTGTGGCTATCACCATTGGACGAAAATCGGATGACAAGGGACGAAGGTTCAGCGCCCAAGCCGTCAACCCTTCCCGGCAGGTAAGGCTGCAGGAAGCACTTCGAGATCGTCCCGATCCGCCTGAGCCAGCACCTCGCGCCAGTCAAAGCGCGCCTTCCAGCCAAGCGCTTCCTCTGCCTTCGCGCTTGAATAAACCCTGTCGATGCTTTGCGGCAGCGGCCAGCCCCTGCGCGCGAACTCGGCGGCGAGGCTCGGCAGTCTTGCGCGGATCACGCCCGCCGCATCACGGGCCAGATCGTCGCAGTCTTCCCGCGTGAAAGGAGACGCGCCCGACAGGACAAAGCGCTCAAACGGCGCGCCATCATCGGCAAGAGCCAGCGCGTGCCCTGATGCCACATCGCGCGCATCGACCCCGCGATGCAGGCGATAGGCCGCCATCAACGGTGCGGGTTCGGGGAAGCAGCGCGACATCCGCAGGACACGCAGGGGCATTTCGGCGGAGGCCAGATCTTCGAGCAGCGCCTCTGCCGCAAGTTTGGTGCGGTGGTAGACGGTGCGCGGCTGCGGCGTCGTCTCCTCGTCGATCCACGTGCATCGCCCCGGCTCGACCGCGTGTCCGTAAAGCGCGGTGGTGGAGGTGTAGAGGAAACGCCTGACCCCGCTTGCTCGCGCGATTTCCGCGATTGTCCGCGTCCCATCGACATTGACGCGGAGAAACTCGGAATCGGATACCACGCCCACATGCGGGGCGTGCGGACCGGCGGCATGGATCACCGCGTCCGCTCCGTCGAGCGCAGCTTTGAGCAATTCACGGTCGGTGCAATCGCCGATGATCCGCGTCGTCGAAAAGGCGTTGCGATCAATCCCGATGACATCGTGACCAGGCGAAAGCGCCCCGAAGATCGCGCGACCGATGCGGCCCGATGAGCCGGTGAGGACTACCCTCAAACCTTCACCCCACCTGCGCCCGGTGCATCAGTTTCGCGTCCGCCAGAACCAGCGCCATCATCGCTTCGACCACCGGAGTGCCGCGAATGCCGACGCATGGGTCATGGCGGCCCTTGGTCACCACATCCACCGCTTCTCCGGCGGAATTGATCGACTTTACCGGCTTGAGGATCGACGAAGTCGGCTTGAACGCCACCCGGCACACCACCGGTTGCCCGGTGGAAATGCCGCCCGCCGTGCCGCCCGCGTGGTTGCTGGCGAACACCGGTTTGCCGTCGGGGCCGGGGCGCATTTCATCGGCGTTCTGTTCGCCGGTCAGCCGCGCGGCCTCGAAGCCGTCGCCGATTTCCACGCCCTTGGTCGCATTGATGCTCATCATCGCGGCGGCCAGTTCGCTGTCGAGCTTGGCGTAGATCGGCGCGCCCCATCCGGCGGGAACGCCATCGGCCACGCATTCGACCACCGCGCCCAGCGATGATCCGTCCTTGCGCGCGGCCTCGACCTTTTCGGCCCAACGGGTCGCGGCCCAGCTGTCGGGGCAGAAGAACGGGTTCTTGGCGATGTTTTCGTAATTGATCGCATCGCGTTCGATATGGTCGCCGCCCAGTTCGCAGACAAAGCCGGTGATGGTGACTTCGGGGATGATCAGCCGCGCCACCGCGCCCGCCGCCACCCGTGCCGCCGTTTCGCGGGCGCTGGAACGCCCGCCGCCGCGATAGTCGCGGATGCCGTATTTCGCGTCATAGGTGTAATCGGCATGGCCGGGGCGATAGCTTTGGGCGATCTCCGAATAATCCTTCGATCGCTGATCGGTGTTCTCGATCATCAGGTGGATCGGCGTGCCTGTCGTCACCTGATCGCCTTCGGAAGTGGTGAACACGCCCGAAAGGATGCGGACCTGATCGGGTTCCTTGCGCTGGGTGGTGTATTTGTTTTGCCCCGGCTTGCGCGCATCGAGGAACGGCTGGATGTCGCGTTCGAGCAGGGGAATGCCCGGCGGCACACCGTCAAGCACCACGCCAAGTCCCGGCCCGTGGCTTTCCCCCCATGTCGTGAAGCGCAGGACGCGCCCGAATGTGTTGTAACTCATGGCCTGTTCCTTAGCGAAAGGCTGCCCCATGTCGAGATTTTCGGCAC
Source organism: Erythrobacter aurantius (assembly GCF_023823125.1). Taxonomy (NCBI): domain Bacteria; kingdom Pseudomonadati; phylum Pseudomonadota; class Alphaproteobacteria; order Sphingomonadales; family Erythrobacteraceae; genus Erythrobacter; species Erythrobacter aurantius. The sequence goes on along the minus strand of NZ_CP090949.1, from coordinate 3,392,513 downwards.
ATTTCCTACACGCGCTTGCGGCGGTATGGTCCGGGCAAATGGCGAGCGGTTCGGGTGGCCCGACGGGTGCGCAAAGACACAGGAGAATGGAAAGTCGCACACTGGACGGCGAAATTTTCTGAAACAACAGCAAAAACAACGCACTATTGCGAATCTGTATTTTTTCAAAACACCCCTTTCGCTGTTCCACGCGTTGCACCTCTCTCCGTCATCCCCGCGAAGGCGGGGATCCAGCTTCTCGGCGGCAAATGGGGTGGAACGAAGCTGGATTCCCGCCTGCGCGGGAATGACGATAAGTGTAACGGTCTGCTGGCATTGCGCCGAACATTCGGGCAACAACCAACCATGATTGCGAAGCTATCCGGCAGGCTGGACGAAATCGGCACCGACTGGGCCATCGTCGATGTGCAAGGGGTGGGTTATCTCGTCCATTGCTCGGCGCGCACGCTGTCGGCGCTGGGCGAGGTGGGGGAGGCCTGCACCGTCCACACCGATCTGCAGGTGAGCGAAAACGACATGCGCCTGCTCGGCTTTGCCGAAAGCGCCGAACGCGACTGGTTCCGGCTGTTGACGCAGGTGCAGGGGGTGGGGTCGAAGGTCGGCCTTGCGATCCTATCCGCGCTTTCGACCGGGGAACTGCGCGATGCCTGCGCTGCCGGAGACGCGGCGAGCGTGGCGCGCGCGAACGGGGTCGGGCCGAAGCTCGCCGGCCGGATCGTCAACGAATTGAAGGACAAGGCGGGCGCGCTCCCCGGCGGCGGGATGGCGGGCGTTGCCATGGGCGCCGCCACACCGGCTGCGGGCGCCAGCGCCGATGCGGTCAGCGCGCTCGAAAACCTCGGCTTCAAACCCGCCATCGCGGCGCAAGCCGTCGCCCGCGCCCATGCCGAACTGGGCGAAGGCGCCAGCGAAGGCGACCTAATCCGAGTTGCATTGAAGAAGGCGGCGGGATGATTCCAGCGACGTTTCGATACGGGCTCTTTGGCCTATATACCCTCGCGGTGATGTTCTTCATGTTCGGAGAATCGTCTGGGCAAGTGGAACTATGGCGGATGGTTACGTCGATCCCTTTCGTGCTCTTCGCAGTCGCTCCGATCGCCCTTCTATGCTTCGTCCCACTTTATCGCGATGCCCAACTGATTGCGGCTGTGCCGATAGCGGCATTCGGCATTTGGGCTTACTATGAGACCATTTATGTTGCAGCTCCAGATGCTCAAAGCGCATTGGTTTTCGCATTCGCACCCTTCTGGCAGTTCGTTCTCGCAGGGATTGCATTGGCGATCATCGCTATTGGCGACCGTCTACTTAGGAGTTGGAAATGACGAGGTTTCTTTGTGCGATTATCTGTGCAGCCCTCGCGGCGCCAATAGCGGCCCAATCACCAAGCCTCGAAACCTTCGCGACAGGCCCGGTGTTCGAGGATTTCGGCCCGCATGCCCCGGTTGAAGGGGGTGAGCCGCTGCCCAGTTTCAGCCGCTTCGCCATCGCTTTCGACGTGGCGACGCCCGCAGAAACAGACGCGCGCAACCGCGGCTTCGAAAGCGCGGCGCGTTTCATCAACATGCATGTCGCCGCCGGGGTGCCGGAGGATCGCATCCAGCTGGCGGTGGTGGTGCACGGCCGCGCGACGCTTGATCTCACCACCCGCGAAGGCAATGCCTCGCGACCGATGATCGAGGCGATGCTGGCCAAGGGCGTGCGCTTCATCCTCTGCGGCCAGAGCGCGGCGGCTAACGGGGTGAAGAAGGCCGACCTGATCGAAGGCGTCGAACTGCACCTATCCGCCATGACCGCCCACGCGCTGTTGCAGCAGGACGGCTACACGGTGAACCCGTTTTGATGGAGCTATTTGCCACCCACTCGAAGACCGATACCTTTGCGAAGGAGTTGGAGGACTGGTTCGCCAACTCATCCGTGAGGCTCAGGAGAGGCGCAGAAGGACAATGGCGCATCGACGTCGGCGCCGATTGGACGATCAGAACCAACCAATGGCGTCTGATTGGCGCGAAGAGCATCGTCGTTACCAGCGAGGATGACGGGCATCAGTTCGCCCTGCCCGCCCCGATCGATGCCGAGGCCAAGGCCAACGAAACTGCTGATGGTTTGCGGATTTCGGCGGTCTCGCTTGACGCACGAACCGGTGACCTCACTATCTCGTTCGACAATGGCTTCTCGCTGCAAGTCCATACGTGGTCGTCAGCCTTTGAAACGTGGCAGCTCTATCGCAATGGCGAGTTCTATGGCGCGGTCGGGAATGAAGGACTGAGATGACCGAGCCCCCCCTTCATTCCGGTGACAGCCAACCCGGCGACCCTGACGTGGCGCTGCGGCCCAAGTCGCTTGCCGAGTTCATCGGTCAGGAGGCGGCGCGGGAGAACCTGCGGGTCTTCATCGACAGTGCACGCGCACGGGGTGAGGCGATGGACCATACGCTTTTCCACGGGCCGCCGGGGCTGGGCAAGACGACGCTGGCGCAGATTGTGGCGGCGGAACTAGGCGTGGGCTTTCGCGCCACCAGTGGCCCGGTGATCGCCAAGGCGGGCGATCTTGCCGCGCTGCTGACCAATCTCGAACCGCATGACGTGCTGTTCATAGACGAGATCCACCGGCTCAATCCCGTGGTCGAGGAAGTGCTCTATCCCGCAATGGAGGATCGCGCGCTCGATCTGATCATCGGCGAAGGGCCGTCGGCGCGCAGCGTGCGGATCGACCTGCCGCCGTTCACGCTGGTGGGCGCGACCACGCGGCAGGGGCTGCTGACCACCCCTTTGCGCGATCGCTTCGGCATTCCGGTGCGGCTGCAGTTCTACAGCCATGACGAGCTCGATCTGGTGGTGACGCGCGGCGCGCGGCTGCTGGGGCTGGACATCGACGCTGATGGCGCGCGCGAGATTGCGCGGCGATCGCGTGGCACTCCGCGGGTTGCGGGGCGGCTGCTGCGGCGAGTGCGCGACTTTGCGCAGGTCGCAGGGCAGGGGCGCGTCACCCGCGCGATTGCCGATGACGCGCTGACCCGGCTGGAGATCGACAAGCTCGGCCTTGATGCGATGGACCGGCGCTACCTCACCATGATCGCGGCGACCTACAAGGGCGGCCCGGTGGGTGTTGCGGCGCTGGCAGCGGGGCTTTCGGAGCAGCGCGACACGGTGGAGGAGGTGATCGAACCCTACCTCATCCAGCTGGGCCTGATCGCCCGGACGGAACGCGGACGGATGCTTAACGATGCGGGTTGGGAGCATCTGGAAATGACCAGGCCGACTCCGGGCGGCAACACCGCGCAAACGAGCATGTTCGACCCGCCGGATTGAGCAAATGACTGAAATTCGGCCTAACCAAGCTGCCGGTTTCGGTGTCAAAACGGGACAGCGCCTTTGAAAAACGGCCATTTTTTGCCGTTTCGAGCCGTTAGCCTAACCAAAACATGGTTAACCGCATTGCCGTCAACGCTTCTTCAATCCCAAGACATCATTGGAATTGGTGAAGGTGTGGAAGGTCCGCACTCAGCCATGACAGGCAACAGGGTTCGTTCTCATGTCGATCAAGATGGTATCAGCCAAGCTCGCAGCAACAGCTGCCGGAATTGCGCTTTTGCAAGGCGGCGCGGTTCGCATGGCGGAGCCGATGAACACGGACGCACCGCGGTTCACCACCGATGCGGACGGCAAGCTGGTCGAAACGAGCCCTGATTATGTGAAGCAGCCGCGCTATGTGAAAACGGAACGCGTGCGCGAACTTCCACCTCTGCCCGAGCCTGAGCGTCGTCGGCGGATCGTGGAGCGCACGATCGAGTGCCAGCCGATCCCTGGCCCCTATGGCGTGGCCGGATCGCTGCCCGCAGGTGCTACGCGCGCATATATTAACGAAGCCGAATGCCCGCCGATCGCACAGGTGGCGTACGCTCCTGGACCGCTTCCCCCGCTTCCGCCGATCAGTGGCGGTGGCGGCTTTGGTGGTGGCCCGGTGATTGTCGGCGGCGGCCTTGGCGGCTTTGGCGGCGGTTTCGGCGGAGGCTTCTTCGGTGGCTTCTTCGGCGGAGGCGGTTCGTCTTCGGGTGATGTGAGCATCAGCACCACCACGTCCGGTGGTGGCACCAGCAGCTCGACCTCCGGTGATGTCAGCTCCGGTGGTTCAGGTGGCTCCGGCGGTTCAGGTGGTTCCAGCACGAGCACCAGCGGCGGCAGCACCAGCTCCAGCGGTGGCAGCTCCAGCACCAGCACTTCAGGCGGGACGAACGGTGGCACCTCGGGCGGCAACGGCACGACCACGACCACTACGACCACCACTACGACTTCTGGCAATGCGTCGAGCAGCACGTCCGGAAACGTTTCGACCAGCACCTCGGGCAATGTGTCGAGCACGACCTCTGGCAATGTCTCGACCAGCACCTCCGGTAACGTGTCGACCAGCACGTCCGGCAATGTTTCGACTTCGACCTCCGGGAATGTTTCGAGCAGCACCTCGGGCAATGTCTCAAGCACGTCGGGGAATGTGTCGAGCACGACCTCGGGCAACATCTCCAGCACTTCGGGCAACGTTTCGAGTACATCGGGCAACGTTTCGACGAGCACCTCCAGTTCGGGGAATGTTTCGAGCACCAGTTCGACATCCGGCAACGTCTCGAGCACAAGTTCGACTTCTGGCAATGTGTCGAGCACGACCAGTTCCACCACTTCGGGCAACGTCACCAGCACTTCTGGCAATGTCACCAGCACCGGCGGGTCAGGCGGGTCGAGCTCTTCCAGCTCGTCCTCTTCGAGCAGCTCGTCGTCCAGCTCGTCCTCGGGTGGCGGAACTTCCGGTGGAACCACGGGCGGATCGACCTCCTCGTCTGGCTCCTCCTCAAGCTCATCCAGCTCATCCAGCTCTTCGAGCGGCTCGTCGGGCGGTTCTTCGGGCGGTTCCGCTTCGTCGAGCTCCAGCTCGTCGAGTTCTTCGTCGTCAAGCAGCTCAAGCTCTGGCGGAAACACGACTTCGGGTGGCGCGACCAGCGGTGGCAGCTCGGGCAACATGACCAGCTCGACCAGCTCGTCTTCATCGTCGAGCAGTTCCTCGTCCTCGTCTTCTTCGGGTTCCTCGGGTGGCACGACCAGCGGCGGCAGTTCCAGCTTTGGCGGCTCGTCCTCTTCTTCGAGCTCGTCATCGAGCTCCAGTTCGTCAAGCAGCTCGGGCGGTTCCTCGAGCTTCGGCGGTAGCACTTCGTCGTCGGGTTCGTCGTCCTCGTCCTCGTCCTCGTCATCCAGCTCATCGGGCGGATCGTCGAGCTTTGGCGGCAGCAGCTCCAGTTCGTCGTCTGGTTCCAGTTCCGGTTCGTCGAGCTCGTCGGGCGGCAACAGCTCCGGCTCGTCCTCTGGCTCGAGTTCTTCAAGCTCGTCGGGCTCCTCGTCTTCGGGCGGCAGCACTTCGAGCTTTGGTGGAACCAGCAGTTCCTCGTCTTCGTCCAGCTCGGGTTCCAGTTCTTCGAGCGGTTCGTCGAGCTTCGGCGGAACGACTTCGTCCAGCAGTTCGTCTTCCAGCTCAAGTTCAAGCTCGTCCTCGGGCAGCAGCGGCGGCACCGATGTGCCTGCCCCGCCGATGATGGTGCTGTTCGGCCTCGCCGCCGCCGCTATCCTGCGGCGTCGCAAGTCCAAGGAGGATGAGGTCGCGGCCTGATCCCTCTGTCCCACGGACGCAAAAAGGGCGGCTTCCCCAGCGGGAGCCGCCCTTTCTGATTCGCGGCCGTGAACTACCCGATCAGGGTGCGGTCACAGCCTTGTCGGCAGTTTGCCAAGCGATGATGCCACCCGCCAGATGGCTAACGGGCTGTTCGAGATAGGCCGACAGTGCCTCCCCCGCGATACCGGATCGGCGACCTGACCGGCAATAGAGCACGATTTCGCGGCCGTCGGCCTGCGCAAGCAAGTCCGGCCCGGGTGCGAATTGGTCGAGCGGGATATGAACTGCTCCGGTGATCATGCCTTCCGCGACTTCTTCTGCGGTGCGGACATCGACGAGCATGATGTCGCCAGCTGCCATGCGCTCGGCAAGCTGTTCGGGCGTCAGGTCTATTACCTGCGCCTGATCTTCAGCCCGTTCGTCTGATCGGCTTCCGGCGGTGGGCTCGGGCGCCGGTTCACGCGCCATTGCCAGTTCGAAACCGATCGGAGGACCCGGCGCGCGCTTGCCATCGTCATCCTCTCCCGGTGCGCAGGCGGCAAGCGCCAGCACGGCGGGGAAGGAAAGGGCGAGACGCGCCGGGTTCATTCGTTGCTCCTTTGGGCTCCCGATCAGGCAGCCAGCTTGCGCAGCACGTAATGGAGGATGCCGCCGTTGCGGTAATACTCCATTTCGTTCGCCGTATCGATACGGCAAAGCGCGGTGAAGGTGAAGGTCGCGCCGTCGCCTCGGGTCACCTCGATCTCGACGTCCTGGCCGGGGGTGAGCTCAGCCAGCCCCTTGATACTGAAGCTGTCATCTGCCGTCAGGCCCAGCGTCTCACGCGTGTCGCCGTTCTTGAACTGCAACGGCAGCACACCCATGCCGACGAGGTTCGAGCGGTGAATACGCTCGAAGCTTTCGACGATCACGGCGCGCACGCCCAGCAGGATCGTGCCCTTTGCCGCCCAGTCGCGCGATGAGCCGGTGCCGTATTCCTTGCCGCCGACCACGATCAGCGGGGTTCCGTCTTCCTTGTGGCGCATTGCGGCATCGTAGATCGGCATCTGTTCGCCATTGTAGGTCGTCACACCGCCTTCGACGCCGGGGACCATTTCGTTCTTGATGCGGATGTTGGCGAAGGTGCCGCGCATCATGACTTCGTGGTTGCCGCGACGCGATCCATAGGAGTTGAAGTCCTTCTTCGCCACCTGGTTCGACTTGAGATAGGTCCCTGCCGGGCTGTCTTCCTTGATCGATCCGGCGGGCGAGATGTGGTCGGTGGTGACACTGTCGCCGAGGATCGCCAGCGGCTTTGCACCGACGATGTCGGTGACCGGCGCCGGGGTCATGCTCATCCCGTCGAAATAGGGCGGGTTGGCGACATAGGTTGAACCTGCACGCCACTGATAGGTGTCCGAAGGCTCCACCGTGATCGCCTGCCAGTGCTCGTCGCCGTCATAGACGTTGGCATAGCGGCTTTCGAACATCGAGCGGTCGATATTGGCGGCGCGATGCTCTGCCACTTCCGCATTGGTCGGCCACAGATCAGCGAGCATGACGTCATTGCCGTCCTGATCCTGCCCGATCGGAGTGGTGGTGATGTCCTCGGTAACGGTACCCTTCAGCGCATAAGCAACCACCAGCGGCGGCGATGCGAGGAAGTTGGCGCGGACATCGGGCGAAACGCGCCCTTCGAAGTTGCGGTTGCCCGACAGCACTGACGCCGCAACGATGTCGTTGCCGTTGATCGCGGCACTGATCGGCGGAGCGAGCGGGCCGGAGTTGCCGATACAGGTGGTGCAGCCATAGCCGACGAGGTCGAAACCGACAGCGTCGAGATGCTCCTGCAGGCCTGACTTTACGAGATAGTCGGTAACCACCTGCGAACCGGGAGCGAGCGAGGTCTTGACCCAGGGCTTGGGCTTGAGGCCTTTCTCATTGGCTTTCTTCGCCACCAGACCCGCTGCAATGAGCACGTCGGGGTTGGAGGTGTTGGTGCAGCTGGTGATCGCGGCGATCACGACGTCGCCGTCGCCGATATCGTGGTCCTTGCCTTCGACACCGACACGGGCAGGCGCGCTCTTGCCGTAGACCTTGGCGAGATCGCCGTTGAACAGCTCGTCCACTTCGGGGAGGATCACCTTGTCCTGCGGGCGCTTCGGCCCGGCGAGGCTGGGGACGACTGCGCCCATGTCGAGTTCGAGTGTGTTGGTGAAAACCGGCTCGTTCGCCGGATCGAACCACATGCCCTGTTCCTTGGCATAGGCTTCGACCAGCGCGATGTTGTCTTCGCTGCGGCCCGTCAGGCGCAGGTATTCGATGGTCTTGTCATCGATGCCGAAGAAGCCGCAAGTCGCACCATATTCGGGCGCCATGTTGGCAATGGTGGCACGATCGGCGAGGGTCAGGTTGGCGACGCCTTCGCCGTAGAATTCGACGAAACGGCCCACCACGCCGACTTCGCGCAGCATCTGCACGCAGGTCAGCACCAGATCGGTCGCGGTCACACCTTCGGCCATCTTGCCGGTCAGCTTGAAACCGACGACTTCGGGGATCAGCATCGACACCGGCTGCCCCAGCATCGCGGCTTCAGCCTCGATCCCGCCGACGCCCCAGCCCAGCACGCCCAGACCGTTGATCATGGTGGTGTGGCTGTCGGTGCCGACGCAGGTGTCGGGATAGGCCACCATCTGCCCGTCCGGCCCTTCGCTCGACCAGATGCCTTGGGCGATGTGCTCAAGGTTCACCTGGTGGCAGATGCCGGTGCCCGGAGGCACGGCAGAGAAGTTCTTGAAGCTCTTCGATCCCCACTTGAGGAAGTCGTAACGTTCCGCATTGCGCTCGTATTCGAGCGCCATGTTCGCTTCCATCGCCTTGGGATGGCCGAATTCGTCGACCATCACCGAGTGGTCGATCACAAGGTTGACCGGCACCAGCGGATTGATCTTGGCGGTATCGCCGCCCAGCTTCTTGATCGCGTCACGCATCGCGGCGAGGTCAACGACGCAAGGAACACCGGTGAAATCCTGCAGCAGCACGCGGGCCGGGCGATACTGGATTTCGCCGCCGGTTACCGGGTTTGCCTGCCAATCGACGATTGCCTGAATATGTTCCTTGCCGACGGTGAAGCCTTCGTCTTCGAAGCGCAGCAGGTTTTCGAGCAGCACCTTCATCGAGATCGGCAGTTTCGACACATCACCCAGCTGCTCTGCCGCCTTGGCGAGCGAGTAATAGGCGTAGGTCTTGCCGTTCACATCGAGAGTGGAGCGGGTAGCGAGCGTATCCTTGCCGATTGCAGTCATCGGTGTGTCCCATCCTTCTTAAAGCTGGCCTTTTTCGTCGGGGCGAAAAAGGGGATCCGGGTGATCCAGTCCGGTAGAGTAATCTCAGGCCCGCAACTGCTAGACTGCGTGCCTCAGGTCAAGGGGGAGGCACCCTTGGAAGGAAGGATTCCGACTAATGGGCTATGCCTAGGCCGTTTCCGGGGCTTTTCGGCCCTTTCTGGTCGCCAGCCAGCACCCGGTTACGATCAGAATCGTTCCGGCCAGAGTAGGCAGCGTCACCGCCTCGTCAAAGAACGCCCATCCGAGCGCGCTGGCCCAGAGAAAGCCGGAATACTCGATGGGTACCAGTGCCTGTGCCTCGGCGCGGGCATAGGCCCATGCGATCGCCATCGCCCCTCCCACTGTCAACACCGCCGCACAGGCCAGAGGCACCAATGCGGCTGAAACCGGCGGTGTGGCAACGAAGGGTGCGAACAGCAGCAGCACCAGTCCGCCGATCCCGCTGTGAAAGGTGGCGATCTCGACCGGTCCTGCCACTTGGCTTTGGCGGCGGACGACAATGAAGTTGTAGGCATAAAGCAGCGCCGAAACCATCAGCGATGCAAGGCCCAGCGCTGCATCATGATCGAAATCGCCGCCGCCGATCTTGCCCCCGACGATGACCAGAGTGCCCGCAAACCCCAGCAGGCTTGCGAAAATCGCCTTGGGCCGGATCACTTCGCCCAGCAGAACCCGTGCGAGGTAGAGCGCGATCAAGGGCGCTACAAAACTGATCGCGATAGCCTCGGCCAGCGGCAGCTTGGTCAATGCGAAGAAGAAGCTGAGGGCCATGAAGGCGGAAATGATGCCGCGTTCTATGTGCAGTTTCATCACGGGACGGGTGGGCCAGGCCGTTTTGCGCCAAAACCAGAACGGCGCGATCAAAGCTGCACCCATCAGGCTGCGCAGCACCGTCGCGGTGTAAGTGCCCGTCACCAGCGCCGCCTCTTTCATGAAGGCATCCATCAGCGACAGGCAGCCCACGCCCAAGGCCGCGGCCGCGAATGGCAGCAGGCGGGCAAGGGATGGAGGTGCGGGCTGTGCCATAGTCGCCGCCTGTTAGGGCGCAAGCGGTTCAAGGTCACGCATTCTTCGCATTGCCTGAAAAGGTCTTTTGGACAGAATTCATCGCAGCGAAAGCCGTTCATCTTGATAGCGTCTGGCAGTCAGGGGTATAATCGCAGATAGGCGCCGCCATTCTGGGGCGGATCGCACTATGGGAAGGGTTCTATGCGCAGCTGGTTGAGCACTTTGGCGGGCGGAATTGCCGCAGCATCCCTGATCGGGAGCGGTGCCGTCGCGCAGGATGATGCAGCCCGGCAGGTCGCGCCTACTGCTGCTCCTGCCCGCGCTCCTGCGCCCGGCGCCAGTTTTGATGAAGCTTTCCCGCAAATGGTGTCAGAGCCGATCGTTCAGGGCGACCTCGCGCCTCCGGGGCCGATCATTCAGGAATGGAGCCTCGAAAACGCCTCCGCCCTCGTCAATGTTATCAAGGGTATCGGTGCCGAAGGTCTGAACCCGGCCGAATACAACCTTGAGCAGCTCCGCATGCTGCTTCTGGAGGGCGAATCCGAAGAGCTGAACGCGCTCGCTTCGAAAAGCTTTGTCTGGCTGGTGGAGGATCTGCGCGACGGGCGCACGCCGGCAGACGCGCGGGTGCAATGGTTTGTAGTCGATCCCGACCGTGACCGTTTCCGCACTGGCGATCTGCTGACGCAGGCGCTCGAGACCGGTGATGTGGCTGGCACGCTGGCGAGCCTGCATCCGACCCATCCCGACTATGCGCGTTTGCGTGAAGAACTGGTCGCGACCCCCGAAAGCGAAGCGGCGAAGCGCAAGCTGATCCGCGCCAACATGGATCGCTGGCGCTGGCTGGCGCGCGATCTGGGGCGGCAGTACCTGATCACCAACGTGCCCGAATACCAGCTGCGGCTGACCGTCAATGACAAGATCATCCGCAGCTATCGCACCATTGTCGGCAAGCCGGGGCGCACCGCCACACCGCAGCTGGCCGAAATGGTCGAAGGGGTGGTGTTCAACCCTACTTGGACGGTGCCGCAATCCATCGTGCGCGGCGAAGGGCTGGGTCAGCGGGTGCTCAACAATCCGTCATGGGCGCGGGCCAATGGCTACACCGCCACGCGCGGCGCGAATGGCTATATCACCGTGGTGCAACAGCCGGGGCCGGGCAATTCGTTGGGCCAGATGAAGCTGGAAATGCCCAATTCGCACGCGATTTTCTTCCACGACACACCTTCGCGTCACCTGTTCGCCAATGCCAACCGGGCTTTGTCGCATGGCTGCATCCGAACCGAACGCGCGCTGGAACTGGCGATCACCATGGCGATTCTAGGGCGCGGCGCTACGAAAGACGAAGCGGTGGCGATTTCGTCTTCGGGCAAATACACCAAGGTTATGCTGGAGCGGGAATTCCCGGCCTATATCACCTATTTCACCATGGCGACCGACATCGACGGCGAGCTGCGGACCTTCAACGACATCTACGAGCGCGATGCTCCGGTGCTGGCCAGCTTCGACAAGCCGCGCGTCGAAAACCGCTCGGGCGAAAGCGATGACGAAATCATCGTGATCGAGGACGATCTGCAGGATAGCTAGGGGCGAGGCTCCACCACAGAGTGAGCGCCGCTCCAACGGAGAAGGGCAGGGCGACGATCCAGAAATAATCAGGGTCGCCCATTCCAACTATCGACAATGCGGCTGCCTGTGTGAGCAGTGCTGCGAGGATACACAATCCCAGCGAAGCGCCGCGTCCCAACGGCAAATGCCGAATGGCAAGCGCGGTGATAAGCCCACCCGTCAATACGCACGGTATGACGAACATCATGCTCAGCGCTGCGGCGAAGAAGGGGTAAAACAGAATCGCGCCGAGGCTGCTCCATTCCATGTAAATGCCGTCGAAAATGATGGCGAAGATTGTCAGGCAGAACCCGCCGATCAGACTTCCACCGATAATGGATTTGCCAAGCGCGACGGGGATAGGGTCGGGCCGGTAATCCACCGCCCCTAAAACGCGCCAGGACTGTACCGCTGCATCGCGCTGGGCACATCCGGTGTCAGCGCGGCGAGTTGCTGTTCGCGGGTCAGCATCGCGCCATTGTCTTGCAGGCCGAGGCTGTCGGCATAGAGCAAGCGTCCACCCGACAGGTTAAGCAACGCGGTGCGGAAATTGTCCGATCCGAATGCAAAGCAACCGTTCGATCTGCCCAATCGCCCCCACCGTTCGATATGAGACGGTTCGGCATATGTCGCACGGTGCATCACGATATAGCGCCGCAGCGCCGCATCATTGGTGGAATCAAGCCCGCCGAGCCGTACCGACGTGCCGTAGCGGCCCTGATACCATTCCCAGGTGACATAGGCACCCTTGCTGGTGGCGTTGGAGCCTTCGACATTTGAGTACCGCGTCAACCACCCGTCATGCTCCGGATCGGAGCCTGTCCCGTGGCTGACGTGCGCAGCTGTGACTTCTTCACGATCAAGATTGACGAAGTAGAACCGCTGCTGCGCCGAATGGACGCCGAAATCGGCAATGCCGACAATGTCGCGCCGCCAGATCGCATCGCCTGCCCGGTCAAGCTCGCGCTTGGCGATGTCGAAAAGTACGCGGTCGCGCACTGATCCTGCGCGCGGTTGCGCAGCGAGCCTTGCGGGCAGGGCGGGCACTGCCAGAGAGGCTCCGGCGATGATCCCGGCGGCAAGGCCGGATTTGAGAAGATCGCGACGCTTCATAATTGCAATACTATCTACCCAATTATGGCGTTCCCGTGAATCCTTTTTATTGCGCCTCGTGGATCGCCTTGGCCGCCATGCCCAGCTTGATGACGCCGGGCATATGCCGTTGAATCTTCGGCCCGACCTTGGCCAGTGCGGCAAGGCGCGGGTCCTGCACTTTCATCATCTGTGCAATTGCCGGGCCAGTGGGGTGCAGGCGGCTCTTTGCGTTCCAGGCATTGGTTTTCTCGTTACCGGAAAGGATTGCGGTGCTCATCAGGTTGGCCATCACCGCGTAAGGGTAGGTGTCGGTCGAATCCGTCAGCGGCGCGGGGGGAACAAGATTGTTCTTTTCTTCATCCGTGTCGAAATTGGCTTCGAGAAACGCCGCAAGCGCCGCGCTGTAGGGGACGAACGGCACCTGAGCGAGTTGCAGCGTGATCCGGTCACCGTCGAAGAACGGCTGCTTGTTCTCACGCGCATGGAACGGGACTGCGGTGGCGGTGCAATCGACGAAGAGTGTGCCGGCGGGCATGGCAATCCGTTCTTTCCCGAACAGCATTGCATCGGGTTCCAGCGCGGTCACGCGCTTGCCGCGATGGACGCGGGTGATGCGGCGCAGCAGCTCGATCTCGCCTTCGGAAATGACGGCAAAATGGAACATCTTGGGCGTTACCTCGGGATCGATCCGAAGCATGGTGCCGCGTTCGCCCAACATGGCGAACATTTCGTCCCCGCTTTCGGAGGCGTCGGCGCATTCGACCAGATCGATCTGGAACTGGACCAGGTCGTCGATTGCGTGGCGGGCGGGTTGCAGCAGCCTGCGATTGAACATCCAGCTGTCACGCGGGCGAACCCAGTCGATCCGATCGGGCGCGACCCCGGCTTCCAGCAGCCAGACAGCGGTGTCCATCGCAGTCTTGCCCCCGCCGAGAATGCAGTAATGCGCAGGCAGGTTTTCCGGGTCTTTCCAAAGCTGCGGCAAGTCCCCCGGAATGGCGAAGCGGGTGCCATCGCCAATGTCGAAGCCGGGCTTGTGGGTGGAGGGGACGGAGGTCTGGAACCATGTCGCATCCACCAGCTTGCGCCGGACGGTAAAGCTGTGATCTTCGCCTGAAAGGATGCTGCGGGCGCTGTGTCGTGTGCCGTCCTGCGCCAGATATTCGGTTAGCGGGAAATAGGCGACGCGCCCGCTCGGGATCAGCCGGTCCGTCATCAGCCTGCTGTAATAGGCGAGGATTTCGGCGTGTTTGGCCAGTGGAAACATCCCGGCATTGTGGCCGTGTTCGTCCCTTCGATCGGGGCACATTTCCATCGAATTGACACCGTAGGTCGCGCTTGGTTGGTGCAGGGCAACGAAGGAGTAGGCATCGTTCCAATGCCCGCCGGGCCTGGCGTGCTTGTCGACGATGGTGATGTGGTAATCGGGGTCTTCGTCGATCAGCGTATCGGCAAAAGCCAGCCCCACCGCACCTGCCCCGATGATGAGGTAATCGGTTTCCTGCTCTGCCATTGATCAACTCCGTCCTTGTGGTCGCAGCGGAGTAGCATCATCCCCGCGATTGCGACACTCGCAGGTTCTCATTCGCCATTGTCAGCATCGAGCGGGCGTGCCGCTCGGCCACGGCACGCTGATCGTCTCCGTAACCGCCACCAAGCGCGGAAGCCACCGGCAACCCTCTGCAGCGTGCATGGTTCACCACGAACCGATCCCGCCGCTCCAGCCCTTCGTCGGTCAGGGAAAGCCGGCCAAGCTTGTCATCGAAATGCGGATCGACTCCGGCTTGATACAGCACCAGATCAGGTTCGAAGCTGTCGAGGATCTCGGGCAGATGCCTATCGAGCGCCTCCATAAAACCGTCATCGTCGATCCCGTCAGGCAGGCCGACGTCGCGGCTTGATCGAGCCTTGCGCACGGGGAAGTTCTTTTCGGCGTGCAATGAGAGGGTGAAGATGTCCTCCCGACCGGCGGTGAGGCTGGCGGTGCCGTCGCCCTGATGCACGTCGAGATCGACGATGAGTATGCGCCTTGCGTCGCCCTCTGCAATCAGCCGGTTCGAAGCGACCGCGAGATCGTTGAACACGCAATAGCCTGCGCCCGTTTCGTGCAGCGAATGGTGGCTTCCGGCAGCGGAATTGGCGGCATATCCGTGCTGCATCGCGAGCCTCGCCGCGAGCCATGTGCCGCCATTGGTGTGGCGGACGCGGCTGGTGATGGCGGGCGTGACGGGAAAGCCGATCCGGCGTTCCTTTTCGCGTGGGACTGCGGCGCGAAACACCTCGTCCACGTATGACGGGCAATGCACCGCTTCGAGCCATTCGCGCGGGCATGGCTCTGGCGCGTGTTCGGTGATGGGCGCGCCTGATGCCCTCAGGGCTTCCATCACGAGGTAGTATTTGTCGAAACGAAAGGTGCCGCGTTCCGGGCGCGGGGCCATGTAATCCGCGTGGTGAACAACGTGCAGCATCGGCTTCACAGAAAGCCCGTGTGTTCGGCCAGTATCTTGCAACCCAGCGCAATCAGGATCACGCCCCCGGCGCGTTCCGCCCATTCGCCCCAGCGGTCGCCCGCGGTGCGGCCCAGGGCTACGCCCCCTGCGCTCATGATTGCGGTTACAATGCCGATCAGCGCAACGGCGGTAAGGGGTGCGACGCTGAGCGTAGGTAGCGTTATCCCGGCGGCAAGGGCATCAATGCTGGTTGCCACCCCTGCGACGAGCAGCGCTCGACCGGTCAGCGCTTGCGAGGCCTCTTCCTCGCCCACATGGCCGCCCAGCATACGCACGCCGAGGAAGGTGAGGAGAGCGAAGGCGATCCAGTGATCGACCGCTTCGATGTAGGCGAAAGCTGCGTATCCGATGCCCCAGCCGATCAGGGGCATGACCGCCTGGAATACGCCGAAGGTGAGCGCAATGGTAGCAGTGCCTGCCAGTCCGGGCCGGAACCGCGCGCCTTGCGTCAGCGCCACGGCAAAGGCGTCCATCGCCAGCGCGAAGGCAAGCAGCAGGGCGGCGATCATGGTGCTGCGGGAACGGCAGCCTTGGTCAGCATCGCCAGTTCTTCGTGGATCGCATCCTCGCTGCGGCTCGCGGCATTGCGCCATGTTGTCGCCGTGTCGGGGTTCACCAGTTCGCCCTCTGCGGTCAGCACGAGCAGGTTGGGCGTGCCCGGTACTTCCTGAATGCCGAACCTTCGCGCCACGGCTAGGTTGTGCCCGTCACCTGTCTGCGGCATTCCGATGTTGACGAACACCAGTTCGTATTCCGCCTGCACCAATGCGCCGATCCGTTCGCTTGCCAGCCATCCGGCGAGCGCGCGGCTGTCGTGGCACCAGTTACCGCCCATCACCAGCAGCACCCGCTTGCCATTCGCCTGTGCGCGTTTCAGCGCCGCGTCGACATCGCCCATGGCGTCGTCGCTGACGGTGTATGAGCGCGCTTCGGGATAGTCATGCGCGCTGTGCGCGGTCTTTTCGGCCACTGTGGTGCAGCCCACCAGCAGCAGTCCGGCGGCTAGCCCCGACACTATCGGTTTGATCATTTGGCAGCTTCCGCCGCCGCGGCATGCGGATCGAAGGCGACCGCTTCACCCGCTTCGATCGCGGCGGCTTTCTCCTCGACCAGCTTCACAATGTGATCGAGCATGTCTTCATCCTCGATCGCGTGCGCTTTCACGCCCGAGAGGTAGACCATGTGCTTGCCCGCGCCGCCGCCCGTCAGGCCGATGTCGGTTTCGCGCGCTTCACCCGGGCCGTTGACGACGCAGCCCAGCACCGAAAGGCTCATCGGGGTCTTGATGTGTTCAAGCCGCTTTTCGAGCGTTTCCACCGTGCGGATCACGTCAAAGCCCTGACGCGAGCAGCTGGGGCAAGATACGACCTTCACCCCGCGTGTGCGCAGGCCCAGCGCCTTGAGCATGTGATAGCCGACCTTCACCTCTTCTTCCGGCTCAGCCGAAAGCGAGACGCGGATCGTGTCTCCGATTCCGGCCCACAACAGTGAGCCCATGCCTATGGAGGACTTCACCGTCCCGCCGATCAGACCGCCCGCCTCGGTGATGCCTAGGTGCAGCGGGCAATCGACCGCTTCGGCCAGCCCGTGATAGGCGGCCACGGCGAGGAACACGTCGCTGGCCTTCACCGCCACCTTGAACTCGTGGAAGTCGTGATCCTGCAACAGCTTGATGTGATCGAGCGCGCTTTCGATCAGCGCCTCCGGGCAGGGCTCGCCATACTTCTCGAGCAGGTGCTTCTCGAGGCTGCCGGCGTTCACTCCGATACGGATCGCGCAGCCGTTCGCCTTGGCCGCCCGGACGACTTCGGCGACACGTTGCGATGAGCCGATGTTGCCCGGGTTGATCCGCAAGCACGCAGCGCCGCCATCAGCGGCCTCCAGCGCGCGCTTGTAGTGGAAGTGGATGTCGGCGACGATCGGGATGCGCGCGGCCTTGGTGATCTTCTTGAATGCGGCGGTCGCTTCCTCTGTCGGGCAGGACACGCGGATGATGTCGCAGCCGACTTCTTCGCAACGACGGATCTGGTCAAGCGTCGCCACCGCGTCTTCGGTCGGCGTGTTCGTCATCGTCTGCACGGTGATCGGCGCATTGCCGCCAACCGGCACGTTGCCGACCATGATCTGACGGCATTCGCGCCGCTCGATAGTGCGCCAGGGACGGATTGCGTTCATTTCGGCTCGTCAATTCCTACAGGATGGAACACATGGAACACGGTCCTGAAACCAAAAACCATCAGCACCGCACAGCACCTTGCTGTACGGACCATATGGCACCTGACATCCGGTTTTGCGACCCTTTCCATGCACACAGGAGTAGCTGATCACGCAAGAGTAGGAAAATGGTGCGCCGTGGGGCATTAAGCGGTGGATGGATGATCTAGCTACAGACGAAGCCGGAGGAACCGATCCGCTGATTTTCGGCCGGGTGCTGGACGGAAAAGGCGGCGCACGCACCATCGGGCGCCACGAAGTCGACAATTGGAAGCCTGCGTTCCCCGGTGAAGTGCTGTGGCTGCACCTTCGGCGCCACGCACCCGAAGTCCAACCATGGCTTGAACGGGATCTGGGAATACCCGAACCGACTGCGGAACTGCTGGTTTCGGATTCGACCCGTCCGCGAGCGCTGCGCGAAGGCAATACGATTGTCGCGACCTTGCGCGGGATCAATTTCCACCCCGATGCCGAACCCGAAGACATGATATCTCTGCAATTGTGGTCCGATGGCACCCGCCTGATCACTTTGCGCAAGATGCCGATGCAAACCCCCCGCGATCTCATGGGGCTGCTTGATCGAGGGCGCGGACCCACCGATGCGGGCAATGCGATCACCGCGATAGTCGAACAGCTGACTGTCCGAATGAATCAATCCATCGTCGATATGAACAGCCAGATCGATCAGCTGGACGTAATGGATGTCGAGCACGATCACGAGGAAATCCTGCCGCGCATCACATCGATCCGGCGCAATTGCCTCGCGCTGAAACGGCATATGTCGCCCCAGCACGAAGCGCTGGAGCGGATATCGCGCGACGCGCCCGACTGGTTTGAGGAACATGACCGGCGCGAAATCGCGGAATCAATCGACCGGCTGCGGCGCTACCTCGACGATATCGATATCAGCAAGGAAAGCGCGGTGGTGTTGCAGGACGAATTGCGGGCCCGCGCGCTCGCATCGAATGAACACGCGACTTACATGCTTACGATTGTGGCCGGGATTTTCCTGCCGCTGGGCTTTCTTACCGGACTGATGGGTATCAACGTCGGAGGAATGCCCGGCGTCGATTCCAGCATGGGTTTCTGGATCGTGGTTGGACTCTGCGCTGTGGTAATGTCGCTCCAGCTGTTCCTGTTCTGGCGCTGGAAATGGTTGTGACTTGGGCTTGGCGGGTCCGGTCTTGCCTTAGCTACAGGCGGCGGACCGGCTAGCCTTCGTCCCTTACCAGCGGATCAGCGGCGGAACCGCAAGGCGACCGGCAAGGGCACCCAGCGCCGCCGGGACGACATGGACGATCCCCACATGGGCAATCGAATCGAGCGGGCAGGTGATGCCGTAGGCAACCGAGCCGAGCGTTCCCGCTGCAAGCCCCGTCAGCCAGCCCGCGCGCTCCAGTGAAACCGGAGCGCCCCGGCGCAGGAACAGCACGGCGGCAATTGCGACCAGCAATCCAGCCGACAGCCCATAGGCCGCGCATTCCCAATACCAGACCGCCGGATCGGCAAGCGCACCGGCAGAATGATCATGCGTCGCCTCAAAAGACACCAGCATGATGATCGCTGCGGCCGGGACGACTGCGAGCATTGCCGCGCTCCACCAGGCCCCGCTGGATTTCGCACCGACACGGGGCAGTGCGCTCGCAGCCAAGGTCAGGGCGCTGGCCGTACCCGTAACCAGCAACAGGCCGTTGGTGATCCAGAAAAAGCCCGATGCCTCACCCGTGACCAACCCGTTCCAGAAGCCGTGAATGACGATCGACGCCACGGCGGCGACCAGCGTGGCAAAACCTATCAGCAGCGCGCCTTCGAACGGCTTGACCCGGCGAACGGGCGCAGCCTGCTCGGTCAATGCGGCGATCAGATCTTCGCGGTTGGGGTATTTGTCCATGTCAGTCTGCTTTCTCGACCAAAGCGGCCAGCTTCTTCAGGCCGCGATGGATATTCACTTTTACCAGGCTTTCGCTCTGCCCGGTTTTTTGCGCGGCCTCGCTAATCGACAATCCGGCGATTTTCACCAGTTCGATCGCTTCCGCCTGCTTCTGCGGCAATTGCCCGAACAGCCGATCAAGGCTGACGCGGGCCATCACCACTTCTTCTTCGCTGTCTTCTACGGCGTCATCTTCCATCAGTTCCTTGCCGTCGTGCTTGTACACCCGGCGCAGGTGATCGACCCAACGATAGCGCGCGATTGCGGCCAGCCACGGCAGGAACGGACGATCGGGATCCCAGGTCGCGCGCTTGGTATAGAATGCGATCAGCACGTCCTGAACCAGATCGTCGATGGAATGCGGTGGCACCCGGCGGCGGAAATACCGCTCCAGCCACAGCCCGACTTCCGAGAGCAGCACATTGGTGGCGACTTTATCGCCATCCTGTGCCGCAATCATCAGTCGGGCAAAGGTGGGTTCGTCCGCGACCATGTCAGGCGGCTTTCACACCCGTGATCCGTCCCAGCAGGGTATCGAGGCTGATCAGGCCCGGCCCCCGGCTGATGATGATGGCGGCCAGCGCCAGCACCGTGATGTCCCAGCCAAAGAAGTGATCCCATGTCGGAAACACGAAAAGCTGGATCACCAGAGCCATAACTGCCAGCGCGGCTGCCGAAATCCGGCTGAACAAACCGATGAACAGCAGGATCGGAAATGCGAATTCGGCATAGACCGTCAGTGGCACGGCGAGATCGGGCGACAACGGCAGGCCCGCAAATTCGTTTTCGAAAATGATGTACTGGACATCGCTGATCGAGAGCAGTGTGCCTTCTTCCACCTTGGTCTGGTACGACCGCCAGAAAATCCCGGCAAGTGCGACGCGGGTGGTGAACAGGGCAATGCTTTCGACGGCGGCGCCTGACAGGATGCCGGTGAGCCGTGCCCAAAGGGATGTGATAGCGTTCATGAATTCCTCCTGAGACAGGATGATCGGCCCGCTGTCTTTGCCTGACAGGCCGATCTTTCCCGGTTTGCAGATCAGCGATCGATCGGGGTCAGCGAGCCTTTGCCCTTGGGCGTTTCGATGCTGGTGCAGGTGCCCTTGTCGACATACTTCCAGGCGTTGCCCTGATAATCGCGGGTCGAGGTTCCGGCGCAGCTGGTGCCAGGGCCTGCAGCGCAATCGTTTTTGCCTGCCAGCGCGATGCCGTAGCACTTTTCCTTTGCGCCCTGCGCCGCGACCGGTGTGGTGGCGAGCCCGGCGGCAATCCCGGCAGTAAGAGCAAGACCGGCGATCCCGGCAATCGATTTGGCTTTCACGACAATTCTCCCGAAGGCTTCGTTTCGTCCGCTCCGGCACCATTGCCGGAACTGCCCGGTATTTCGCGCCGGTTCGGCAGGCGGTTACAGTCGGGGTGTCGGAAATTTGTATTTCGCCTGTCTGTAACCGCGTGCGCTGGCGGACGAACACACATGCGAGTCTCTTGATAAATTCTGCTATGGAGCCGTCATGCCTGCCCCATCCGATCCGATTGCGCCGTTTGGCGGTTTTGGCCTCGGGCTGAGGCGGACGCATTACGACGATTTTCTGCAGGGCGATGTGCCGGTCGATTTCGTCGAGGTGATCAGCGAAAACTACATGATCGAAGGCGGGCGGCAGCTGCGCATTCTGGAGCAGGTGCGCGAAAAACTGCCGGTGATCATCCACGGCGTGTCGATGTCGATCGGATCGGCGGGCGGGCTTGATCACGATTATCTCGCGAAGCTGAAACGGCTGGAGCAGCGGATCGAGCCGCTGTGGGTGTCCGATCACCTGTGCTGGACGCGCACCAGCGCGCACAATTCGCACGATCTTTTGCCGTTGCCCCTGACGCGCGAGGCGCTGGATACGGTGTGCGCCAATATCGACCATGCGCAAGAGGCGCTGGGCCGGGCGATGCTGTTCGAAAACCCGTCGAGCTATCTGACCTTCCCCGAAGACGAGATGGCCGAGTGGGAATTCCTTTCCGAAATGGCACGGCGAACGGGGTGTTATCTGCTGCTGGATGTGAACAACATCTATGTCTCGGCGCAGAACCACGGGTTTTCGGCAAGGGATTATCTCGCGGGCCTGCCGCTTGACCGGGTGCGGCAAATTCACCTTGCGGGCCATGATCCGGCGACGGCGGAGCGCGATATCATCATCGACACGCATGATCGCCCGGTGATCGATCCGGTGTGGGATCTTTACGCGCAGGCGATGGCGATGTTGCCGCAGCCGGTCGCCACCATGATCGAGCGGGACGAGAACATTCCACCCTTACCCGAATTGCTGGCCGAGCTTGATCGTGCGCGCGACATTGCCGGCAGCGCTCTGGTGGCGGCATGACTTCGCTGGCGGAGCGACAAGGCGCGTTCCTGTGCGCGCTGCTCGACGATGAAGCGCCCCTGCCCGCAGGTTGGGGCAATTCCCAGGTTGCAGGGCTGGCGGTCTATCGCGGCAATTACCGTTCGGCGATCATGGGCGCGCTGGCCGAAACGTTTGAGCGCACGGCGCTTCATGTCGGCGAACGGGCCTTCGCCCAGGCCGCGATCAACCATGCAATCGCCAATCCGCCTGCGGGCTGGACGATCGACGAGGCGGGGCAGGGCTTTGACCGGACCTGCGCGGCCCTGTTTGCGGACAGGCCCGAGGTCGCCGAACTCGTCTGGCTGGAATGGGCGATGCTGGAACTGGCGACCGCGCCCGATTGGGAGCCTTTTACGCCGCAGGACTTTGCGCATGCTGTCGCGGATTTCGGCGATGAAGACTGGGGCGAAATGCGGCTGGCCTTGCAACCGCGGGCCAGGACGCGGCTGGTCGATCATGATCTGGAGGCGCTGTGGCGCGCTCTGGGTAGCGGCGATGAGCAGCCCGATTTAGGCTTGTCCCAATCGCAATGCTGCCTCGTCTGGCGCGAAGGAGAACGGCCGACATTCACCCTCGTTGAAGCCGATCACGCAGCCGCCTTTGCCGCGATACAGAGCGGAGCAAGCTATGGTGAGTTGATCGGAATGCTGATCGGTGACGATCCGGACCCTTCCGAAGAGGCAATCCAAAATGCGGCCATGCGCGCCGGTGCGATATTGGGCCGCTGGCTAAACGAAGGGATCGTGGTCGCGATCAATCCCTGACGCTGCGGCCTTGACTTGATGGCTGGCTCGTCCAGTTTCCGCGTCAAGGGGAGAGACACGATGCTGACCGACGCCTCGATCGAATTGCGCAGCGCGAAGCCGAGCCTGCTGATGCGGCTCGTGAAATGGCTGATGAGCACCCGCAAGCCGGTGTTTCCGCACACGGCGCCGGAATTCCGCGAGCACATGAAACAGCGCAGCGTGCCAAGCGACGCGCCGATGCCTGCGGGTTTTTCCGCCAAATTCGATGTCGAGCAGTGGGAGGCAGCCGGGCAGAAGGTCATTACGCTGCACCCGAAAAGCGGGCGGGGCGAATGGCACATGCTTTACTTCCACGGTGGCGGGTTCGTGCTGCCGATGTTCAAGGAGCATTGGCCGCTTGCCGCCGCGATGGTCGAGCAATGCGGCGTCAGCGTCACCCTGCCGATGTACGAGGTGGTGCCGGAACATTCGCATCAGGTGCAGGATGCCGTCGCCGATGCTGCCTTTGCAAAGCTGGCGGAAAGCCACGATCCGGCGAAGATTGTCCTCAACGGTGATAGCGCGGGCGGGCATATGGCGCTCAGCCTCGCACTGCGGCTGGCAAAGGCTGGCGGGCCGCAACCGGGCAAGCTGGCGCTGTTCGCCCCATGGCTCGACGTCACCATGGCTGATCCGGCGATTGCCGCGGTCGAGCCGCATGACCTGATGCTGAAGATCGGCACATTGCGCGCTTGCGGAGAGATGTTCGCGGGCGACCGTGATCCGGCGAGCGCTGAATGCAGCCCGCTCTACACCGCGAAGGAAGATCTCGCATTGCTGCCGCCGACGCGCATCTGGACCGGCAGGCATGACCTTTTCATCATCGATTCCCGCACCTTCACCGGCAAACTGCGCGATGCGGGCGTGGATGCGAAGCTATACGAATACGAAGCCGCGCCGCACGTCTTCATGGCGATCGTGCCGACGCGGGAATCGAAAGACACGCTGGCGTTGCTGAGGGAATTCCTTGCCGACTAGGCGAAGGTTTCTCCCGTCAGCTGCTCGCTCAGAGCCCAAAGCGCGTCGGCAGTGCCTTTGTCCAGCGCATAACTGCGCACACCGCCGCTGCTGCTTTCGTCGTCCACTTCGGCGACGTGGCAATCCTCGCAATAAACTCCGCCTTTGCCTTCGAGCTCGGGCGCGGTGGCAGCCCAGCATTGCGTCGCTGCACCTTGCGGGATGGTCTTCCACGCGAAGTCGGGATCGCTTGTGCTGACCCGTGCGATGAGGGCTGCCGACTGCTCTTCGGTCATGTGTCGGCCCAGATTGGTCTGGATGCCGCCCGGATGCACGGCATAGGCGTTGATGCCTTTCGAAGCGAAGCGATCCTCCAGTCCGACGCTGAACAGAACATTGGCCGTCTTGGCCTGACCGTAGCTCGCCCATTCGTTGTAATCGCGGCTTTCGAAGTTGGGATCTTCGAGATTGAGCGGCGCCATATGATGCGCGCGGCTCGACAGGTTCACGATCCGCTTGTCCTGCCCCGCCTCGACCAGCGGCATGAGATATTTGGTCAGCACGAAATGGCCAAGGTGATTGGTGCCGAACTGCATTTCGAACCCGTCGGCGGTGTGGCCCAGCGGGCAGGCCATCACGCCTGCATTGTTGATCAGCAGGTCGATCTTGTCGAACCGCTCATTCGCCTCGGCCCCGCAGGCCCGCACGCTGTCGAGCGAACCGAGATCACAGATGATCGTTTCCAGCTTGGCATCGGGCTGCTCCGCCTTGATCGCGGCCACCGCCGCATCCAGCTTTGACTGGTCGCGGCCTGCCAGAATGACGTGAGCGCCTCTTGCGGCCATCGCCCGGCCCGTTTCCTGGCCCAGCCCGGAATTGCCGCCGGTGACGAACACCGTCTTGCCGCTCAGATCAATGCCCGCCAGCACATCATCGGTGGTGCTGGTTTTGCCAAAAGCGCTCATGGTGTTGTCTCCCGTTTCAAGTGCTGGTGTAATGCCGCGCTTTGGGTTAGCCATGCAACCCATGAAAAACGCTGTCCTTGCCGCGATCACTGCCGGCCTTTTCGCACTCCTTCCCACCCTTTCCCCGGCCCATGCCGAGGCGCATAAGGATGCCCCGATGGACGAAGCTCCCAAATGGTCGATCGCGATCCACGGCGGGGCAGGCACGCTCAGCCCGGACAACATGACGCCGGAACGGCGCGCGGAGTATGAGGCAGCCTTGCAGCAGGCGCTGGACGCCGGGGCGAAGGTGCTGGCCGAAGGCGGCAGCGCGATGGACGCAGTGAAAGCGGCGATCATCCCGATGGAGGATTCGCCGCTGTTCAATGCCGGGCGCGGCGCGGTGTTCACATGGGAAGGGCGCAACGAACTCGACGCCTCGATCATGGACGGTCGCGATCGCAGCGCTGGGGCGGTGACGGGCGTTACCACAGTAAGGAACCCGATCCTGCTCGCCGACATGGTGCGCACCGACAGCCCGCACGTCTTCCTGATGGGGGAGGGCGCGGAGCAGTTTGCGACCGAACGCGGGTTTGAAGTCACCCCGCCCGAATGGTTCGCGACGGAGGCCCGGCGGCAGGCGCTCGAACGGATGAAGGCGCGTGAGTTGTCTGCGCTCGATGTCGATCACAAGTTCGGAACGGTCGGCGCGGTCGCTCTGGACCAGCACGGCAATCTGGCGGCGGGCACGTCGACCGGCGGGATGACTGGCAAGCGTTGGGGCCGCATTGGCGATGCCCCGGTGATTGGCGCGGGCACCTATGCGGACAACCGCTCCTGCGCGGTCTCGGCGACAGGATGGGGTGAATATTTCATCCGCGTCGGCGTGGCGCAGGAGATTTGCACAAGGTTGCGGATTGCAGGTCAGGCGCCCGTTGTCACACCAATCCCTGAAGATGGTCTGACTGGTGAACTTCGCGAAATGGTTACTGGAGATGGTGAGACATCTCGCCAGATCTGGCATGCTCGGCGGGCTCAGAGGGCTGCCGATGACGTCATGGCCGAAGTTGCCGAGCTTGGCGGTGATGGCGGCATTATCCTCGTCACGCCCGAGGGCCACGCTCTTTACAGCTTCAACACCACCGGCATGTATCGCGGCCGCGCCAACAGCGACGGGATGAACGAAGTCGCTATCTTTGGAGGAGAGGATGGGGCGGGTTCGGGCAATACGCCCGATCATTGATCAGTCGATCAGCCCGGATTTATCGCGGGCAAACCGCACAATCACCTCGCCAACCCGCGCCAGTGCAGTCTCGGCGCGGGTCTGCATATCGTCATCCGCCTGCCGCGCCCTCAGATAGCAGGCGAATATGATCGGCGGCAGCCCGTCAGGGCTTTCTGCGAACCCGATGTCGATGTAATTGCCATCGGTGCCGATCAGCCCGCTTGTGCCGGTCTTGTCGCCCGCCACCCAGCCTTCGGGCAGCCCCGCGCGCACGCGGCGCAACCCCGTGTTGGTCTCGACCATCCAGCTTTTTAGATCGGACCGCTCAGCCTGCGGCAGCACATCGCCATAGACGATCTTCGCCACGGTGCGCGCCATGGCGGCCGGGGTGGTGGTGTCACGATATTCGCTCGGCGGGACGATGTTCATCTCCGGTTCCCACCGGTCGACCCTGCTCACTTCATCGCCAATCGAGCGCCAGAAGCCGGTGAGCGCCGGCGGGCCGCCAATTTCGCGCAGCAGGAGGTTGGCGGCGGTGTTGTCCGAAGTCACCTGCGTCGCCCGCGCCAATTCGCGTATAGTGGCCCCGGTGCCGATCCGTTCGCGGGTGAAGGGTGCGTAGGCCAGCAAATCGGCTTCGCTCCACGTTACGAGGCGATCCGCATCATCCTCTCCGCTGGCGTGGCGCTGCAACACCTTGGCTGCGAGCGAAAGCTTGAAGGATGAAGCATGACCGAACCGCCGATCGCGGTTGATCCCGACGGACCGGCCCGTGGCAAGATTGATCAGTTCCACGCCCAGCGTCCCGTTCGCTTCGCCTTCGACCTGGCGCAGCATTGCGGCATAGCGGTTGCCCGGACCCGTTTCGGGCGGTGTCACTTCGGGCAGGCGCAGCGAACAGCCGGGCAGCATCGCCCCCGCGATGAGCGATCCCGCCACAAATCCGCGCCGTGAAATCGTCATGAATGCTTGTCCGCCTTGCGTTTGCCGAAGCGCATGTCGCCTTCGAGCTTGGCACGCAATTGCGCATAAAAGGCTTCGAGAAAAGCGCGTTCGTCGCCTGCGCCCGGATCCCATCCGATCTTGCGGCAGATGGTGGCGTGGACTGCGGCCAATGCCTCGGGCCGGGCTTCGCGCAGCAACCGCTCGAGCGTCTGCAACTCATGCTCGCCATAGACCGACAGCTCTTCTTCACCGAACTCATAGCGTACCCCGGTGGTTTCGCTGGTCGCATCGGCAGCGGCGCCTTGGGTGGACAGCGCTTCGGCCAGCTTGGTGCGCGGCGCGTCGATCACCCAAGTGCCTGCGATCACGTCGCCTGCGCGCATCGCGTCCTTGTTGAAGAACGGGAACAGCGCGAACACAAGGAACCACAGCAAGGCCGCCCAGATCATGCTGCCGCCGTCGATCCCGGCGGCGCTGGTGATTAGCGTGACGATGATGAAGATCAGCGGATAGAATATCTCGATATCGCGCAGCAGATTGCGGGCGATCACCGCTTCGGGGGTCAGCCTGCCCCCGCCGCGCGCGGCGATGCGGATACCGACCGCGCGCTTGCCCAGCGTGGCGCCGCGCGGGCCGAGTTCTTGCACCAGAAAATACCCGTACCACGCAATGAAGACGAACAGGATCCGGATCACGACGAGGAATTCAGCAGCCCCGGAAATCGACTGGTCGGCCGCATCGGCCAGATCCTCGACAGCGCCGCCGATAGTCAGGCTGAGCAAGATCTGGAACAGGACCAGCGCAATGTTGAGGAACATGGAGTCGAGTGCCAGCGCGCCAAACCGCGATGCGCGTGAGGCCACCTTGACCGGCACGGCGATGCCCTCGGGCGTGACCAGCACCCGCGCGCGCTTGTCGGCATTCGCGAGGGCGGCGCTGCTCATGCGGCTTCCTCCGCAGTGTCATGATCGAGCCTGCGCGGCTTGTAGAGGAAGAAATAGGCGAGCCAGAACGTCAGGAACGCCCCGCCGATTGCAAAGCGGCTTTCCGATGCGGCGACCAATTGGCGTGGGAAGGCTTCCAGCAAGGCGGCAACGATCATCATGATCACCACGCCCACCATCACCACCGCGCTCCGCCTGCCGCTGGCAGACGCCGCATCAAGCACCGAACGGTCGCCCGGAAACGCCATCGACCGCCCGATATGCAGGCCGGCGGCACCCGCCAGCAGGATGCCGAACAGTTCGGTGGTGCCATGCACGCTCAGCCAGGCCGAGAATTCGACCAGCAGCCCGGCTTCGTTGAACAGCCAAAGCGCTGCGCCCAGCAATGCCATGTTGTGGATCAGGAGCATCAGCGAAGGGATGCCGAATGCAAATCCGAGCGCGAAGGCGAGAATGCAAACGCCCGCATTGTTGCTGAACAGATAGGCGGCGAAAGCGGACAGGCCGCCCGTGCTTTCCTCAACCTGCAAGGTGGAAAGCAATTCTTCCCGGCTGGCACCCGGCACCCGCCCCCCGGCCATCTGGGCGGGGACAAGGCGATAATACCAGTCCTGATCCTGCACCACGAGCAGCCAGCCAACCACCGCGCCCGCCACCATCACGAACAGCGCGATGCAGATGTCGAGCCAGATTTCGCGCACCGCGCGGCTCCATCCGCCAAAAAGAAACTCGCGCAGCCAGGCGAAGAATCCCTTTCGCGGACCATAGACTTGAAACCACGCACGCTGGACGAGACTTTCGAGATAGGACAGTGTGGCGAGATCAAGCGAAGTTTCACGCGCGACCGACAGGCTGGATGCGGCGGTTCGGTACAGCGTCGGCAGCGCCAGCAGATCGTCATCGTCGATCCGCTTGAGCCCGCCCTTTTCCATTCGGGCGATAATGTCTTCGAGCCGCCGCCAGTCGCCTTCGCGTTCCAGCCGGAAACGATCGGAACGCAGCGCCGCGCTCTCGATATCGGCGGGTGCGGCCATTTCCTGGCGGCCAAACCACGATCCCAGCATCGGCGCCTTCATCCGATTGCCTCGCTGTTCTTGATCAGGAAATACTTGTCGATCAGACGATACCCGATCTGGCGATAGGGCGCTTCGATCACGTCGACGCCCATGCGACGGAGCCGCTGCAACACGATCTGGCGCTGGTGCAGCAGGGTGTCCGCCGTCACCGAGCGGGCAAGCGTCGCAACATCGCCCGGTTCCTCGTCGATGAAACTTTCGAGCTCGCTGTCGGCAATGGTGACGAACAGCACCAGATGCTTGTTCACCAGTCGCCCGATACTTTCGATCATCATTTCCGCCGCCGTAGGATCGGTGAAATCGGAAAACAGCACGATCAAAGAACGGCGTTTGAGTTTCGAAGTCAGCGTTGCCAGCGCAAGGGTGAAATTGGGCTCGACCGGTTCATAATCGAGGCCCGCCGCCGCGCTTTGCAAGCGGTGGAACGCGCGCGAATCCGCCACAAACGGCGTCATCACCTGCGGCCTTTGGGCAAAGCCGAAGAGCGAAACCTTGTCGCCACCTTTCAGGGCGACATAGGAACAGGTGAGCGCGGCCGACACCGCCCGGTCGATGCGCGGCAGGCCGTCCACCGGTTCGCACATCGCCTGTCCGCAATCGAAGGCAAAGACGATCTGGTTGTTGCGCTCGCTTTCGTTCTCGCGGGCATAAAGGTGGTTGTGCCGCGCGCTGGCCTTCCAGTCGATCCGCCGCCGGTCCATGCCCGGTTCGTATTCCGACAAAGCCTCGAACTGGGTGCCTTCGCCGCGAATACGCCGCGCGATCAGCCCGGTCTGGGCGTTGCGCAGAAAGGTCTGCAACTCGCGCGAGCGAACCGGTGAAAGATCGGGCCAGATGCGCACCTGAGTATCAAGCGTTTTGACCGATTGCCGCGCGCCAAGACCCAGTGGTCCTGACCAGCGCAGCCATGCGCGGCTGATGTCGCCCGTGCCGCGCCGTTCCGGCCTTACTTCGGTGGTGCCGCTGTGGGTTGCGGTTTCATCATCGTGCACAAGCCCCAGCACTGCCTTGCCCGCTTCGCCCAGCCGGGGATCGAATTCCAGCGCCGCCCTTGGCCTGCCGACCATGCGCCCTGCAAAGCGCGCATGGACATCGAGCGCGCACGGCTGCCCCACTTCCGTGTCGGCGGGCGCTACAAACTGCCATTCGCGCACTCCGCCTGCCATCAGCCCATCGATCACCACCAACGCGATCAGGGCCACGGCGGCAACCGGCGCGATGATCCATAGCTCTGGCGAAACGGAGCCGATCACCAAAGCCAACGGCGCGAAGGCGGCTATCAGCCACGCGGCGAGCTTGGTCGGGACAAGGGGCAGGGAGAATGCCATGCTAGCGTTTGTCGATCACCATCCTGCCGATCATCGTGGCGCCTGGGTCGCGTCGATCAATTCGGCCACCAGCGCTTCCACGTCGCGCCCTTCGATTTCGGCAGCGGGGCTAAGTGTCAGGCGGTGACGCAACACCGATACTGCAAGCGCCTTGACATCGTCGGGAATGACATAGGCCCGCCCTTCAAGCGCGGCCCGCGCTCGGGCGGCATTTGCGAGCATCACAGCGGCGCGTGGCGATGCGCCGACAGCCAGTTCGGAATGCTCCCGCGTCGCCCGCACCAACCGCACGACATACTGGGTGATCTCGTCGGCCACGGTGACATGATCCAGCGCGGCACTGGCGGTGGCCAGCATCTGCGCGTTGGATACGGGTGTGACCCCCAGATCGGCTGGTTTTTGCGGACCTGAGCGCGAGCCATAGGTGGCAACGATCCGGGCTTCTTCGGCTTCGTCGGGATAGGGGACCAGCAGCTTGAACAGGAACCGGTCAAGCTGGGCTTCGGGCAGGGGATAGACGCCCTGGTTTTCGATCGGGTTCTGGGTTGCGACCACCATGAAGCGGGGCGGCAACTGGTGGGTTTCCCCGTCCAGCGTCACGCGGCGTTCCTGCATCGCTTCGAGCAGCGCGGCCTGTGTCTTGGGCGGTGTGCGGTTGATTTCGTCCGCCAACAGCAATTCGCAGAAGATCGGCCCACGCGTCAGCGTGAATTGGCTGGTCTGGAAATTGAACAGGTTGGAGCCGAGGATGTCGCCCGGCAGCAGATCGGGCGTGAACTGGATGCGCCCGTAATCTAGGCCGAGCGCGGTGGAGAATGCCTGCGCAAGGAACGTCTTGGCCGTCCCCGGAGGCCCTTCGAGCAGGACGTGACCCTGACTGATCAGGGCGACTAGCAGGTGATCAACCATGGCATCCTGCCCGACAATCGCTTTTGCCACTTCCGCGCGGATGGCCTGTGCGAGATCGCGCACCTGTTGCAGCGTCATCGCGCCGGCTTGCGGGGATTGTTGCTGCGGTGTGTCCATTTCTGTGCTCATCGGGATGCTTCTCTTTCTGAATGGCCAGATGTCTTGTGCAAAAGCTCGTAAAGGGCCTGCGCGGCGCGCAGTATGTCGACCGGGCGTTCCGCCTCTCGCAGCCGTGCGGCGCGGCTGGAAAAGCTTTCTTCACCGGGCAATCGGCGAGAGACGGCAGCGTCGAGCGTTTCCTCATCCGCCCGGGCAAGGCCGAGCGCATGGGCCAGCTTGCGCTCGATCAACGCGATATAGGGTTCGCCCAGCAGCCGCATCCGCCGGGCGCGCACGATCAGCCCGGCCCCATTGCTGACCAGCCGGCGCTTGCCGAAAGCCAGTTCCTGCGCAGGGGCCGCCGTCGGCCCGAACCGCAAGAAAGCGCGCCAGCCCACGATCAGCAGGGCGAGGATCAGGCACAACGTTGCGGCAAGGAATGGCGGCTGGAAGGCGAGGGTCAAGAGGTTGACCGAACCGCCATAGCCATTGAGCGTCAGGTCGATCGTGATCGCATCGGTATCGCCATATCCAGCCTCCCGCACCAATGCGAGCGCGGCGGCGGCCCGGGTCGGATCGGCAAGCCCGTAATTGTTCATGAGGTCCGGTTCCGCCACGAACATGACCCAATGCGCGTTTTCGTAGTATTCGCTGCCTTCTTCACCGACGACCTGAACCGCCAGCGCATGGCCACCGGCATCAACGATCAAAGGCTCAAGGCCTGCGCCGGATTCGGCATAGCTGATTGTTCTGGTCGGAAGCTCGCCCGACAATTCCAGCCCGCCCCATGATGTTGCCGCATCGTCTTCGAGTTTCTCGATTTCATGGGTAAGCTTGAAGGGGGGCGGCAGCTCGCTGGTCCAGTCCTGCGCGCTTGCGTCGATCAGGCTGACCCAATCGTCCTGCATCCGTTCCTCGTCTGCCTCGATCACATCATCGCGGGGTTTGATCGCCTGCCATTTTGGCAGGATCACCAGAGTCGGGCCGAGATACTCGCGATTATTCAGGATTTCGGCGAATTCCTCAGGGTCGGTGAATGCAGGAGGGGTAAGGATCAGCAGGTCGGTCGTCTCGAACCCGGCGCGGCTGCGGGAAGTTTCGACGGTGTACCCATTCGCCTTGAGCAGCCTTGCCAGCCCTGAATAGCCGTTGATCCCGTCAGCCGCGGCATGCGCTTCGCCGCCGCTGTCAGGTTCACCGGTATCGCCCGTGGCGATGAAATAGAGCATGGCCAGAAATGCGATGAAGCCCACCACCAGCACCGCCAGGAAACCACCCCGGCTGAATGGCGATGCGCCGCGTGCCCGCTGAATGCCGGTGCTCATGCCTTGCCTCCTTCGATCCGGCTGAGCGCGAAATCGGCATAGGCTGTGCGGGCCGCTTCCCAATCGGTACGGTCGAGAGCGGTAAGCGCGAACAGGCTGCGTTCGACCCGCTCGGCAATCGTGGCAAAGGCTCCGCGCGCTTTGTCGGAAAGCGCGGGCAGGGCGGCAAGTTCGCGCGCGGTGCTCGAAGGTTCGACCCAGTCGGGCCGTGCCCGCGCGATCTGCCCGACACTGCGGATCAGCAACAGGTGAGTCGCCTCGTCAAAGCGACCTTCGGCGGCCAAACGGTCCGCATCTTCGAGCAGGGCAAGCGATTCTTCGCGGTCTGGCGCCCATTCCGGCTCGCTGCGCGCCCGGCGTGCAGCTTTGGCGCGTTGTGCCAGAGGGCCGAATGTGCGCGCCAGCAGATAAAGGACGAACGCCGCCAGTAAGGCCAGCAGCACCCATTGCAGCACCGGCCATGAAAGGCCGAGCGCCTGGCCCACCGGGGCAAGTATCGAGGCGAGAAAATCAAGCACAGCACCCAGCAGCTCTGCCAGCCATCCGGGCTCGGGCGGGTCTGGCGGGACCAGGGTGATCTCTTCAAACTGGATGTCGGGATCGCCGCGCAGTTCCTGCCAGCCATCGGGCGCGCCCGCTGCATTGGCAGGAGGGCTGCTGGCGACAGGAATTGCGGCAGGTGCGCCCTGTTCTGCCGGAATGGTCTGCACAGCGTTGGTCATGCAAGCGCACTGGTGGCATGGCCACACCGGCGGTGCAACAGGCTTTGGCGTCTTTTCGCTGGTGCTTTGGGGTTAACCGCGCTTGCGGCCCTGTTCGTAGGTGCCCAGCACTCGCAATTCCTTGGAATGAAACGCACATTCCTCCAACGCACGATCGACTGCCGGATCGCCGGGGATGCCGATGATGTCGGCGTAAAAGCGGGTGGCGGAAAAGCTGGTGCCTTGCTGGTAGCTTTCCAGCTTGGTCATGTTGACGCCGTTGGTGGCGAACCCGCCCAGCGCCTTGTAAAGCGCCGCCGGAATGTTCTTCACTTCGAAGACGAAGGTGGTGATGGCTGGTTTTCCGGCGTCGACATTGATGAAGGTCGGCTTGTCCGCGAGGATCACGAAACGCGTCATGTTGTCATCGCTGTCTTCGACATTGCGCTCGACGATATCCAAGCCGTAAAGTTCCGCCGCGATGGCGGGCGCGATGGCAGCAACCGTCGGGTCGCCTTTCTCGGCCACAAAGGCGGCAGCGCCAGCCGTGTCGGCATAGCTGAGCGGAACAATGCCCCGCTCCCGCAGGAAGAATCGCGACTGACCCAAAGCCTGAGGGTGGCTGTAGGCGGCTTCGAATGGTCCTTCGCCAAGGCCCATCAGCGCGTGATGGATCGGCATGAAGTATTCGCCGACAATGGCAAGGCCACTTTCGGGTAGCAGGAAATGGATGTCGGCCACCCGGCCATGCTGCGAATTCTCAATCGGGATGATCGCCTGACCCGCGCGCCCGTCCTTCACCGCTTCAAGCGCGTCTTCGAAACTGAAGCATGGAAGCGGTAGCGCTTCAGGGCGCGCTTCCATTGCCGCGCGATGCGAATTTGCACCGGGAGAACCTTGAAACGCGATGGCACACGCCGGATCGGCCGCGGCAGCGGTGCGCAGTTCTTCGACTATCGAAAGGGCGGGGCCAGGAAAGCTGTGCATGGTTGACAGCCTGCTAGAGCCCCCTTGCGTTGTCGGCAAGTGGGGCTATTGGCGCTTCTTGCGTTTGATGCACCAGATGGTGATGCGTTTCGCCTTGCACGGGCCAAGGGGGCGCATTAAGGGAGCGCCGGGATGACACAAGAAACCAACAATGAAGCTTCGCAGGGCGCGGATCAGGGCTCGGGCGATCTGTTCAACACCGCAGCGGGTTGGGTGCTTTTTGCAGCCGGCCTCGGCCTTGGCTTTTCGATCCTCGCGGACAAGTATTTCCACGGCTACGATCCGGAACGCCCCGAACAGTTGGGTTACGTGATCGAAGGCGCGGTTGAGGAAGATTCCGGCACGAAAGAAATTTCCTTCGCCGAAGCGCTGGCCTCCGTGACTGTCGAAGATGGCGAAAAAGTCTTCGCCAAGTGCTCGGCCTGCCACTCGATCGATCAGGGCGGTGCCAACGGTGTCGGCCCGAACCTCTATGGGGTTATGGGAACAGCCATCGGCAGTCATGCTCCCGGCTATGCTTACAGCTCGGCCATGGCGAGTCACGGCGGCCAGTGGGGCTGGGACGAAATGAACGAGTGGCTCAAGAACCCGCGCGGTTACGTCGATGGCACCAAGATGGGCTTTGCTGGTCTGTCCAGCATCGAAGACCGGGCCGCCGTGGCGCTCTACATGAACGCGAACGGCAGCAGCCTTGCCCTGCCTGAGTTCACTCCGGCAGAAGAGCCGGTCGCTGAAGAAGCCGCCGAAGGCGAAGTCGCAGCCGAGGCTGCTCCGGCAGCAGAAGCAGCCGAATAATCCAATCTCGGGGCGCGTTCAGTCGCGCCCCTTGAATCCCTGCGCCACAACATACCACTCCGACGAGTCCTTGCGGCTTGCCGGAGGTTTCGCGTGTTTGACGCTGGTGAAATGCTTTTTCAGCAGCGCCAGCAATTCGGTGTCGGTTCCACCAGCCAGCACCTTGGCGACGAAGGCCCCGCCTTTTTCCAGCGTTTCCACCGCGAACCATGCCCCCGCTTCGACAAGAGCCATCGTGCGCAAATGGTCGGTCTGTTTGTGGCCCACCGTGTTTGCCGCCATATCCGACAGCACAAGGTCGGGCGCGCCGCCCAACGCTTCTTCAAGCATCGCGGGGGCCTTGTCGTCCATGAAATCCATCTGGAAAATCGTGACGCCGTCGATCGGTTCGGTCGGCAACAGGTCGATGCCGACGACTTGGGATTTGGGAGCTTTGGCCCGCACGACCTGGCTCCACCCGCCCGGTGCAATGCCAAGGTCGACCACACGTTTCGCCCCGCGAATCAGGCGAAACCGATCATCCAGTTCGATCAGCTTGTAAGCGGCGCGGCTGCGGTACCCGTCGGCCTTGGCCTGCCGGACATAGGGATCGTTGAGCTGGCGTTGCAGCCAGCGGGTCGAGCTTTCGGTGCGCTTCTTGGCGGTCTTGACCCGCCGTTCCGGGTTGCGGCCTGAACGTGTCATTTGGACCCCTGCCCGTTAGTCTTGTGCCCGTTTGGCCTGCGCGGTTTGCTCGCCCGCATTTCGTTGAGCGCGCGCAGGCTGCGCTCGCTCTGGCGTTCCGCGGCCATCAGGCTGCGCAAGATCCCTTCGCGAATGCCGCGATCGGCAACTCCGAGCCGCTCTGCCGGCCACAGGTCGAGTATCGATTCGAGAATGGCGCAGCCTGCCACCACCAGATCGGCGCGATCCTGCCCGATGCATGGCAATTCGCTGCGCTCCTCCGGAGACATCGCGGACAGATCGCTGCTGATGGTGCGCATGGCATGGGACGGTACGATCAAACCATCCACCGCCTTGCGATCATAGTGCGGCAGTTCAAGATGGAGGCTCGCCAGTGTGGTGACAGTGCCGCTGGTGCCCAGCAGGCGGATGTCGTCGCACTGGGCGGCTGATGCAATGCGCTGAGCGAAGGGGGCGAAACTGTCCGACACCAGTTGCCGCATCCGGGCGTAGCGATCCAGCCGTGCAGCACGACTGTCCTCTCCCCGGCCCACGGTATCGGTCAGGGATACCACGCCCCAGGGCACGCTTTGCCAGTCGATGATGCGCGGGATGCGACCGCCCGGTTCAAGCAGTACAAGCTCGGTCGAGCCGCCGCCGATGTCGAAGATGACAGCCGGGCCTTCACCCTGTTCGAGCAAAATGTGGCAGCCCAGAACGGCCAGCCGGGCCTCCTCCTCGGCGCTGATGATGTCGAGCACGATGCCGGTTTCGCGGCGCACCCGCTCGATGAATTCCGCTCCGTTTTCGGCCCTGCGGCATGCCTCTGTCGCCACCGATCGGGCAAGGCGGACATTGCGGCGGCGCAGCTTGTCCGCGCAGATGGACAGGGCGCCCAGCGCCCGGTCCATGGCCTCGTCCGAAAGCCGGCCGCTGGTTGCAAGCCCTTCGCCCAGTTTTACCACGCGGCTGAAGGCGTCGATTACGGTAAAGTCGCGACCTGAAGGCCGCGCGATCAGCAGGCGGCAATTGTTCGTCCCGAGATCCAGCGCGGCGTATGCTTCTCCGCGCATTTGAGGCGCACCTGCGGCCGGTCGGCCCGCTGCTCCACGCAAGGCCTGGCCACGCGGGGCGGTTCCGCGCTGTCCGCGCGTTTTGGGTGTTTCGTTGCCATCGCCTTTGCGCGCTTTCGGAGCGCGTTTGGCATTGGACCTCTCGTTCGGCCTCTGGCCTGGCTGGTGGGAGCGCTTGTAGCGAAAATCGGCTACTTTGCCGGACCTGTCGCCCCTGTTTTTACCAGCTCTCCTGTTCTCGTCCGGCGGAAGCGTATCCGCCATAAATCATTCTTTCTTCTCACTGACGCGAATGGAGCGCCAGCACCTGAAGCCAAATCTAACAGCGGTGCAGGGCAAGAGCAAGCAAGTCGGCCTTGACCGCACAGTCTTGCGAACCTAACAGGCGCGTCTCGCACGGCAGAGCAATCTGATTCTGCGCGCGGTAATGCCCCGTCGTCTAATGGTAAGACTACGGACTCTGACTCCGTCAATTGAGGTTCGAATCCTCACGGGGCATCCAAATTTCGCTTGATAAAACAAAGACGTGCGTGATCCCCTTGTGCATTTCCGCGTGTTCTTTCGCGTTCTCCGTAATTCCACTGATTCCCGCCATTTCTCGTGGAGGCACGGCGACTCCTTGCAACATGAATGCGGCATGCAGCACAAAGCTCTTGGTGGATGGCGAATTTACATTCCACACCGGCCGATAGGCAACACTAGGATAGGCATGCTCAACTCCGGGTAGGACTCTGGACTATTCTTATAGCGGAAAGAAGTTCATTACTGCCATCTAGGCCAACAAAATCTTTTAGGGAGCGAATGAAGAGTGGCTGTAGGCTAGCGTCCTCGAATTTTCTTCCGACTTGGCTAAAATTTTGAGCGCGCTCGGTTTCAATCTCATGAACCTTTTCGCAGATCAGGTACTCGACTTTCACAGAGGGAAGATCAGGTGGTTTTAAGGTGGTAAAAATATATTTAGCCGGAGACGTCTCTTGAGTTAGAGAACTGAACTTGTGGGGAAATTGCTAATCGAGTATCGTATAATTAGGGGATATCATCTTGTTCTCAAAGATTGGATATTTTGTAACATTCCTCTGAATGAAAAGCGTCGTGGATGGCAAGCTTCTCAATGCTCGTGGCATGTTCAAAAGCCCTGACCGCCTTCAACACCTAGAAGCTTATCATGATATGCTCTGGACCGCTCAAGCATTCCGGCCGATGAACGGCAACTTGCGATCAGCGCCAGGCTGGTCGTGATATTAATCACCGGCATTCCTAAAAGAGCAGCCAGTAGCCCAGATGGGCATTGCTTTGGCGGCAAGAAGTGCGGGTCAGTTATACCACCGCTCTTGCCAATTTTGATAGTAATTCCGGTTTATCCATGATTGTGCACGTTGCAGCGCAAAATCTACCAATGAGAAAAGCGCGAGTTCAAGAAACTGGCGAGGCTTTATCTTCAAACCCAAAGCCATAAGAATTTCGATTTTGGAAAACCAAACCATTATGGTGTCTCCATTCAGAAAATTTGACGTAGGGCCAAATCCTGCAACAACCTGAAATTCCGGACTTATCTGTGTGTCGGACATTCGACACGAAACCACGTAAGTCCTGTTTGACAGAGGTTCCCACCACTATGGATGTAGTTTGAGCCGTAAGTGGCAGCAATTTGCCGTGTCCACGAACCGCCGGGGTGCCATCAACGCGTCTCAAGGGGTTTCTCCTTGATCGACTCCAAAGGGGTCGGAAAGGAGCGGCAATTGCCTTCGGGAGGGCAGTAGTTTTGACGGGTATGGTAGGGTGGACTGGGGATTTTGTGGATAATGTTGTTCCGCACCCTGTCTTGCGGCGCGATTTAGGCGGTGACTCGGGGCATTTTTGTTTTGAGCTCAGGATTGCAAATTTCGTCCAGTTAGAGGTGTCTTTTGGGCCGGGTTTTGGTCGGTCTGCTCTTGCCGTCCTGATGGATCGAGTTTCAGAAACATTGTGTGGCATGGCGCTGATCGAGCCAAGATTCGATTGTGGTTTAGAAGTGTATGTTCGCGACCCTGTGGCGGCCAACTTGCCAGCGGTGTCTGACGACCGACGTGAGTGGCTGCAGTCGTTAATTGTGGATCTCATGCTTCGGCCTCTGACGATTAACGGCGTTGTTGTGCATTTGGTTTTGGTAGGATCCGCGCTGGTTCGCGAGCGTCCTCGCAATGGCGCGATAGCTGTAAATGCTGCCGACGAGCTGAGCCCAACGGTTTCTGAGCAATCGAGAAGCGATCATGCGATGGATATGGCTGTTGTTTCGCCAGCGTTGGCGGCAATGGGTGGTTACCGTAGTAAGATGGGGTCGCCTATCGACGTTGAGGTCTGTTGGCAGCCGGTTAGGTTCGCCGCATTGCCCGGCACATCGGCAATTGTCGAGGGCAAGTTTGCAACAATAGATGCAAATGGGCAACTCGAAGTTGGGGGGCGCGTAATTGCGGCGGCAGAGCGGCTGGGCTTGGTTCGTCTTTTCGACCGTTATGTTGCCTCGCGTGCGGTGGACGAATTGCTTGCTTCTCCGGGGGCAGTCGCACTGATGGTAACGGTTGCAGTTGAAAGCTTTGCGGATACGGCCTTTTGGGAGCAGCTGCTCACAAAACTTCTGCGAAAAGGTGGCGTCGCACGTGATCTAATTCTTGAATTACGAGGTCCATTAGGCGGAGCCTCGGTGTTAGGCGTGGGTGAAACATTGGCTGGGCTTAGGCGGGCCGGATGCCGTATTTCTATCGGTCAATTCGGACTCGGTGAAACCTCGTTGCGTGACGCTTCGGTATTTGAGCCCGATATCGTTTCAATAGACCGTCACTTTATTTCGGCGGGGATGCCAGCCCGCTTGGGGTCGGCTCTGCCTCACTTAATCGGGCTTGGTCGGGCATTGCGAGCGCAAGTGCTAGTCGACGGCGTGGATGACGCCCTTGCCGCCACTACTGCGGTGGAGGCTGGAGCTGACTTAATGAAGGGGGCGTGGTGTGGTCCCCCGCGCCTTTCTAGGTGTTGGGCAAGCGGCCACCAGGCCCCTCGGTCTGCCCGCCGTAAGCTCGCCGAAGTGCCAGTCACGCCACCACGCAATTCAAAGTGAGTTATCGCTAATGTTCAAGAAATCTCTCTTTATGGCCATGCTTCTAGTGGGCGGCGTCGCTCATTCGGCTATGGCCAACAATGTAGGTGAAAACATCGCTTGGCAATTTCTTACGCCCGCTGAGCGATCCGCTCTGATGTACCTTGAGGAAGTGCGTCAGAGGGGAATAAATGGTTTTTACTCAGCCCCGATCTACAACACCTATATTAACGATCAGTACAATTGTTCCGTTAATTCTACCGCGACCGGCAATGACGCCGCGTCGAATGCGGTGGCAAACTCCCCAAGTACGAGTGGTCACAGCTCGGATGCAAAAGGCAACCTAAGCGACACGACTTACGACAATGGTGGCCCCGGGGATGGCAGTACCAACTCGTCGACACAGGGCAATAGTGGCGAGATCGAGGCTGATGCGTCTGGTTCCATGTCGGCATCTGTCAGGGGTGACAATTTCCAAGCGCTTAACACCGATCAGAATAACTCAGGTAACCAGTCAGCGACTGTAAACGGCTCGACTGCTTGTCAATATGTGCCGGCAGCCGGATAGAAGGTATGACTTTTTATCCGTATTCCAGACGCTTCGTTGTGAGAAGCTCGACCCTCGTTTTGTCGATATTGCTGATGGGGTGCACTTCTGTCGGAGGCGGGATTGATAGTCAGCGTGTCGCCCCACGCGAAGTGCCTATCGTAATTGGCGCGCCAGTCCGCGACAATAGGTCACCGATGGAGGCGGCGCTTGCCTGTTTTGGTGACCAACTGGTCGCGGCAAACGGAAAGCCAACAGTAATTGGAGTCGGCGAAGTCCGTGACTACACCGGTAAGTACTCCATAAACGAGGGTAATGCGATCACTCAGGGTGGATCGCTCATGGTCTTTTCCGCTCTCGGCAAGATCGGCGGACCGCTTCGGATCGCAGAGCGCTTCGATCCAACCATTGCTGAACGCGAACTGGGTTACACAGATCGGCGCCAGCTAGGGAACGGTCTGGTTCACGAGGTCAACGGCGAAAGGGTGCCGTGGTTGCCATATTTCGGCGGCACTATTGCTCAGTCTGACTATTACATCGTCGGCGGTATCACTGAAGTGAATTATAACATACGCTCAGGCGGTGCGCAGGTAACCATTAATAATTTGGGTCCAGAGGCGAGGGTATTCACTCAAAGTGTGGCAATAGACCTTCGGATCGTCGACACGCGCTCGCTTCTGGTTCTCAAAACCGTCAGCCTTACAAAGCAGTTTACTGGGTATGAAATTGGGGCTGGAGTTTTTCGCTTTTTCGGCACCGAGCTATTCGATATCAATATCGGCGCCAAGGGTCAGGAGCCTTTGCAGCTTGGGATCCGCACCGCGCTCGAAGAAGGTGTTTTACGGCTGGTCGCGTCGGTAAAGGATCTCGATCCATCGATCTGTATGTCGCAGAAATTGGATACGATACCAAGTGAGGCTGCAGACGAGTTGCGTGGGCGATCGCTTCCAGCAGACCGAAGCGATAAATCTGCAAATGCTGGATCAGAACAACTTTCTCTTGCGCCAACTGTCCCGTCAGTCGCTCCCGTTCGTTCGCTCAATGAGGCGGTGGGTGCCGGCGCGGCAGCAGCTACCAGCCTGCTCCAGATTGGTTTTGAATTTGGAGATGCAAACTTGATGTCGAGTGCCCAGCCGGTCCTTGATATGGCAGTGCGTCTCGCATCGGAAAGAACCGTCTCTTTACTTCTCGTTGCTAGGGATACCGAGACTTGGGATCCTGCAAGGCGCGACGCTTTGCTGGATCAGCGCATTGCTAACCTTGTGTCCGCGCTGACAAACCGAGGCATTAGCTCATCTGAGTTCAGGGTCACTTGGCGCCCGTCTTCGGTTGACACCGCTATTTACCGCGACGGGCCCGGGTTCCAAGAACTCGCACGCGTTGAAATACGAAAAATAGAATGAAGTAACGATAATTAGTTGCGAAAAAGTTTTTACAAGGGGAATTTTAATAATGTTTGACTCAAAAAAAATGCGCACGCAGCTGTCGGCTGGTGCAAGCATAGCGATCCTTGCAGTGGCGACCGCTTCTGTACCTTCATCTGCGCAGACGGTTGTTACTAACGGGGTTCTCGATTCTATTTTGCAGGGCCATGTGACAGGGGGAGATACATCGCCACAATCGAATAGCGAAACCGTGACTGCGACGACGCCGAATTTTGATGCGATCACCACCATTATTGGCGACACCACTAATAGCGTTCTCGACAACAACGAGAACACGGCGGACGCCACGGCTATCGCTAACCGTAACGGCGTAACCGCTTCGCTGGCGACCATTGGCAGCACTACTCTGCCGGATGATGGTATTGCGTTGTCGGCAGTTTCTACAAACACTGGTCAAGTTGATGCGACCACTTCGGACGCGCAAATCGGCGTTGCCGCTACTGATTTCGCCACGGGTTCGGTCAATGTCCTTGACAACGTGACGTCTTCGGTTGTTGTCGTTAATGAGGGTAGCGATACCTACGCAGCCACGATCACGGGCTCGGAGCCGGTCGACTACACCAACCTTGCAACCACCAACGCAGCAGTCACGACCGACGTGTCGGGTTCGGCTGCGAACGTTGCCGATCTGTCGGGCTCGCTTCTGGTCTCGTCGGTTCAGGTCGCTGTCCCTGCTGCTGATTCGTCGGCGACTACCAGCAACGCCGATACCTTCCTGACCATCAACACTACCGCTGATGATAATGTCACCGGTACTACCACGCTCGACGGCAATGCCATCACTTCGAGCTTCACAGCGAACGCTCGCGATGCTTCGATTGCGCTTGCGGCGGATGACGGCAGCACCTCGACCACGGCTGCAATCAGCAACGCGCAGCGTTTCGACGCTAACACGTCAGACCCGGCGGCGGTCACCACCGGAGAGTTCCGCGCTTCGATCCAAACGGAAGGTTTCACGACCTCTTTCCTCAACAGCAGCCTGTCGGCTGCGTCGAATACAGCCTCGGCGAATGCGACCGGCAACACTGCGACCACGCAGATTTCGCTGGCCGACAGCCTTTCTTACAATACTGCCGCTGATAACATTGCGTCGGCACAAATTGACGAACTAGGTGAGGCAGGAGAGCCAGGCGACCCGCTGACAGTTCTTTCTGACGTTACCGCCAGCGGCGGTCTCGTGGGTGTCAATACGCAGCTCGTGCAAACTGGTGAGCTTGAGACCCGCCTGAGTGTCGATGTCGACGTGGATGTGGCGAGTCTCGAAACTAGCTCGATCGACGTCTCGTCCAACCGTTTGACCACGGCTGCTAACGGTAACGATCTCACCGCCGGTATTTCCAGCGGCGCTTCATCAGCGACGTTTGATGCCTCAGCGGTTCTGGCTTCCCGCCAGGAGCTCGACACTGTTGTCGTTCTTGCCGATTCCGATGATTCGGATGTTGAGGTCAATGTGGGCCAAGGTGGCGCTAGCGCCACTTTCGTCAACAGCGCGATCACCGTCGACTCGAACGTTCTGGCCGCCAGCGCGACTGGCAACCGTGCGCTTCAGGCGATTGAACTGGAAGCGACTGCTCTAAATGCGGCAGTTGATACGTCGGCTACCCTTTCAGCTGACCTCATCCCCTCCGCTGACGGCGACTCGGTTGCTGCAGATGGAGCGGTTGTCATTGCCAGTGCGATGTTCAACACCGGATCGACCGTTACCGCTCGTAACACGATCTCGGATATCGACATCTTCACCGGCGACAACCTCAACGGCACGGCCACCAACACCAGCGTTGCCGTGACGCGCAACACCCAGCAGGCGTTCGCAACCGGTAGCGATGCCGGCAACAGCCTGTCGCTGACGGGGGTCGATGTCGGTTCGGCTGCAGGGATTTCGAACCTGCAGGTCAATGATGCGACGTCGACAGTAACCGCGACCCAGACCGGTTCGATTGACGTAGACTATGCTGCCAGCCTGATCTCGGGTTCGAGCGAAATCTCGGGCAACAGCCAGTCGGCGGTTGCACGCGGTACCGTTGCGGCGAACACACTTTCGGTCGACGCCCAGGTGGTCGCACTCGGATTGAACGGCACTGCGGCGACTAGCGCTCCGCAATCTCTCGATGCCGATGCCACCGCCGCTTATGGCGTCGTCAATGTCCAGCAGGTGCTCGCCGACGTCATAGCATCCGCTGATCCCGATGATACTGATGCCTTCCGCATGGACATCGTCGGATCACTCACCGACTCCAACACGGCAGTCACCAACAACACTCTTCTAGCGCAAGCTCAGGGAACCGTTGCGACAAACCAAGCAAACATAAGCATCGGAAATTTGACCACTACAGACGGAATGGCTGATGCTGCTGTTGCGAACCTTCAGAACGTATCGGGTGCTGACATTCTCGCCACAGCAGACGGGAATACCGATGAAGGCGGCAATTCAGTCGAAACAGAAATTGACGGCGCGATCCTGCGAGGCTCCGTCGTAAGCTCCGCCAATCAGGTCCTGGCATCCGCAGATTCGTCGCGCGCCACCAATACATTGACCGTATCTGGAACATCGCTATCGGGAAGCAATCTCAGCGCTCAAGCTAATGCTTATCTCGACACTGATACGAATACTGTTGCTGCACAATTTGGCGTTGTAAACACGCAGGTTGCGGGGACCGGTAATGTAACTGCCAGCCTCCGTGAATCCACGGGCGGTACCTTCGGCGATAGTGCTTCGGTCGTAAACGACTTGAACAGCACCGTGACCAACTCGTCAGTCGAGGCAAACAACAACCTGTTGCAGGCTCTTGCTGCGAGCAATCGGTCTACCAACACGGTGAGTGTCGATGGCACCACTCTGAATCAGGTCACCGCCGGCGCTTCAAACCTGCAAACTAGCAGTCAGGATGTGTCAGCTCTGATTGGGTTCGCAGGCTCTGGCGGGGTCGCTCCGTTTACTGTCCCAGCAACAATTACCACTGGCACGGCAAGCGGAAGTCTGAGCGGCCTGACACCCGACCAAGTAACCGCATTCTTGGCGGAATACGGTTCTGCGACCGACTTCACATATGATCCTGTCACCTTTGCGTTCTCGTACACCACACCTGGTACCGGCGCAGTCACCTTGCCGGTGAGCGGTACGAGCGGTGCCGTCAACAATGGAGGAGTTTTGATCGACGTTGAAGGCGCGATCACGGCCAGCACTTTAGCTGTCGAAAGCAACGCGGTGCAGGGTTCGGCAATCGGCAACTCGGCCGGAAATAGCG
The DNA here is from genome assembly GCF_023823125.1 of Erythrobacter aurantius. Lineage (NCBI taxonomy): Bacteria > Pseudomonadati > Pseudomonadota > Alphaproteobacteria > Sphingomonadales > Erythrobacteraceae > Erythrobacter > Erythrobacter aurantius. Next base: position 3,347,717 of record NZ_CP090949.1, on the reverse strand, counting down.
TGACTGTCGCTGCCAACGCATTCGATGGCGTTACTGCGGTCGGCGCTGGAGAGGTTCTCACCGCTTCAACGGGAGACCCTGAAGCCGATGCCAGAGCTGATGCCGCTTTGGCTTCGAGCCAGATCTTGGTTGCTGGTAGCAGCAGTACCACAGAAGTGTTCACGACCTTCGGGATCGATGGTGCTCTTGACACGGCCATTACTGACGCAAGCCTGAGTGTATCAGCCAACAGTGCTTATGGCGAAGCAATTGGCAACACAGTTACCAACAACCTTACGGTTCGCGGAACCGACCTTGCTGGGACGGCCACTTCAGGTGTGCTTACTAACTCCCAAGACGGGTCAAGTGCCGCCATCTCGTCTGTAAGCGACATGGAGGTCGTTTCGAACGTTGTCTCAAGCGGATCCTCGGTGAATGTCGACCAAAACGGAAACAGCGCGCTCGGTGTGATCAACAATGCGACCAACTCTTTGACGGCTTCGTCAACCAACTCGACGTCTACCGCTCCAGCTATTGCCACATCCGATGTGGCATTGGCGGGCGCAGCGCAGTCAACTGGTTCCTTTGCCCTGATCAACGGGCAGAACGCATCCGGTACGCTTACGACCACTGCCACCACGGACATCTACAATATAGGCAATACTGATGTCACGACGACGGGAGTCGTTAATGGCAGCATTTCGATGTCCAGCAACGCCACGCGGTCGGAGTCGACCTCCAACCGAGCGGCCAACACCGTTTCGGTCGGTGCCGACGCTAACCTTGGTTCGACGGCATCGCTGATCAATCAGCAAGCCAGCCAAGCAACAACTTCGGCCAATGCGAACAGCACTGTCCGTCTCGCCGTAACCGGCACGACTGAGGATGAGACTGCGCTCGAATCACTTGATGGCAGCTCGGTGTTGATCGAAGGCAACTCCACTCTGGCTCTCGCCCGCGGCAACAGCGCTTCCAACACGCTGAACTACACCGCTGGCGCCGGCTACACCGCGGCAGCTGGTGCGGCGACGATCAACGGATCGACGAACGTCGCTACGGCAAATGCGGCGCTGCTAAACGACCAGGCGAACAGCGGTGCGGTAACCGCCAACGCCACCGGCGGGACCTCGGTCGCACTCAACGCGACAAGCGGCGGCAGCGTTGCCGGCGTGCTCAACGCAAGTGTCAGCAACAGCAACAACAGCACGACTGCCTTTGCGGTAGGTAACAGCGCAGAAAACAGGCTCATGTTGAGTTCGCTGGTGACCGGCATGCCGAATGTGGCTCTGGGTAACCAGCAGACCAACACCGGCGCAGTAAGCGCGGTTGCGACCACCGTGACCTACAGCATGAGTTCGAACGGCGCCGTTGCCGGGAGCAGCATGCAGAACAGCGGCAACGCTGCCTCGGCTACCGCCATCGGCAATAGCTCTATTTCAGTCATCGGAGCCAATTAATGAAGAACTCCGCGGGCTAAGTCGCCGCAAGGTAGCCCGCGGAGCATGTTTTGGTGGTCACCCACGCCTGTTGCGGCAGAGGATGACCAGAGGCGGGGCGAAGGTCTAGATGAGAGCATTGAATCTCTGTTCAGGCCTTCGCTTCCGCGGAAAGGGAGTCTTGTCATGATGGAGTCATTCAAATTGGTCCATCTGGTCGCCACAGCGGCAGGCGCAATTCTGCTGAACTCACCGGCCTACGCTGCAGACGCGAGTGGTCTGTTTGCTGTGAGAGGTTTGGGGGCAAATACATGCCAAGAATATCTCAATCGTAAGGCAACCGACGAAAATTCTCGCCTATATGCTTCTTGGCTGATGGGCTACATGACAGCGCGAAACCGGGTTGAAGAAAAACGTTTCGACGTCCTTCCTTATCCTGATGGACAGGTTTTTCTTGAAGCCGTTCAGGCAGTCTGTCGCGATCAAACTACGGTAACAATTGAGCAGGCTGCAAGTTCGGTGATAAGCGCTCTCGCTCCCATCCACCAAGTCAACGTGAGCCCAATAACTGTGGTCGAGAATAAAAATCGATCACTTCAAATCAGGCAAAGTGCACTTGCAGCGCTCCAGTCGAAGTTAATTGAAGATGGATTGTACTCCGGGCCAGTCAATGGCGAGTGGAGTGAGGCAATGGTAACTGCGGTTACTGAGTTTCAGCTGAGTTCAAAGATCGTAGCTTCGGGTTTGCCAGATCTTGCGACGCTTATTCATGCTTTGGTGTTAGATCGTCCTCATCGCGCCAATCCTTAAACGAGTGCAAGAGAATCAAATATGCTAATGGGAAGTAATTCAGAACAACTAACGCCCTTAGAGGTCTTCCTTGGTGCGGATTGGGTCGTCCAGTCTGTAATGTCCCTATTACTTGTTGCTTCAATATTTTCATGGGGCGTTATAATTTCGCGAACTATTGCAATAGTCATAGAGCGTCAGAAAATTCTGAAGGTCAAGAAAGCTCTCGATGAAGTAAAGAAATTCGATGAGCTTCGAGAGCTTGCCAATAACGGCAATGGCAAGGTTCATACTATCTTGCATGCTCTTGCTCGCGAGTGGAAATGGTCCAACGAGAATACTAGCCGTAGTTACACCGAAATGCGTCAGCGCCTAGTTACGGTGTCCGAGCTCGCGTTGGAACGGCAATATGTTCGGTTGTCGAATAATTCTGGCTGGCTTGCTACAATTGGTAATTCAGCACCCTTTGTTGGCCTATTTGGCACGGTATGGGGCATCATGAACAGCTTCATTGCGATTGGGCAGACACAGGATACTTCCCTAACCACGGTCGCTCCGGGAATGGCCGAAGCGTTGTTCGCGACTGCGATTGGGCTGTTTTGCGCGATACCGGCGTCAATGGGCTACAACCGGATTTTGCAGGCACTCGCGAGGACCGAACATGAGTGGCGCGCAATTGTAGCTCGCGTCGATGTCGCCATTTCTCGTCATTATGCCATCATTCGCCGCCCAGACCAAAAAGAAAGGATAGCGTAAGTGATTGGTAGTGGTGGAGCCGAAATGAGCCTTTGGAGCCGGAGGCGTCCAGAGCTTATTTCGGAAATAAATGTGACACCAATGGTAGACGTGATGCTTGTGCTGCTGATAATCTTTATTGTCACAGGACAAATGGTTCTCACTGGAACTGATGTTGAACTACCAGATTCTGAAGAGAGTAGAATTGTTGCATCGGTGGAGCCAATTGAGGTGACTATCGATTCGCAACAGACAGTATATCTCGGCAAGACGCCTATTGCTTCGGAGGATTTCGCGGATGTTATGCTGCAGCTTTCATTGAATTCGCCAGCACCTCATGAACAGCAAGTTATGGTACGAGCCGACCGAGATTTGCCCTACGGCTCAGTAATACAAGTCGTAGCACAAATTTCAAAGTCTGGTTTCACGAAGGTCGCGTTTCTTTCTAACCCATCATTGACTAGGCCAGCCGGCGAATTGCAGTGATTGATCGCTTTTCCAATTTGGCTTCAGTGTGTCTGCATTTCGGGCTCGTCGCGATGTTGGCTCAGATTACGTTTAATTTTGAGGAAATAGAGCCACCGGAATCTGGCATGGAATTCCAAGTTATCGATATAGAATACGCCATGCCCTCGACTAGTCCAATACTCGCGGGTAATCTACCATTGGCTTCTAAGTCGCCGCAGAAAACGATGGGTGAGCCGCGTGATATCGTGGCAATTCCGGATTCCGTGTTTAAGGGTCAACAAACTGCTGAGACTGCTACGTCAAGCCAGTCAAAAGCAGATGGGTCTAATTTCAGGTTTCTCTCTGATCCGGTTTCTTTACCGGGTCTAGAACTAGAGTTAACGGCGGATACTGGAGCATCGATTGAGGTGCCAACTTCATCTGTCGATCAGGTGCCTGCTCAAAGGTCTGAGCGCTTCCAATCACGGCTAGATGCGGCTGCACTTTCTCGTGCAAGCAGTATTTCAACTGCCTCGCAAGAACGCCCAAGTCGTTTGAATTCTGCGGCTCTTGGCGCGGCCATTGGCCGGGCGACACCCATCGGGTTGCCAAGTTTAACAGTACGCCAAAAGGTTGATCTTGCACAGAAAGTTCGAGAACAGGTCATGCCCTGCTGGAATCCTCCTCCAAGCAATAGCGGTGCGGCTTCAATTGTACGGCTACGTGTTCGTCTTGATCGGCAAGGAGGAATTGTCGGTCAACCAATTCAGAGCGCAGTCGTCGGACAGAATGATGAGAATGCGTCGTACGTAACGTTGCTAATCAATAGCGGCCGCCGTGCCATCATGCTGTGTGCTCCACTCGACCTTCCACCCGAGCTCTATGACGCATGGGCCGAAGTCGAAGTGGAATTTGATCCAAGGAACCTGCGATGAGACCCCTAGCATCCGTTATTTCGTTCTTCGCGATAGTCCTTTGCAGTTCGCCATCAGCGGTGGCGCAGGAGCGGCTTTTTGTAGACATCACCGAGGGAGAAATCAGTGCTCTTACGCTATCCGTGCCAGACACCACTAGCAATGTGGTCGTCGAGCAACAGGGTGCCGTCGACGCAGGCATTGCACTAGCCCGCATATTGAGAGCCGATCTTGCGACTGATCCCTTTTTTCAAATTCTGGCATTGCCCTCCATCCGAGGGGGCGACGATCGGACGCTTTTGCGTCAAGCTTCGATCCGCGGGACGCAGGCGTTAGTAGTGGGTCGGGCGCGGCGTGCCGGAGATGGTTCACTGCTATATGAGTGTGCTTATCATGATGTATTCAGCGGCGAGCGTGAGGTTGCGCGGGAATTCCGCGTGCCTCCGCACCAATGGCGGCGTTTAGCGCATAAGTGCGCCGATTTAGTGGTAGCTCACGCAACAGGGTATAGCGGGCATTTCGATACTCGCTTCGCTTTGATTTCATCGGGTCCTGATGATCCAGCATCGCCCCGCCGCGTAATCGGCATAGACTTTGACGGAGCGAACAAAACTATCTTATCTGATGAACGCGAACTGGTCTCGATGCCTCGACTCAGCCCCGATCATCGCTCGCTTCTTTTTCTGCGCTTTAACCCAGAGCTCCCAGAACTAACCCAGATCGACCTTCGGACTGGAGCAAAGCAAACTCTGAGGCTTCCAGCTGGGCTCCCATCTGCGCCGAGATTTTCGCCTGACGGTCGAAGCCTCCTGTTGGCACTGTCACAAGCTGGGTCTACAGATATCTATGAGTATGAGTTGGCAACCGGTGAAACAACTCGTCTTACTGCCACAACCGGGATCGATACCAGCCCGTCGTATTCACCGGACGGAACAAAAGTCGTGTTTGAATCTGACCGGTCGGGTCAGCCGCAATTATATGTGATGCAGAGGGATGGCCGAGGTCAAAACCGCATCAGTTTCGGGTCTGCTCATGGATCGCCGGCATGGAGTCCGGACGGCCGATTAATCGTATTTGTGAGTTACACGGCAGGATCCGCTCGGATTGGTGTGATGGCACCTGACGGAAGCGGGAGTCGGTTGATTAGCGAAGGGCCGTACGACGAGGATCCAGTTTGGGCGCCAAGTGGGCGAGCTATAGCTTTCCAACGCAGCCCCTCTGAAGGTGGAGCCCCCGCACTGTTCGTCGTCGATGTGAATGGTCGCCTGCTGACCTCTGTGCCACTTACCAGTCCTTCGTCTGAGCCTGACTGGTCCGAGATACTACCATGAAAAAAACCGAAAGTGGAAGTCACCCGCGTTTGTGTATGCCAACATTACGGGGTGCAGGGCTGCTGGCGCTAAGTGCCTGCTTAACGCTGGTGGGCTGCCAGCGTCCTACTCAGTCACTTCCTGCGGCTCCTATCTTTTCTATGCCTCCAAAAGTTTTGCCGATTACAACAGTCGCGGTGTCCGAGCCTTCTGCTGAGACCGAACCACCACTATTCCAGCCCTTTGCAGGATCCAAGATCATTTATTTTCAGAGAGGGAGCGCCCAACTCGACGCGCAGGCACGAATGATCCTTGACCGCCAAGCGGAATGGCTCCTTCTTCATCCTGCTGTCACCGCTACTTTGCGAGGCCATGCCGACCTCTTCGGAGGGCGGGCCCGTCAATTCGCTATAGGGGAAATGCGGGCAACCGCGATGCGTAGCTACCTTGTCGCACGCGGCGTATCGCCCGACCAACTTTCAGTTACATCTTTAGGCAAACAGATGCCGATTACCACTGTGCGCGATGAAGCAAGTCAGCGGCGCAATCGACGTGGTGAGACTATATTTTCCGAAATAAAGCAGAACAATGAAAGGTAGATTTCGATGCAAAGAGTTTTCTTCTTAGGTCTTGGTGCTCTTGCTATATTGGGTAGCGCGCCTGCCAAAGCAGATGCAGGGGATATTCTTATAAAAGCGCGTGGTTCTTACCATCAGCGATTGGATGGCTTCTCGATAAATCTACCCGGCGAAAATGTGCCGGTAGATGCAGACATTGAGAACACGACAGGTGCTGAAGCGGCGATTACGATGTTCTTGACCGATCACCTCGCGGCGGAAGTCTCCATGGGCGGGGCGGGTTATCAAATCAAAGACTCTACTGGTCGAAGGCTGGTTTCAGCGGATCTCCTTGTCTCTACTGTTAGCCTGCAGTATCATTTCACACCTGCCAGTCAAAAAATTAGGCCATACATTGGCCTAGGTATTAATCACCTCAATCTTTACAGTGAAGCCGTGGATCTGGAATTAAAAAATTCTGCGCCGGATCCTTTCGTATCATATAATTCTAAGTTGATCGGAGGTTTTGCACCAGTCGCTCAAGCTGGTTCAGATATTGCTCTGGGCGACCAATTATTCCTGAATTTTGATGTGAAGTACACCAGTCGCAAGACTGAAGTCCGTATTGAACGCGAAATACGTGCCACCGAAGCGCGGCGCCTTAGCTCGGTGATCGTCGGGCTTGGGCTTGGTTTCCGGTTCTGATTATGGAATATAGATTCATTGTTGCGAGGCTTTGGTTCGCATTTGGTGCAGCCGCGCTTTTGTCGCAACCGCTAGCTGCTCAAGACACCTTTCAGACCAATGTAAGGCCTCAAGATCCGGTCGCCGTTATGGAAAAGGGAGGGAACCCTGAGCTGGCACTCGGTAATGAACTGCTACGCCTCAATGACCGTATCGCTGCACTCGAACGGCTGATTGTGCAAATGGTAGCCTTGGGAGAGGAAAATGCGCGTACAATATCTCAACTGAGTAACGAACTCGAGCGTTTCCGGGCAGACGCAGAGCTCCGGCTTGAAGAACTTACAATGCGATCGGCTGATGCATTTGAAGTGAGCCAGACAATCGCGCCCTCGGTGACAACAGAGGTTGTGACGCAGTTTGATGCTAATCTTCCCGTCGATCGTTATGAGCAGGCGATGGGGTTTGTTGAAGCACAGGATTGGATAAGTGCAGAACTCGCACTGAGCACCTTCATTGCCAATAATTCGGAAGACACACGAGTCGCCGAGGCCCGCTATTACCTAGGGCTTTCTTATCTCGGACAGGGTCAGGCTGGGCAGGCCGCGTCAATCTTTCTCGAACTCTTTCAGTCAGGAGCTTCCGGGAATTTTGGTGCAAATAATCTCTTCGCGCTTGCACGCGCACTCCGCGCCCTTGATGACGTGGATGCTGAACAGATCTGTAGCGTTTATTCGGAAATCGAAGCTGTCTATGGAAACACTCTGTCTCCGGCGCGGCGGGAAGAACTACTTGATTTGCAGTTAAATGATTGTGTGCCCTTAAAGTGACTCGAATGGAACCTGCCTGGTCTTGAAAAAGTGATGTGGTCACAATGAGCGCTCCTTGAGTTGGCGCCATTGACGTAATAACGGGGTGAAATGTCATCCGCTGGCAAAGTGACACATATTTATGCGAAGAATACCGACTTACAGTGTTGAGTTGGTAAGTTTCTGCTCACCGTGGCTGCCAATTTGTGAATAGCGTCGGCCAAGCCAACTGCTGCAAGAGCTCTGGCGCGGGTTGAAGACGAGAGCTAATAGACGAGACCTTCCAGCTTCGGTGGCTGCATTTGCGAGGGCACGACCAGCTAAGCAGGTCGACACCTCCGCTGTATATGCTAGGGATCTGGCTCGCTCCTGAGGGTTTGAATCCACGCATCGCCGAGCACGCATCGCCGAGACGGCGAGGTGAACTTTCGCTGCGGCTCTCGCAGAGTATGATGCGGCGGACCGGCTTGCTTTTGAATATGAAAGCGTTGCCGGTGAATAGGTTGGGCCTGCCTGAAGTTTGCAGAAAGAAGCGCGGGGAGTGGGGCAACGCCGAGTGACGTGCTCCCCTGATTGTTACCAGTCAGAGGTAGAGTCTGGCTCCTTCATGATGGTTGTTTGATGGGATGGCAACGTGTCTGGGGGCATGCCCCCAGACACGTTGGCCGGCGATCTCGGCGGGGGTCTTCCCGCCCAGTTTCGAGTGTGGCCTGACCGTGTTGTAATCGTGTCGCCAGGCGGCCAGCACGAACCGGGCATGGGCCAGCGAGGTGAACAGCGTCTCGTTGAGGCATTCGTCGCGCAGGCGGCCATTGAAGCTCTCCACGAAGCCGTTCTGCATTGGCTTTCCCGGTGCGATGTAGTGCCACTCGACCCTGCGCTCCTGCGACCAGCGCAGGATGGCCGACGAGGTCAGTTCGGTGCCATTGTCGCTGACCACCGTATGCGGCTTTCCCCGGATGCCGATAAGGCTGGTCAGTTCCCGCGCTACCCGAGCACCCGACAGCGACGTATCGGCCACCAGCGCCAGGCACTCGCGCGTGTAGTCATCGACCACGCACAGGATACGGAAGCGCCGACCGCAGATCAGGCTGTCGGAGACGAAGTCGAGCGACCAACGCTGGTTCGGGCCGTCCGGCAGCACCATCGGCCTGCGCGTGCCCAAGGCCCTTTTCCGGCCGCCACGGCGACGCACGCGCAGCCCCTCCTCCCGGTAGATGCGCAGCAGCTTCTTGTGGTTGGGCCTGATGCCTTCCCGCGCCAGAAGGTAGCCCAGGCGGCGATAGCCGAACCGGCGGCGTTCCGCCGCCAGCTCGCGCAGCCGTTGCCGCAGCGCCCCGTCATCTGGCCTTGTAGGCTCGTAACGGATTACCCTGCGGCTCACACCAACCAGTGCACACGCCCGACGCTCGCTCACCCCGTGATGCTCCCGGGCATAGGCGACGGCTTCCCGCTTGGCGCCGGGCGTTACCATTTTTTTGATGCCAGATCCTTCAGCACCGCGTTGTCCAACATCGCCTCGGCCAGCAGCTTCTTCAGCCGCGAGTTCTCCTCCTCGAGCGATCGCAGCCGCCGGGCCTCGGACACCTCGAGCCCGCCGAACTTAGACTTCCACTTGTAGAACGTCGCCGAGCTGATCCCGTGGCGGCGGCAGACCTCAGTCGTCGCCATGCCCGCTTCCTGCTCCTTCAAGATCGCAATGATCTGCTCTTCGTTGAACCTGCTTCGCTTCATATCGTCCGACTCCTTGCGTCAGACTCTACCAAAAAGCGGTCACATTTCAGGGGAGCACGTCACGAGCTGCGAGGGAGCGATAAACTTACAGCAAGGCCGATCAAAGGTGCACACAAGAGACCATGAGTATGAGTAAGTGAGAGGCAGTCTTAGCCTACACCTGAATGCTAGACGATCTCTGGAGAGGCAACATGTCTCCAAAAAATTCACGATAGGCTTCCATGTCATAATGCACGGACGCAGCGCAAGATGGGACCTGTTTGCCCGTCCCAAACTCATGCGAGTAGATTTAGAGGTCATCAAAGAGCGCAAATGCCAGTTTAATGGCAATTGGAAGACAGTCTAGGGTACCTACCTTTGGCTTATGTTATGGATAATTTGAGCCGTAGAGCGGGCGTTGCCGCCGCATTGCGTCTACCGCGAGGGGCTCGGTGGAGCAGTCAAAAGAGCGTGGGCGCGCGAGAGAAAATCAACCATGCATTCAAACGCATCATTATCAAGCCTGACGAGTGACCGCCGCTTGTCGTCGGGGTCCTCCCATCGCCTAATGATCCCGTCGTCTGTGAGGTTCTTCACATAACGTAGAGCAGTCGTCAGCGGGACGCCTGCTGCTGCGCTAGTGCTAATTGCCGGTACGTCTCGACCTTCGAGACTCGCAGAGGTTAGGTCGAGCAAGATATCCCACGACGGATCTGAAAACTTTGTGGATTTGAATATATCATTCCGTCGGTGACGCATTTTAATGAGAGATCTGACGAAACCTATCAAATCGTCACGACTGAGAGTTCCGGCACCGAACGCCTTTTCGTCTGCGGTTACCGATCGAGATCCGATGTCAGCGGAGCCTTCGAGCAAGGCTAACATGCGGAAATGGCTATTCATCATCAACCATTTGTTTGAGGCTAGGCGCAAGGAGGTTAAGAGGTCTCTTGGCGCGACAGGCTTCGCTAAAAAGTCCATCGCGCCAGCGCGCATCGCTGCGATTACCGTTTCAACCTTTGGCGTGCCAGTAACTACGATTGGCACAAGCGGGCGGTGCGGCATAAATCTAATGCCAAGTTCAGTTAGCAGCGACATCCCATCAATCGTGGGCATGGCTACATCTATCAGCACGATCCCTATCGTCGGTCGGCGCGCTAGTGTTTGCAAAGCTTCCGCACCGTCGGTTGCTGTGAGGCAAAAATAACCGACTGATGACAGGAATTCGCAAAATTCCTCTCTAGTTTGTTGATCGTCATCTACGATCAGCACGTTGGGCGCGGTTTCACGACTAGACGTCAGAGATGCATGGAGGGAGGCAATCATATAATCAAGGATAAATAAAATACCAATAACAGGCTTTGCACGAATAAATAAAACGCAAAGCGTCTTTGCAGCCGAAAGACTTTATTTACTTTACGCTAAACACAAATGGCTTTGATTTCTTGCAATTTTATGTCTTTGGTTCCTGACGCAAATTCTTAGAGGACAATCATCCATTGAGCGTTGCAAATTGATGCCGATATATAACCAGTGTGGGGGGGGGGCGAATTTGGTCGGCTTGTCGAACAGCGCCAGTGGCTGCGATGGGAAATATGAAATGCTATTTCTCAGTAGGTTGCGTAATTATCGCGCCGCATCCGACAGAGTATCAAAATGGTGCTATTTTCTGTCACGGCCTATGTGCGACCGCCAAAGCGCACGCTTTGCGCCCGCTCTTAGTTGCAGACTTTTCACGATTGTCGTTACTATAATTGATAGGCGTTTTTTGCGGTTTTGCCCGAAAAGTCCCTCGGTAGCCGCGAGCCGCTTGAGGCGGTGGTCGCAACTGCCCGTTGGGCTTATCTAAAAACAATACCCATGAAATCCAGCGATGGTGAGGGTGAGGTTCAGTCTAGGATTTGCTAACAGCAGTTAAAATGGTGTGATCCTTATGATGGCCCACCAGCGAACTGACTTGCTTCGCGCGCTATTCAACCAGATTCAGACAGGAATCGCTACCTCTCAGCATGCTTGGACAGACCTCTTCGCTGCGCGCATTTACAAAAATCTACAATCTGTGAATGTCGCGCGCTGAGAGCCGCCGCCTTCGTTTTGAACGCGCTGAAGCTACTATAACCAAGCTTCACAAGTCAATTGCGTTAGCACGAGGTTCAAGCTTTCCTCGAACTGGAACACCAATTCGAGGCAAGCCCGTTTGAGACAAGATCAGGCCAAATGCCAGCCGCGCTCGTCGGCCCAATTGATCTGGCCGATCGGCCCAAACTCAAGCAGAGGCAGCAGTCCGCGCATCTTGTCAGGCTTCAGGCCATAGAAGCCGTCGAGGATACGGAACAGGCGTGCGTCACCATTCTTGAAGTTGCCGATCTTACCGTAGACCTCCGCTGCAACATCACCGGTGGGTGCGATGATATAGTAGCTGTCACCGTCAACCTCCTTGATCCGGTAGAAGTGAAGCTTGGGGGCCGGCACTGCATGTGTGAGCCATCCGAGAGCGTCGTTGTAGCTCGCCAGTCCAATGACACCACACGTCAAGAGCGTATCGAGACCCGTGCGCTTGCTGGCTGGCAATGACTCGTCGATACGCTCGATCCTAACATTCAGGGTTTCTCGATTGATCTCGATTTCGTTCTGGAGAACGATCTCCGAAGCGCGCTGCGCGTCCGAAGCGACGACAAAGCAGGTGACCAGCCGGTCAGGTCGGCTGATTTCACATTCAAACATTTGATTACGCATTTCTACACTACCTTTCTTGTTGGTGATGCAGTCTGCGTAGACGTGACCCGGTCGGGAGTCGGGTGGGCAATGCTTTGGCGGCGATGGGAAGTGAGTGGCTGCATTTTGTTGACTCAGCCAATCTTGTTTAAGGCTCAAATTTGCGGACAAACGATGAAATCGTGCGATTTATCGAACTCGCTGGTGAAGGGCACAATGCTCTAGAATCGGGAGCTTGCTTGTGGCGGTGATTAGCTTGCTTCTCGAAATCGCTCGATTCCGGTCAACAATTTGCCAACAAGATTTAACCACTCCGATAGAGCGGCGGCATCCAACTCCGAGGAGTATTGCGTGCTTGTATGAGGCCCTCCGCCAGGCACCCTGTCTCCTGACAGGGGCCTGCAAAAGAATTTTTAAATTATTAACATTTCGAGCGGACGCTATTTGTAGCCAGCAAACTCTCGGAGTTTCGCCATTTCTTCATCACTAGTTGCTGCCGAAGTGAGCTTCTGAGATGGGCGGGATGTAGGGGGCGGCACTCCGAGCGCTTCGTAAATAGCCTGCTCATGGTGTGTAGGGGGTAACGGCATCAAGTTCATTAAGTGCGACTGCCAGGTCAAAGCGCGGCCAGATCGGCTCTTTGAAGCCCTTCACGATATGCCGTTCAAGCGTGGCGACACGATCGAGGTCTGCGCCCGTTCGCTGCCGCAAAGTATTGAAACGCGCTTTTGGGTAAGAATTCGGCCAGCGCTCGATCAGGGCCCTAGCGACCGAAGAGGGATTGATTTTCTCACCGCGAATGCGTTTGCACTCGCGCACAAACCATACATCGGCAGTGATTTGGGCCGATTGCACCGGCATCCGATTCAGGTTCGGCGGCAAACCATCACACGATGTTGTCAACACCAGTTGGAACTCGCGTTGCACTCGCTCCCTTTCCAAGAGATCGAGAAACTCTGGAACGAAAATGCCTCGCTTGATAGCCTTGCGGCGCGCAAGTCGTTTTTTCTCCGCGTCTCGTCGCTTTCGTTCTGCTTCCCGGCGATCCAGTTCTGTGAGCGCAGCTACATCATTTATCGAAGTGAAGCCGCCGTGGCTGATCAGTGCTGCGACAAGGCCGTCAAACTCCCGTTGAGCAGTCGGACAAACCGATGGGTTCTTCAAGCCGAAGCTTCCGCCTGCCTGGCCAAAGCGAACGAATGCGCCTCTGATGTCCGATGTTGCTGTCAGCCGTGCTTTGGCGATCTGATCGCAAGCGTCTTTAGCTTGGCAACGCATGCAGCGGCTCTTAACTGTCCCGAATTTCGGATGAAAGATTGGTTGTTGCCCGCCGTGCCTCGCAAATGCCAATGGCTGTCCAAAGCATGGTTTCATAAACAGCGGCATGCGAATTATGTTGCAGTCGGCGTCACGCAACACCGCGTTCATTGAAATCTCGACTTTGTTATCGAGTCTCAGTCCATTCCACGGGTCGGGGCCGGCCCAGTGACGAATTTGCTGCGCTGGGGAAAGTCCGAACAGCTCTCGGAGACGCTTCTCGCTCAATGCAACGCCTCCTGCGCGCTGAACGCACGGTCCAGTTCCGACTTGCGGAAATAGAGGCGGCGCCCCTTACGGACGGCCGGGATGTGGCCTTCGTCCACCAGCCGGTAGACGGTGCGCCGGGAGAGTCCTGTGTAAAGGGCAGCGCCATCAGCGCCGACGATCAAATCTAAGTTCACCTAGGAATCCTTTCAAAATGACGGTTACTATGCCGTCATCCAATGGAGGACGCTTTTCCGCTTGTCAAGATATGACGGCAATGATAACGTCATTTTTATGATCCAGCTTTCCACACGAGAAGTCGAAAAAATCGCCGCGCATGTCTTCAACGTGCCTGACGCTGATAAGCTCGCGCTACGTGCGCGATTGGAGAATCTGCGCAAAAAGGGGTGTCCGCGTGGGTTGGCGACCGGGCGTGGCAAAGTCGCCAAGTTCGACTTCGAACAGCTCGCTGACGTGACGATCGCGCTTGCGCTAATCGATGCTGGCCTGTCGCCTGATTACGCAGTCTCGGCTGTTGAGGACACCGATGGTGTAGTGAGGGAGTGTTTCGGGTTCCTGGCCCATCACCATGTATCACTGGACGAACTGAGGGTGGCGGTGGATGAAGGAGAATGGCCTGTCGGGAGGACGGCCACGGCGTGGTGTTGCATGCACCGGCTCCTTTCGACTCCTCGCGATCTCGGCGTTCGAGTGGCTACTTGGATCGCCTCCGATTGCATCGGTGATCAGCAACCCACGGACCTGCCTTTTTCCGCTGTTCGCATCGACGTTGGAGTGCTGTTCGTAAGGCTCGTGAAGGCAATGTCCCATGTCGCGGGCTTTGATGTGGTTGAGCTTGCAGAGCGTCTTTTGGCCGAAGCGGGATAATATGGCGTCAATTCGTAAGCGTATCTGGTGGAAACCTGACGGCACGCAGGGGGTTGCCTGGCAGGTTGACTACCGGGATGCGGCAGGCAATCGCCGGTCTAAGCAGTTTAAGCGCAAGAAGGACGCTGATGCGTGGGCGGTGAAGGCGCTCGATGAAGTTCAGCGAGGCGTCCATACACCCGATAGCGTGTCGATCACCGTCGCAAAGGCCGCAGATTTGTGGCTTGATAGCGTGCGGGCGAATGGTCGCGAGCCCACCACTATCGCTGCATACGAGCAGCATATCCGTTTGCACATTGTGCCGAGGTGCGGCGCGCATAAGCTCTCCCAGCTCACAGCGCCCAAAGTGCGGACTTTGCTGGACGGTTGGCTAAGTGAACTTTCAAGAGCGATGGCGACTCGTGTCTTTCGGACCTTCAAGGCTATTCTGACTGATGCCCAGGCTCGTGGTTTGTTGGCGAAGAATGTGGCGCTGGCAGTACAAATCCCGAAGGCTCCGCGAGAGAGGGGGCGGGCCTCTCCTCCCACGAAGGCGGAGATCCGTGCGATCTTGAAGGCAGCCGCGGAGTCCGACAACCTCATGGGACGTGCGATCGTCGAACTGCTCATCTTTACCGGCATGCGTGCGTCGGAGCTGCGTGGCCTGGGGTGGCGTGCCGTGGATATGAAGAGGGGCATCGTGCGTGTTGAGCGGCGCGCTGATGCGGATGGCATCCTCGGCCCGCCAAAGTCGGTTTCGGGGTTCCGGATCATCCCACTCCTTGGCCGTGTCGTTGCGACACTGCGCGAGTGGAAGTTGGCTTGCCCTCCCCACGCCGATGGCTTGGTATTTCCAAGTCCGAAGGGGCGAGTGCTGTCGCATGGCGTATTGGCGAAGAACTACCTTAAGCCCATTCTGATCGCTGCGGGGGTTACAAAGCCTGGTGACGGCGAGGATGAAGCGGTCGCCAAATACACAGCGCATGGCTTTCGGCATGCCGCCGCATCGCTTTGGATCGACCAGGACCTCAACGCGAAGCGTGTGCAGACCCTTGTCGGACACGGCTCGATCCAGGTGACGTTCGACATCTATGGGCACCTGTTCGAGGAGCGAGACAAGGACCCATTGGAGGTGAATGCGATCGAAAGGGCGCTCTTCGGCCCTCCGGCGGGCGTGGAACGGCGATAGCGAAGTGTCTGCAAATCATCATTTGTGCCTATAAAAAATAGGCGTAATGCGGCTAGATCACGAAACGACGGGGATATTTGGGGCGATTTGCCTTATTATGCCTACTGATGTGATAGCAGATATGCATGACAGCTCTGGAAGGAGTTTGTTATGCACACCAACCCCGTCAATTTGAGACGTGCTCGCGAGGCCGCAGGGATGAGCCTCGACGATTTAGCGCATAAAGCGCAGGTCGATCGTCAAACGATCTACCGGATTGAAACCCAGCGGCAGAAGAAGCGGCGGATTCGCGTTGTAACGCAGTTGGCGAGCGCACTCGGTCTTAGCAGTGCAGACCTCTGCGGCCCGGACTTGGAATTGGAAATCAAAGAGCGCGCCGAGCCTCGAATAGAGGAGAAGGCGCAGATGAATGTCAGGGTGTCGGAAAGCACCCGCAACTCGTTTGCTCTGCTTGCTTTGCGATATGAGGCGACGCACTCCCAAGTGGTCGAAATCGCCCCGTTTCTTTTTATGTGGGCCGCTGAGCGGAGCTTGCAAATGCGGCAGGAGCGGGTGCAACAATTCCGAGAAGCGCAGCCGATGATGGCTGAGGCCGTGCCCGACTACCTCGGCTACGCCGCCTCCGTGGATGACCGCCTAATCGACGTCGAAGAGCACTCAATCGCGAACAACGACATCTTCGGTCTCGAATTCGAGGATGAGGTGATGGATTTCCAAAAGCACGAGCCGAACTTCTGGTCGGTTCCCTTCGCGATTGTTCTACGCAGCATGCTGTCGGATATGCCCGACGACACCAGATTTGAAGATTGGGAACTCGAAGAAAGTCCTCGCTTCGAGATATGCCGTTCGGATGCACTTGAGTGGCTTGATGGAGATTCCGAGGCAGCAGACGACTTCTTGGGAGGTCGAGTCCCCTTGCGCGACATCCCTAACGACATCCTCAAGGGCGACGGGGCTGCCCGTGCAGAGTGGATCAAGGAGGCAGCTGATCGCCGAAGAACCCGGCTGACGGCAGCAAGAGACGCTTACTTCGCGAGCTTGGACGACGAGACCAAGAAACGCCTCGCCACCATCATGGGGAAAGGAGAACACGCATGAGCCTGGAAGTTACCAAGCACGCGGCCGAACGGTTTGCCCAAAGAGCTTTCACGCTCGGCGACGCTGAGATCATCATGCAACTCGGCACAGAGGTCGAAGACGGGTTTCTTGTTTGCGACCGAGAGTGCCGAAAGGTGGAGGAGCAGTTGCGAGCAATGTTGCGGCGGCTTGATCGGCTGCGTGGAGCCCGGCTTGTGCTCGAAGGCTCGACCGTCATCACGGTTTACCGCACCGGGAAGCGCAAGCAAAAGCGGCTGCTGAAGGCGACTCGGTGATAATGATCGGGAGAGGAGCGGTGTCGCCATGCAGACTCCTCTCCCTCGACTTGCTGCAACACAGGTGCAACAAGACTCGCAAAACTCTAGTGAATTCAACGTCCCTCTACGGACTCTGACTCCGTCAATTGAGGTTCGAATCCTCACGGGGCATCCAGCTTTTTCCTGACAACTGTTGTCTTGCTCGCGACTTGCTGCGCGCCTACTTGCCGATGCATGACAGAAAAAGACCTTACAGACCGCAAGTTCTACCGCGCCGGTGAAGAAAGCCGGTTCGCCGACGAATCCCCCGAACGCACCCCGCAAACGATGCATCCAGCCTACAAGCTGGCGTTCCGCGATACAGAATTCCTGCTGCGCGACGAATTGCGCCCGGTCCGTTTCCAACTGGAATTGCTGAAGCCTGAAATGCTGCTCGACGAAGCGCGGGTTGGTTCGACCATGGTGATGTACGGCTCCGCCCGTATCCCGTCGCCCGAGCAGGCGCAGGCCAAGATCGACGCGGCCAAGGACGGCAGCGAATACGAACAGAAAGTCGCAGCCAATCTCGCTGCGAAGGCGAAGTACTATCACGAAGCCTACAAGCTTGCCCGGCTGGTTTCCGAAAAGGCGATAATCGAAAACGGCAAGCGCCAGTTCGTCGTCACCACCGGCGGTGGCCCTTCGATCATGGAAGCGGGCAACCGCGGTGCCAGCGACGCAGGGGGCGAATCTATCGGCCTCAACATCGTGCTGCCGCATGAGCAGGCTCCCAACGGATATGTGACGCCTTACCTTTCGCTCAATTTCCATTATTTCGCCCTGCGCAAGATGCATTTCCTGCTGCGCGCGCGGGCCGTGGCAGTGTTCCCCGGCGGCTTCGGCACATTTGACGAATTCTTCGAACTGTTGACCCTGATCCAGACCGGTAAGATGAAACCGATCCCGATCCTGCTGTTCGGCAAGGATTTCTGGACCCGCGTGGTCGATTTCGAAGCCATTGCCGAAGAAGGCACGATTGCGAAATCGGACCTCGACCTGTTCCAGTGGTGCGAAACCGCCGAAGAGGCATGGTGCCACATCGCGGATTTCTACCAATTGGAGTGCTAATCCAGACGCCGCACCGCGTGATGCCCCAGCGGACCGTTACCGGCGCCGAAGCCGGGGGCGTTCTCGATTGCGGCGCGGACGAAGTTCCGGCCTAGGCGCACGGCATGTTCAAGCGGCTGACCGTGGCCCAGCAGGGTCGCAATGGCGGCTGAAAGGGTGCAACCTGTGCCGTGGGTGTGCGGGGTATCGATCCGGTGATGATCGAACTGCACTGCGCTGGCGTCTTCGCCCGGCTGATACAGGATATCGATGATCCGCGCGTCGTTTGTATGGCCGCCTTTGGCCAGCACTGCCGCGCCGGTCATATGCGCGAGTTCCTCCGCCGCCTGAGCCATTTGCGATGAATCGGTCAGGTTGCGTTCGAGCAGGTGCGCAAGCTCGGGCAGGTTGGGGGTAACCAGTGTCGCAAGCGGGAACAGTCGCTCGCGCATGATCGCAATCGCTTGCGGATCGATCAGAGCCGCGCCGCTGGTTGCGATCATCACCGGGTCAAGCACGATCGGGGCCTTCACCCCGGTCAGCGCATCGGCGACATGAGTGATGATGTCGGCATCGTGCAGCATCCCGATCTTGATCGCATCGACCCCGATATCCTCGATGCACGAAGCGATCTGCTGCGCCACGACTTCGCCGGACATCGGCGCGATGGCCTGAACGCCGACGGTGTTTTGCGCTGTGACGGTGGTGATCGCCGTCATCGCATAGCCACCCAGCATGGCTATCGTCTTGATGTCGGCCTGAATTCCAGCACCGCCCGATGAATCCGATCCGGCGATGGAGAGGATGCGCGGGGGAGGTTTGGTCATCCCTTGAACTTCCGCTCCGTGCTGGGCGGGAACTTGGCGTGCAGACTTGCTGCGCGTGTCGGCCTGTCCATCAATTCGCCACCGCAATTGGGGCAAGCATCGTCGAGTTCCTCGGCGCATTCGGCGCAATAGGTGCACTCGAAAGAGCAGATGAACGCGCCGGGCGCTTGCGCGGGAAGATCGGTGCCGCAGCGTTCGCAATCGGGGCGCATTTCAAGCATGGTGTCTGTCCTTTCAGGTCGCGCTGCGCACGGCGTCGCAGATACGGTCGACCACTTGTTCCACCTGCTCCGCATCGTCACCTTCCGCCATGACACGGATTACCGGTTCGGTGCCCGAAGGACGGATGACCAAACGCCCATTGCCTTCAAGCTCGCCTTCGGCGTCGGCGATCACCGCGCGCACTGTGGCATCGTCCAGCGGAGCGCCGCCTTCGTAGCGGACATTCTTGAGCAATTGCGGCACGGGGTCGAACTGGTGCAGGATTTCGCTTGCCGGTCGCCCCGAACGCACGAGACTGGCCAGCACTCGCAGCGCCGCCACCGATCCGTCCCCGGTGGTCGCGTGATCAAGCAGAATCATGTGACCCGACTGTTCGCCGCCGACGTTGAAGCCGCCTTCCTTCATCCGTTCGAGCACATAGCGATCACCGACTTTGGTGCGCTCCAGCGTAAGCTCCATGCCGCCAAGATACCGCTCAAGGCCAAGGTTCGACATGACCGTGGCGACCACGCCGCCGCCTTTCAGTGCGCCCTTTTCGTGCATCCGGCTGGCGATCAGCGCCATGATCTGGTCGCCATCGACTTTCTTGCCCTTTTCGTCGACGACGATCAGCCGGTCGGCATCGCCATCGAGCGCGATCCCGATATCCGCACCTTCGGCCACCACCTTGGCCTGCAGTGCCTCGATCGCGGTGGAGCCGACCCCGTCGTTGATATTGGTGCCATTCGGCTCGACACCGAGCGTTAT
Source organism: Erythrobacter aurantius (assembly GCF_023823125.1). NCBI lineage: Bacteria > Pseudomonadati > Pseudomonadota > Alphaproteobacteria > Sphingomonadales > Erythrobacteraceae > Erythrobacter > Erythrobacter aurantius. The sequence goes on along the minus strand of NZ_CP090949.1, from coordinate 3,327,815 downwards.
GACCTCCGCGCCAAGCTCCCAGATGGCGGAGGGCGCAACTTGATAGGCTGCCCCATTGGCGCAATCGACCACCACCTTCAGCCCGTCGAAGCTGACTTCGCTCGACACCGATTGCTTGATCGCATGGATATAGCGCCCGCGCGCATCCTCGATCCGGCGGGCGCGGCCGATCCCTTCAGGCATGGCAAGCTGCGGTTTCTGATCGAGCAAAGCCTCGATTTCGGCTTCGGCCTCGTCCGAAAGCTTGAACCCGTCCGGGCCGAACAGCTTGATGCCGTTGTCTGCATACAGGTTGTGGCTGGCCGAAATCATCACGCCGAGGTCCGCGCGCATTTCACGGGTCAGCAGCGCGATTGCAGGCGTGGGCAGCGGCCCTGTCATGATCACGTCCATGCCAACGCTGGTGAAGCCTGCAACCAGCGCGCTTTCCATCATGTAGCCGGAAAGCCGCGTGTCCTTGCCGATCACCACCCGGTGACGGTGGCCACCGCGCACGAAATAATTGCCCGCCGCCTGGCCAACGCGCATCGCGGTTTCGGCGGTTATCACCCCGGCATTGGTGCGACCCCTGATTCCATCCGTGCCGAAGAATTTGCGTGCCATGCCTGCTATTCAAACCCCATGATTGTCTGCGACCATTTGTCAGGCGCTTCTGACGCGGTTATCGCCGGAAGGGAAGGGTGAGAGCGCCCAAAGGGAACCGAATTGTTGGACAATCCATCTTCAGAAGCCGCTCCTGGCGCAAGCTCCGGGTCGATCGAAAGCCGGTTTGAACTGGTCACGATCCGTCTGCCTGTCGTCGCGACCTTCGCCGCGCTGGTGCTCGGACTTGGTGCAGGCGTCGTCCTTTCATCGGCTGATCTGGCTATGTGGTTGCAGGATTCGATCGCCTTGATCGGGACCTTGTGGCTGCGCGCTTTGCAGATGACGATCATTCCGCTGGTAGCGGCCTTGCTGGTGCTGGGCCTTTCACAAATGGTCGAAGCTGCCAGTGCCGGGCGGGCCGCACGGCGTTTCCTGCTGCTGGTGATCGGGGTGGCGATCACCGGGGGATTGTTCACTGCCGTAACCCTGCCCTGGCTGCTCGACGTGTTCCAGATCCCTGCCGATGCGGCGGGTTTCATCGCCGAAAGCGCGGGGGAAGGGCAGGAGGTGCCGGGGATACTGGACTTCCTTAAATCCCTGATTGCGCCCAATATCATCGCGGCTGCGGCGGAAACCAACATGCTGCCGCTGACGATTTTCTTCGCGCTGTTCGCGATTGCGATCACCCGTCTGCCCGAACGTCAGGGCGAAAGCCTACTCGGATTTTTCCATGCCATTGCCAATGCCATGCTGCTGATCATCGGCTGGGTGTTGTGGATCGCGCCGATTGGCGTGGCCGCGCTCGCATTCGGGGTGGGGCTGCGCAGCGGGGGAAGCGCTTTTGCCGTTCTGGGCCACTACATCCTCGTGGTGTCGGCAATGGGGGGCTTCATCTTCCTGCTCGCCTATGCAGTTGCGGTGGTGCTTGGCCGGGTCAGCCTAGCAAAGTTCGCGCGCGCGATCCTGCCCGCACAGGCGGTGGCGGTGTCGACCCAAAGCTCACTTGCCAGCCTCCCGGCCATGCTGGACAGCGCGTCGCGACTGGGCCTGCGTGCGAGCACTTCGGAATTTGTGCTGCCACTGGCCGTCGCAATCTTCCGCGCGACCAGCGTGGCAATGAACCTTGCGGTCGCGCTTTATGTCGCGGCACTGGCCGGGATCGAGGTGCCGTTTGCGCTGATGCTGGTGGGGATCGCCGTGGCGGTGGTGATCAGCATCGGATCGGTGTCGCTTCCCGGATCGATCAGCTTTGTCGTCTCGATCGGGCCGATTGCCTTGGCGATGGGCGTACCGATCGAGCCATTGGTGTTGCTGGTGGCGGTGGAAATGCTGCCCGACATCATGCGCACGCTGGGAAATGTGACGATGAACGTGGCAGTCGCCAGCGCGGTGGATCGCAGCCGGGATCAGGCCTGAGCGTCGCTCACGCCGCGTTCTAGCACCTCGCCCTTGAACAAGGGTTCGCCGAATATGAAACCGACCAGATTGGGCCGCCCGATGTGATCGAACAGCGCTGTCAGCGTCAGCAGGATCGGCACCGATAGCAGCGCGCCCGGCACACCCCATATCCAGGTGAAATAGGACAGCGCGATCAGGATCATTACCGGGCTCATGGTGAAGCGCGCGCCCAGGATCGATGGGGTGATTACATTCGCCTCTACCGTATGAAGCGCGATATAGGCGATGGCCGGGATCAGACCGAGCCATACCGTCTCTGCCGTGCCAAGCCCGAACAACGCCAGCAGCGCCGTCATCGCCAGCGGCCCGACATAGGGAATGAAATTGAGGATCGCGGCAAGCCCGCCCCACATGATTGGGGCATCGACCCCAAGTGCCCACGCACCCAGCGCAACGACCACTCCGACCCCTGCGTTTATGAAGCCGACGGTGATGATGTATGCGGCGACCTTGTCCTGAACCTCGCGCATGGCGCGCGCTGCCTTCACGCTGGAGCCGAAGCTGGCGCGATCGAACAACAGGTGCCGCCGCATCCGCACACGCGCCTCGATCATGAAGAACGCCATCAGGAACATGATCAGCACCTCCACCACCACGCTGGGGGTGGAATAGGCGATTTCTTCCAGCAGGCTCGGGGTTGCCAGCACCACTTCGACAGTGCCGCTGTTGCCCATCAGCTTGGCCATTTCCTCATTCGCCATGGCGAGCCACGCGAATTCCTCTCGCAGATCGGCAAATCGCTGGCCGACAGTGGCTGCAATGGCCGGGATTTCGTCAAACAGGTCCAGCGCAGGTTGCAGGATCAGGGCGAGCGCCAGAAGCAGAATGCCGAGAAAGACCGTCAGCGCGCCAAGCGAGGCAAGGACATTGGGCAGGCCCAGCTGCGCCAGCCGATCGGCCAAAGGAGAAAGCAGGATGGTCAACAGGATCGCGGTGACCAGCGGCAGGAAAACCACTGACCCGATCGACAGCACGAACGGGAGAGCAAGGAACAGTCCGAGGCCGATCAACAGCACCAGCGCCGACATCAGCCGCAATTCCTGCTCCGCCAGAATCAGCCTGCGCTGATTGCGTTGGCGCGCGCTGTCGCTGCGTGGCTGTTCTTCTGGCGCTTCGCTGTTCATGGCAGGATGTCACTCACGGTTTGCGCCTTTATCGCAAGCCTGAGCGGCTTCGCCAAGTGTTCTAGCTCTTGGCAGTCGCTACGCCTCTGCCCGCGGCAACATCGTCCAACTCTTCGAGAATAGCGCTGTGAGCGATGTCGTCATCGACGGAACGCTGCGGAATGGTGCCTTCGGCCAGCATGGTGTTGAGCGTGGCCCGGGCCCGTCCCACCCGGCTCTTGATCGTGCCGATCGCGCAGCCGCAGATTTCCGCCGCTTCCTCATAGGAAAACCCGCCTGCCCCCACGAGCAGCAGGGCCTCTCTGCGTTCCGGCGGCAAGGTCAAAAGGGCGCGGTGCATGTCGGACAGGTGGATCGGTTCTTCCTGTCCGGCGGGCGCTGTCAGGATACGTTCTGCGACCCCTTCGTCATATTCGCCGCGAAAACGGTTGCGGCGCATGTCGGTGAGATAGGCGTTGCGCAGGATGACAAAGGTCCACGCCCGCATCGAGGTGCCTGGTTCAAACCGGTCTTGGGCAGCCCATGCCTTGAGCATGGTTTCCTGCACCAGATCATCAGCCATGTCGGGCCTGCCGCACAAGCCGCGCGCAAAGGCGCGCAGATGGGGAATGACCTCTTCGAGTTCGCGCCTGAAATCAGCCTTCTGATCCGGAGTGCGCTTTGGCGGGTTGTCGGCTTGTCCCATCAGGCCTCACCCCCGCTTCCCGACGCGCCGCATTCGCCATCGGATGCGTCAAGTTGAGCGAGGAGATCCTTGAACGAATTTGGGATCGGTTCGTCGACGACCGTGTCGTAAAGCTGTTTCAGCCCGTCTGCCCACGCAGGCGATTGCGCAGCGTTCTTCGGCTTGCCTTGCCGGTCGCCGTCATCATCGGATTTGCCATTGGCTGCCATGCGCAGAAATTTCCCATCCCAATCGTCGCGCGATCATAGGCCGTTTGAGCAAGCTATGCCAAATCGGATCGCGCGGCGTTGTGATTTGGGAACGATGCGCGCCTTGTTTTGTTCCGTGCTCAGGCCTTACGAACACCATGGCAGCAAGCTTGGGAGAGAAGATCATCAGCGCATCGGGCAGGCCTACTATTGATCATGCAGGCCCTGAAGCAGTTGCCGAGGCCGGTGCGCTTGCGCGTGCGTGGCAGGCGAGATCCCTGCTGGTGCGCTATCCTAGAGCCATTCCCGCCGCGATTTTCCTCGCCATTGCTGCGATCACCGCCTTGAGTGTTTATGCGATCGAAACGAACGCCAAGCAAAGCAGCCGGGCCGATGTGCGCGATTACGCCCAGTCGATCGCTTCCGCCTTGGAACGGCGCGGCAACAATTTCTCCTCCTACCTTCGCGCGGGCGCCGCTCTTTTCGCCAGCATCGATGAAGTAAGCCCTCAGACTTTCAGCCAGTTCGTCGCCGAACTGCGGCTGGATCAGAATTACCGCGGTGCAGAGGGTATCGGCTGGATCGAAGTGATCGAGCCGGGGAGCAGCAACGCCTACCTCGCGCGCGTGAGGGCATCGCAACCCGAATTCCCGGATATTCGCCCGCAAGTAACACAAGCTGGAGAGGTCATCGCCCCCGTCACCTATTTTTCGCCTGACACTTCCCGCAATCGCCGGGCGCTCGGGTTTGACATGTATTCCGAGCCGGTGCGCGCTGCTGCAATGGAAGAAGCGAGGCGGACCGTGATGCCGACGGCGTCTGGTCGCATCGTGCTATCGCAGGAAGGCGCTGGCGAGGCTCCCGGATTTGTGATCTTCATGCCTGTCTACCGTTCTGTGCCTCAATCGCCGACGCAGGATCGAGCCTTGGCAGGATACATTTTCAGCTCGTTCAATGCAGGGCAGTTCCTTGACGAAGCGATCGAGCGTTCGCCGCCGACCGAACTGGGTGTGCGGCTTTACGATACCGAGACCGCCAACAGGCACTTGCTGGTATCGCGGTCGACAGGGGCAGCAGGCACCGACAGGTTCGAGCTGCCAGTGAACATCGCCAACCGCGATCTTGTGTTGGTGATCGACTCTGCAGACGTACGCGGTCTGGCGCCGCTTTCGATGGTTACGCTGATATTCGGGATTTCGCTGGCGAGCCTGCTGATGCTGATCCTGCGCCTGCTGGCCCGTCAGGCTCGCGAGGACGAGGAGCGGATTGCCTTTTTCGAAGAGCAGAATTCGATCCGAAATTCGCTGTCGCAGGAGCTCAATCACCGGGTCAAGAACACGCTTGCCAATGTGCTTTCGATCATGTCGCTCACGCGCCGCAGAGCCAGCGGGCTCGATGATTTCGCCGACAGTCTGGAAGGACGCGTCCGCGCGCTTTCGGCGACACACGACCTCCTGACCGGGACAGATTGGGGTACGACGCCGATCCGTTCGGTAATCGAGGCAGAACTGTCGCACATCGTTTCGGGCGATGCGGCGGAACTGGTGCTGGAAGGCCCCGCAGTGGAACTGGCACCCAATGATGCGCTGTCATTCGGTCTCGCGATCCATGAACTGGCCACGAATGCTGCAAAGTTCGGCGCGCTCAGCGTGGCAGGCGGGATGGTCAGCATCCGCTGGTCGCTTGAGAGTGATTGCCTTGCCAAGGTGGAGTGGAGCGAGAGTGGAGGGCCGCTTGTGCAGGCAGCGCGCCAGAGGGGCTTCGGCACCGATCTGATCGAGAAGATCGTCGCCCACGAACTGAAGCACAAGGTCGAACTGGATTTCAGACCCGAAGGCGTTCGTTGCGTGATCTGCGTACCGGTGCGCAGGCGAAGCGAGTTCCAGATGCGCAAGGTGCCCGCAAAGGGGCATGGGTTCTAGAGCGGTTTGCTCGATCCGAAGAAAAGCGCTTGGCTGATCGCGGCGCGCACCGTCTGTTCCTGAAACGGCTTCGTCACCAGATAAGTCGGCTCGGGCCGGTCCCCGGTGAGCAGGCGTTCTGGATAGGCGGTTATGAAGATCACCGGCACACTGTCGATCGCGAGAATATCATCCACCGCGTCCAGACCTGATGATCCGTCGGCAAGCTGGATGTCGGCAAGCACAAGGCCGGGACGCTTGGCTGCGACCACTTCGAGCGCCTGAGTGTGCGTTGCGGCGGTGCCGCAGATTTCATGGCCGACGGAAGTAACGAGGTCTTCCAGTTGCATGGAAATCAGCGGTTCGTCTTCGATGATCAGCACCGAAGTCGACTGTTCGCGATCAATTTCGCTGACCGCCTCGGCGACGAGCGATTCGACCTGAGCGGTTTCCAGCCCCATGATCTGCCCCGCTTGAGCTGGAGAGAAGTCTTCGAGTGTGGTCAGTAAAAGAGCCTGACGGTTGAGCGGGGTGATCGCTCCCAACCGGTTCTGCGCTCCGGCTTCGTGTTCGCCAGCCTGCGACGACACCGGCTCGATATTGACGTTCGCGCTCGACCATACCGCGTTGAACGCCCGGTAAAGCGGGATGCGGCCACCCTCGAGGGATGCCTTCAGAGCGGGATCGGCCAGCGCCGCTTCAAGCGTGGCGCGGACAAACGCATCACCGGTGCTTTGCGACCCGGTAAGAGCGCGCGCGTAACGCCGCAGGAAAGGAAGATTCGCCGCGATTTGCTGACCCAGTGACATTGTCTTCTCCTGCTTGATTGCGGCCGTGTGGCGTCGGCTTACCTGCATATGGAATATTTTTCAGAAAAATTTGATCCCGGCGGGAACGCCTTTCTCGTGTGCGCATTATCAGTTTGTCACCGCCGAGACCCCCCTCCCGTCCAAGCGGCTGGTGATACGATCCCGAAAGGCCTCCACATCATTGGTGTGGAGGCCTTTTTTATGCCCGTTTCAACAAGGCGAGCAGACCTGCACGTGGCTTTTCCGTCAGCGCGGCAACAAGTTCTGCCGGATCGTAAGGCTTTGCCAATACCGGGCCCAATTGCCGGATGTGTTCGGGAATATCGCCCGGCGATCCGGTCTGAAAGACTATCCTCGTTTGCGCATCTCCCAACGCCTTGACCAGTTCGGCGATTTCCCAGCCGTCATCACTGTCGGCAAGATGCACGTCGAGAACCATCGCATCGAAATTGCCTGCGCGAAGCTTTCCAAGGGTGCACGATGCGGAAGGACAGATGGAAACCTCGGCAAACCCGTGATCGAGCAGCGTTTGCTCGATTGTCAGCCCCAGCACGGCATCGTCTTCGACAACGATGACGCGCCGGGGGCGCTTTGAACGGAAGTGTGCGCCAATGGCCATCATTCAGCCATGCGGCGGGCATCGCATTTTGGCAAGAAAGCTATGGTTTCAGCCAATCGACTTTTCGTAGACTGCGTATTCCCGGTTGATCGTGCTTTCGATGGTGTCGGCAATCGCCACCATTCCCTGATTGTCTTCGAGGATCCAGCCGATCTCCCCGCGAGTTGAATCATACCGGGCAGCCGCATTGTCGCGGATGTAGCTGATCATCATGAAAGCCAGCTGGCTCGCCATGCGCGAGTTCTGGAATTCCTTGAGCACACCCATCAACGGTACGCGCATGTCCGAACCCGAAGGTTTCCTGAGCCAGCGGAGCAGATGGAACCAGCCGAACGGGAAGAGCTTTCCGCCCGTCTTCTTCAGGACGTGGTTGATATCCGGGAAGGTCAGCATGAAGGCAACCGGGCGGCCATCCACCTCGGCAATCATGTTCAGGTCCTCGTGGATGATCGGTTTTAGCTTCACCCCGGTATAAGCCACCTCTGCCGGGGTCAGCGGCACAAAGCCCCAATTGTCCGACCAAGCATCGTTGAGAATGGCGAGGATCTTTGCTGCTTCCTCGTCCCAGTCCTTCTTTCTGACGGGCCGAACATTGATCCGCTTGTTGCGTTCGCCCGATTGCACGATCCGCTGCACCAGCGGCGGGAAGCCCTTCGTAATGTCGAGATCGTAGGTGTAGAGCGTCTTGGCGCGCGTATATCCCGCCGCCTCGATCCAGCCCGCATAGTGTGCAGGGTGATGGCCCATCATGATGACCGGCGAATGGTCATGCCCCTTCACCAGCAGACCCGGCTCCTCCCAGATCGACATCGAGATCGGGCCGACGACGCGGTTCATCCCCTGATCGCGCAGCCAGTTCTCGGCAGTCTCGAGCAATTGGCTGGCAGCAGTATCATCCTGCGCGTCGAAATAGCCGAACATTCCTACGCCGGGGCCAAACCCCTGCTCAGGCGGCATCTGCAAGGCAAGTTCATCAATATGCGCTGAGATACGGCCGACAGGCTTTCCGTCACGATGGGCGATGAACAATTGCGCGCGTGCATGGCCGAAGAACGGGTTCTTTGCCGGATCGACAAGCTCCAATTGCTCGCTGCGCAATTGCGGCACCGAATGCTCCAGCTGAGCCGCGAAGGCTCGCCCCAGATCGACAAACCGTTCGCGCCCGTTCTTGTCGGTGATGGCCTCAATGCTTATCTGTGCGTCTGCCAAGGGATTTGTCCCGTATTGCTTTATGTCAAAGCGTCCTTGCGGCTTGCTGGCCTAAGGCGCAAGCCAGTCGATCACACTTATGAGCAAAGCGGGTTTGCCGTAACCGCTGCAAATGCGGTATTGGCCCTTTGTCGAAACAACCAACATGACCATGCACCAGCCACTTTCCACTTCCCCATCCGCCACGAAGCCGCGCGCGACCCGCGCTGATTTCCAGACTGCGGACGACAAGGACATGCTGCGCGCTGCCCGTGATCTGACCAAGGATCTGGGTGAAGCGCGCGGTGCGATCTACTGGCCGGACATGCTGATATCGGCTGCGTTGGGCTATGGCGGTATTGCTGCCGCGATCCTGACTGAAAATCTGGCGATTGCTATCGCCGCCGGTCTGGTTGCATCGCTCGCGCTGTATCGCGCGCTCATGTTCATTCACGAATTGACGCACATCCACCGCGACGCGTTGCCTGGATTTCGCGCCGGCTGGAACCTGCTGGTCGGCATTCCCATGCTCACGCCTAGCTTCATGTACGAAGGTGTGCACGTGATCCATCACAAGCGCACCCAGTACGGCACGGTGGAAGATCCGGAATACCTGCCGCTGGCACTGATGAAGCCTTGGAGCCTGCCGGTATTCGTCATCATTGCATTGCTGGCCCCTATCGCATTGCTGATCCGGTTTGGTGTGCTGGTTCCGCTTGGCGCGATCATTCCGCCCCTGCGCAAGTTCACGTGGGAGCGATTTTCGGCGCTTTCGATCAACCCCGATTTCCGTCGGAAGCCTCCAACCGGCGACTTTGCCCGCATGGTGTTCTGGCAGGAAGCCGGAGCCAGCGTCTGGGCGATTGCCCTGATCGCCAGCACCTTTGCGCTCGGCTGGCGCCCCTTGCTGATCGCGCTCGCGATCGTGTCCTTCACCGCCCTGCTCAACCAGCTGCGGACACTTGTTGCGCATCTTTGGGAGAACGAGGGCGAGCCGATGACGGTGACCGCGCAATTCCTCGATAGCGTCAACGTGCCGCCGCCGGGCATCGCTGCCGAGATCTGGGCTCCGGTTGGGCTGCGCTATCACGCCTTGCATCACTTGATGCCCTCGATGCCCTATCACGACCTGCCCGAGGCGCACCGCCGGCTGGCGAAGGAACTGGGCGATGGTTCGACCTATGAAGGCGCGAACCACCCGGGCATGTTGACGCTGGTTGCCCGGATTGCCCGCAGCACCATGGTGCCCCGGTAGGCTTCAGTCGGCTGGAAGCAGCTTGTTGCGTTCGGGATCGATCGCCCGCCCGCCGTCTTCATTGCTGCCGCTTTCCATCGTCGCAGGCGCCGATGGTTCGATGCCTGCATCATCGCCGGTTTCGGCCTCGGCGCCTTCAGCCGCTGCGTCTGTCCCTTCGTCTGCTGGGATGACCTCGGTGATGTCGGGAGCCTCGTCCGGCTCGTTCTGACAGGCTACGAGCGCGAGCGAGAACGCGATTGTTGCGAGGGCGGGCGCGACTTTCATGAGCTTGATCCTCTTTTGTGATGCGCCAGCATAGACCGACGCGATCAATCGAGGAAACAGATCATCGCGCAGCGGCGATCCGCCGGCAGGCCGTTGTCCGCCTCCAGCGCCAGTTCGGCAGCGAGGCGGGGGTGCGCATCAAGCGCCGTGACTTCTTCGAAACCGATCCGCGCATAGAAAGGTGCGTTCCACGACACGTCGCGAAATGTCGTGAGCGTCAGCGCCCGGAATCCAGAATTGCGCGCATCTATGATGCTGGCCCGCAGCAGGCCCGCGCCGATCCCGCGCTTCTGAAAGGCGGGATCGACCGACATTTCCCAGATATGCAGTTCCCGCCTGAATGGCTCCGTCGCAATGAAGCCTACGCACTGGTCGTCATGAAGTGCGGTCAGGCAATGGCCTTTGCGGATCAGCCTCGAATGGCGTTCCATCGGGATGACATCACCGTTCGCAAGATAAGCGAGTTCGGGAATAGTCTCAAAAAGGCGCGCTGCCGCCTTTTCGATAGCCGGGAAATGCTCGGCATCCTCGGGCCGCGCAAGGCGGAGCGACCATCCGCTCACTCTTCGGTCCTGATCAGAACCGTCTCACCGACCAGCAAAAACAGGAAGAAAGGTGCCCATGCCGCGAGGAAGGGCGGATATCCGCCAAAGCTGCCCATCGCCAGGGCGGCATTGTCCACCACGAAATAGGCGAACCCCAGTGCCATCCCGATGATCGCACGCACGAACAATTGCCCCGATCGCGCAAGGCCGAAGGCGGCAACCGAACCCAGCAATGGCATGAGCAAGGCCGACAGGGGGCCTGAAATCCGGTGCCACCACTTGGCCCGCATCTCCGAGGTTCTCCGCCCCACCGACTCCAGCGCAGTTATCGTTGCGCCCAGTTCCCAGAAGCTTTGTCCGTCAACGTCGACTGATTGCAAATCGATCTGGTCTGGTGTCAGCCCTTCGCCGACAATCACGGTGTCGAGCGTCTCAACCTCGGTGGCTCCGACATCGAAGCGGCGCGGGTTCTCCAGCTTCCAACCCGGCGCGGCATAGGTGGCGCGGGTTGCCCGGATTTGCTCCGTCACGATGCCGCCCGGCCCGCGAGCGTCCCAAGTGACATTCGTCAGCACGATTCCTTCGCCAGAGCCGGTAAGCGATGACGCTGACAGGATGTTGCGACCGTCCGTCAGGTTGATGTTGGCGCGCACCCCCGAATCTGCTGGAATCGCCCCATATTCCACTGCCTCCCACGCCTTCAGCGTCGCGTTCGCGCGGGTCACGATCCTTTCGTTAAAGCCAAAACTGATGACGGAAATGACTGCCGCCGTCAGCAGCAGCGGTGACAGCACCTGATGGGCGGACAGCCCTGCTGCCTTCATCGCCACCACTTCGCTATTCTGGTTCAGCGTCACTAGCGTGATTAGCGTTGCGAGCAGCACCGAATACGGCAGGAACCGCGATATCAACTGCGGGACACGCAGGCTGGCGTATTTCAGGATCTCAGCCTGTCCATTGCCCTGCGGTTCGAGGATCTTGCCCGTCGAACCGAGCAGGTCGAGCGCGAGAAGCACCAGAACCAGCATCACGAGGACCGCGATGATCCGCACCACGAACATCTTCGCGAGATAGAATGTCAGCGAGCGGGAAGGAAAAAAGTCGAGCTGCACCGTGTGTGCGCCTTTCGTCTATTCGGCAGGAGCCAGCCGAGAGTCTTTTTCGGCTGCCTGATCAGCGGAATGATCGGCCAGAAGCGATGGTGGCTTGCGACGCGCGAACAGCTTGCTCACTTGTTTGGAGAGCTTGGCAAACAGCGTTTCCAGCGCACCAAGCGCCTGGCCACCGGGGACGTGTGCCGTCCGGTAATACATCCATAGAATAAGAGCGGCGAAGAGGAAGAAAGGCCCCCAAAGCGCCACGATCGGATCGATCCGGCCTAACGTGGCGACGTCTTCTCCGTATTGATTGACCTTGTGATAGGCGACCACGAGGATGATCGAGACGAACACCCCCAGCGCGCTGGTGGATCGTTTCGGCGGTATCGCCAGCGCCACCGCGAGCAGTGGCATAAGCAGCATCATGACAACTTCGACCAGGCGATAGTTGAAAGTCGCCTGACTGGCATCGCGCTCCGACTTGGTCGAGCTTTTGTCAGCCCAGCCGATGCTGAGCAATTCCGGGAGGATATATTCCCGGCTGGCGTCCCCGCGAGCGCGAAACTCCTCGATCTTGGGAAGGTCGATCGGCAAGTCATGCCGGCTGAATGACAGCACGCGCGGCGTCTCGCTGCCGGTATCCTGAATGATCGTGCCTTCGGTCAGGCCCAGGATGATCGTGTCGGGATCGTCAGAAGTTGCGAGGAACGCGCCTTCCTGCGCGCTGATGGTGAGTGTCTGTTCGCGATCATTCGACACGCGGGCATAAATCCCGATCAGCCGCCGCCCTTCATCCTCGCTCTGTTCGATGCGCAGGGCCATGCGGTCCGCCAGCGTGGTGAATTCGCCAACCTTGATCGACGCACCAAGCGCGCCCGATCGAAGCTCGTATTCCATCTGTTCGTAGTAATAACGGCTCAGCGGCTGGACGTAGAAGACCAGGGCGACGTTGACCGCGACCAGCACAAGCGTGATCGCATAGGGAACCCTGAGCAGCCGCCAGTATGACAGCCCGACTGCGCGCATGGTGTCGAGTTCGCTGGTGGTCGCGAGCTTGCGAAAGGCGAGCAGCACCCCGAGCAGCAGGCCAAGCGGGATCGCTAGGCTGGCGTATTCGGGGATCAGAGCGCCCAGCATCTTGAAGACGACCCCGATCGGACCGCCCTCGATCGCCACAAAATCGAACAGGCGCAGCATCTTGTCGAGCAGGAGCAGCGATGCCGCGAGCGCGAACACGCCCAGCATTGGCACGATCACCAAGCGGAAGATATAACGGTCAATGCTGGGAATGAAGTTGAACACGTTACGTCAGAAGCCTCTTGATCCCAGCCCCTAGCGCGAATTGTCGGCTGCGTCATGCCCCAACGCGTTATCAGCGCATCTACAGGCCTGTTTTACCAGAACCGACTGCCCGGCCCACCCTTGAAAGGCCCGGCTTCGTATTGGCTGATCCAGCCACCATAGAACCCGCCGGGCTGGGGAGTGATCTGTTCGCCATCGACAAGGCATTGATCGAGCGGATCGGGATAGAAAGCCAGATGATCGCGGATCGGGGCAAAGGAAGGCGTGGGTGACGGGTAACTCCACGCACCTGCAACAATCACCTGATCACCGACAACAATATCGAAATATCGTGCCTGCCCCTTCCATTCGCACAGTGTGCGGCGCGGATTGGCGACCAGATACTCCATCGCGACGTCGGATTGCGGTATGTAATAAGTCGGCGGGTGGCTCGTTTCGAGTGTGCGCCAGGCCTTTCGGGTGTCTGCCAGATCCACCCCCTGGTGTATGACCCGGATGTGCCTTTCGGTCGGTTCGCAGATCGCGGGGCGTGGATAGTCCCAGACGCTTTCCTGTCCGGGTTTGACCGGATCGGGCTGCGGATGGGCGCCGAACAGGCTCAACGGCAGATTATGCCTTTTCGAGAGTGCATTGCAGCGGGTGCTGGTTTTGCCGCGCAAAATCCATCACCTGGTTCACCTTGGTCTCGGCCACTTCGTACGGAAAGATGCCGCAAACGCCGACGCCCTTTTGGTGGACATGCAGCATAACACGGGTCGCCTGTTCGAGATCCATGTTGAAGAACCGTTTGAGCACCATGACGACGAACTCCATCGGCGTGTAGTCGTCGTTCAGCATCAGAACCTTGTACTGGCTCGGCTTCTTTGGCTTTGCGCGAGTCTTGGTCGCGATCCCGACTTCGCCATCGGTGCCCGGCGTCTTGTTGTCATCAGCCGCACGAACGACGGCGATCCCGCAAACGGGGATGTCAACAACACGGGAGGGCAAAGGCGTGGCCATGGGCTTTCCATTATGGGATTCATATGCGGGTTCGCAAGTCGTCTCTCGCGCCCAATGCCTGCAAAGTCGATGCAAAACGTAAAGGGCCGGACAGACCATATTCGGTCTGTCCGGCCCATGCGCTTTCGCGCGCTTTCGTGAACCGGGATTGGGAGAGAGAGGAGAGGCCCGGTCCAGAAACTTGTATCGGCGCTTAGGCGGCCTTCGAGATCTTCTCGGCAGCGACGCTGACGCGGTTCGAAATCGGGGCGAAAGCATCGTTGTAGAGCTTCACCCAAGCTTCGGTGCGCTGCGAGCCGAACGAAACGACGGCGTCGAAGTTGCGACGAGCGATTTCGCCCTGCAGCTGCATGAGTTCAGTCGGCGACTTGACCGAAGCGACCTTCTTGACGTCTTCGGTGACGGTCTCGACGACGGTCTTGCCGGTTTCGACGTTCTCACGGACGAGCTGCTGCGCGCCGGCGAAGAAGATCTTGCCGCTTTCTACGACTGCGTCGAGGTTGGCCTTGTTGAATTCGCCAGCTTCCGAAGCGAATTCGCCAGCCTTGGCGTAGGCGCCCTTCACGCGCTCTTGCACGTCAGCAGCCATTTCCTTGGCCTGGGCAGTGAAATCGGTCTTTTGAGCAGTTGCCATGATGGTGTCCTTGAGTTTGGTAACGGGGCTGTTGTTCGGGGTCGGTGCAGTTGCCTTGGGCGCTGCCTTCTTTGCTGCCACCGGAGCCTTCTTGGGGGCCGGCTTCTTTGCAGCGGGGGTCTTCTTGGCGGCGACCTTCTTGGCCGGTGCCTTCTTTTCGGCTGCGGCAGGCTTCTTTGCCGGAGCGGCAACCGCCTTCTTCACAGCTTTGGCCTTGGCTGCCGGCTTGGGCGCGTCTGCCTCGACCGCTTTGGCGACCTTGGCCGGGCTTGCCGTGGTTTTCTTCACAGCTGCCTCTTCGTAAGCTTTCTCGGCCGCGGCATCGATTTTTGCCACGGTCTTTTCCGATGATGTCTTGGCGTCAGCCATAGGAACCTCGCTTTGTGTTGCACTGCACAAAATAGTGATTGCAACTGCGAAGTCAAGTTTTTTGTGCAGTGCACAAAAATATGCCTAAGGCATTGGTTTATCGGTAAAAGGTGGCGTTTCGGGAAACTCGGAAGGCAATTTTATCGCCTAACGGGTCTTTACATAGCTCCCCGGCGCATCGCCCAGAACGGTGTCTCCTTTGCCGCCCGGCTTGCGCTTGCCACTTGCCGGGACGCGGGTGTCAGACTGGCGCTCAAGCCAGGCCAGCCAATGGGGCCACCAACTGCCGGGGTGCTCTTCTGCTCCGGCGATGTATTCCTTGAGCGATGCGGCTTTACTGTCGCCGACCCAGTATTGGTACTTGTTCGCTGCTGGCGGGTTGACCACACCGGCAATGTGTCCGGAGCCGGCAAGCAGGAAGTCCACCGGCCCTGCAAAATGATCGGTAATGCGCCAGACGCTTTCCGCAGGAGCAATGTGATCCTCGCGCCCGGCCTGAACATAGCTGGGCGTTGTAACCCTTGTCAGATCGATCGGCGTACCGTCCGCCGACAGCGCATCGGGGACGACCAGTTTGTTGTCCCGGTAAAGGTCGCGCAGATAATCATTGTGCCATTTTGCCGGCAGATTGGTGACGTCGCCATTCCAGTGAAGCAGGTCGAACGCGGGATAGTCCTCGCCCAGAAGGTAGTTGTTGACGACATAGTTCCAGATCAGGTCCTTGCCTCGCAGCGCATTGAACGTCGCGGCTAGGTACCTTCCGTCCAGATACCCTTCGGGCGACAACTGACTGATAAGCTCCAGTTGGCCGTCATCGATAAAATGCTTGAGATCGCCGCTGCGTTCGAAGTCCACCTGAGCCGTGAAGAAGGTCGCGCTTTTGACCTTGTGATCTTCGCCGCGCCGGGCGAGCACTGCCAGCGTCGCAGCCAGCGTTGTCCCCGCGACGCAATATCCGATGGTGTGGACCTGCGGGACTTTGAGCCGTGCGCGAACGCAATCGATCGCCTCGATCTGAGCCCGGATGTAATCGTCCCAGACCACATCCTTCATGCTTTCGTCCGCCGATTTCCAGCTGACCACGAACACGGTGATGCCCTGGTCGACAGCCCATTTGATGAAGCTCTTCTTGGGCGTCAGGTCGAGGATATAGAAACGGTTGATCCACGGCGGGAAGATCACCAGTGGCACTTCGTAAACATCGCTGGTCGACGGGCTGTATTGCAACAGCTGGAACAGCGGTGTCTCGTGAACCACCTTGCCGGGCGACGCCGCCAGATTCTCGCCCAGCTTGAAGGCATCAGGATCCGTGTGGGTCAATTGACCGCGCTTCAGATCGTTGATCAGGTGGCGCATGCCCCGCACGAGGTTTTGCCCGCGCGTTTCGACAGTGCGTTTCATCACGACCGGGTTGGTCAGCAGAAAATTGTCCGGGCTCATGGCCTCCGACAATGCGCTGATCGCGAATTGAAGCTGCTTCTTCTTTTCGCTGTCGAGACCGTCCATCGAAGCGGCCGCTTCGCGGAAATACTCCGCCAGCATCAGGTAATTCTGGTGGAGAAGGGCAAATGCGGGATGCTCGCGCCAGGCCGGGTCGGCAAAGCGCCGATCCGAGCGTGGCAGCGCCGGTGCATCTGCGTCTGACGCAGTTTGGCCAGTGACAAAGCGGTCGAATACGCCCTTCCACAGAGCCATCGATTCCTGAGCCAGCCGGGTTTGCGCTTCGATCGGCCCGGTCGGCAATTGCTTCATCATGCTTTGCGAGATCACCAGCCATTGCGCCGGATCGATCAGGCTTTTCCCCTTGGTCGAGTTCTCGGCGGCCTTTTGCGCCTGTCCCGTCACGAATTCGAGCCACATTTGCTGGAGTTCGCCGCTCGCTTTAGCCCAATCGGCGATCTCGCCTGCATCCATGCCCTTTGGAAACGAGCCCGACTGGATAGACGCGCCGCTTGCATCTGAACTTGCAAACGCCTGCCCAAGGAAATCCTGCATGGCCTTGCCCTGCATTCCGAGGAAGTCGGTTATCGGGGCCAGGGTCTCGAAGATGTTATCAGCGCCAGCACCCGGTTTGTCCTTGTCAGCCATTGTAGCGCCTATTCCCTCGTTCGTTGCCTGTCCGACTCATTTAGCAAGCCTGGATCTAACGCAAACGGCTTTTCACATCGACCGTTTATGCCCTACAATACCGCCTCTGTCCGCTACTACATCGGTCGCGAACAAATGGTCAGGGAACCCAATGGACGAACAATTCTACCGCATGAAGCGGCTGCCGCCTTACGTTATCGCAGAAGTGAATGCGATGCGGCACGCGGCGCGCCTGGCGGGCAGGGACATTATCGATCTGGGGATGGGCAACCCCGATCAGCCGCCGCCTCAGCATGTGATCGACAAGCTGTGTGAAGTTGCGGCGAAACCCGATGCGCATGGGTATTCGCAATCGAAGGGTATTCCCGGCCTGCGGCGGGCTCAGGCCAATTATTACGCACGGCGCTTTGGGGTGGAGCTTGATCCGGAATCCGAAGTTGTCGTCACCATGGGCTCGAAAGAGGGGCTGGGCAGTCTGGCCACCGCGATCACAGCGCCCGGAGACGTGGTGCTCGCTCCCAACCCGTCGTACCCGATCCACACGTTTGGGTTCATCATCGCCGGGGCGACAATTCGATCAGTCCCCACGACACCGGACGAGGAATATTGGCGCTCGCTCGAAAGCGCGATGAATTTCACCGTGCCGCGGCCGAGCGTGCTGGTGGTGAGCTATCCGTCCAATCCAACCGCTGAAACCGTCGATCTGGCGTTCTACGAACGGCTGGTCGCATGGGCACGCGAAAACAAGGTTTGGGTCTTGTCCGACCTTGCTTATTCCGAACTGTATTATGACGGCAATCCGACCCCATCGATCATGCAGGTCAAGGGTGCAAAGGATGTCGCCATCGAATTCACCAGCATGAGCAAGACCTATTCCATGGCGGGATGGCGCATGGGATTTGCAGTCGGCAACAAGCAGCTTATCGCGGCGCTCACTAGGGTGAAGTCCTACCTTGATTACGGGGCATTCACCCCTATTCAGGCTGCTGCGTGTGCGGCTCTGAACGGGCCGCAGGACATCGTCGAAACTAACCGCCAATTGTATCGCAAACGGCGCGACGTCATGGTTGAGGCATTCGGGCGTGCCGGTTGGGATATCCCATCGCCGGCAGCTTCCATGTTCGCATGGGCGCCGCTGCCGCCTGCGCTCAAGGACATGGGCAGCCTCGAGTTTTCGAAGCAATTGCTTACCGAAGCACAAGTCGCAGTGGCTCCTGGTGTGGGCTATGGCGAGAAGGGCGAAGGATTTGTTCGGATCGCCATGGTCGAGAATGAACAGCGGCTTCGGCAGGCGGCGCGAAACATCAAGCGGTATCTTTCGTCGCTGGGTGTGAACAGTTCGGCAGCGTAAGAGTGTTTTGAATGCATGGTTGTGCGGGTTCCATTTGCTGGAGAAAAATCGCCCAACTTGCGTTAGTTGATGTGGTTCTTGTTTGAATGGAGGATTCAATGTCTTCCATAGGGTCTCGGCCCCTGACTCAGCGACAACGCTCCGTGATGGAGCGGATCGATCGGCGTGTCCCGATCAAGGTGATCGCGCAGGAGCTTGGTGTTTCCGAGACGCGCATCAACCAGCATATTCGTGCGCTCAAGGACATTTACGAAGCCGATAATCT
Organism: Erythrobacter aurantius; assembly: GCF_023823125.1. Classification (NCBI taxonomy): domain Bacteria; kingdom Pseudomonadati; phylum Pseudomonadota; class Alphaproteobacteria; order Sphingomonadales; family Erythrobacteraceae; genus Erythrobacter; species Erythrobacter aurantius. The sequence continues at coordinate 3,309,086 of NZ_CP090949.1, read as the reverse complement.
CGGTGATCTGGTCGAGTGCTATCGCGCTGATATCCGCGCGAAAAAGCAAGCGAGCCCGGAGCCTGAAGCTGAAGCGAATGGCAATTCCGAAGCCGACCTGAAGGGGTTGAGCGAACCTGCATACAGCAAAAGTCAGGTGCCATCTGATCGCGCAAATGCCGATGAAGGCTTCGGAAACGATCCGGGGCAACTCGTCATAAGCGATTCGATGCCCCTGGAATATCAGGCGCCTTGGCTGAATTCTGGCGAGCCACGGGTCGTTCCCCGGGCACTCGATGGTGAAAACGCCGTCTGGTATCGCCTCGCTGCCAATGTCGGGATTGCGTTCGGAGTTTTGGCCGCCGTCGTCCTTACCGTGACAGCCGCTGTCACGATCAGCGAGGCACTGGATGGGCGTGCAGCGATCTCGGTTGACGAACAGGGCTTTTCCTGACGAGTGGGGAAGGGCCTTTGCATAAAGGGTCCCTACCATGTCTGAACGTATGCTCAACGACGCTCACAACCTCAAAAAGCTGATGCGGGAGGCAGAAGCGCTTGCCGACGAATCCATGATCGCATTTGCCCGGCTCAAACAAGCGATGCTGACCGCCCGCCAGAACCCGCTGGTGGATGTGCACACCGGACAGCGTGCGCTGATGCGGCTGAATCAGGCAGAGGCGCAGGCGCTGGCGATGTCCACCAACCTTCTCCGCGTCCATGACGAATTGAGCAAAGTCGCGCGTGAGAAAATGGCTGAAGATGTAAGCCCGACGAATATTCCGGCCGCATCGATAAGCGAGTCGCCAGAGTCATTGCCCGTAGAGACGCTGGTAGCCTGATCGGACGAGTCCATGCTGCAACTGCTCGCTTCTGAATACCGCATGATCGCGCAGGATATTTTCTCGATCATGCTGCTGGCTGCCGCATTCATCTGGGGCGGCGGGCCGGAGCGGGCAGTTGCCGCATCATGGTTCATCATTTTCAAGGTTTCGGCTTTCGTCAGGGAAACCTTTTTCACGCAAACTCTCCAATTGATGGAAGTCGACGTGTTCCTTGCCTCGACCGACATCGCAGCTTGCATCGCGTTTGTCTGGATCGCTCTTTACGCAAACCGGAATTACCCCTTGTGGATCGCTGGCCTGCAGGTTCTCGCCGTTTCGGCCCATCTCGCGCGGGGGCTGGTGGAATCCATTTCGCCGGTTGGTTATGTCGTGATGATTGTCGCACCGGGATGGTTCCAGCTTTTTGCACTCGCTTTCGGACTGGCACGACACGCCTCCCGCAAACGCAAGTACGGCCCGTATCGCGACTGGCGCAAGTCCCAGCCTCCGCCAGGCCTGGCGCCGCCCACCGCTGGTTCCCCGGGGGAACGGATGGTGCTGAAGAGTGCGCAAACCAGCTGGCGGGACAATCTTAAATGATCGAACTTCTCAGCAAGCGCCATGCTCGCAGCGTCGATGCCGGAGCACGCCAGCGTGCCATGATCGACTATCTCAAGGCGATGGTGATCTGCAATCCGCTGTCGATCGAGCGCATTCACGCGGTCTTCTTTGACCGGGACCGATCATTTCTGGGTGATGCCCCTTTGGGCCAGGGTGGCGTCGGAAGCCTCACGCTGCGCATGCGCGAGGTCTTCGGCAAGGCGCTGGCGATGGATGCGCACGGTTTCATCATCGCTCACAATCACCCGTCTGGTAATTGCCGGCCAAGCCAGCATGATATCGATGCAACCGCGCGGCTCAATTCGATTGCCAGATCGCTGGATATCGAATTGTTTGATCATCTGATTTTCACACAACACGCGGTTTATTCGATGCGTGCGGGAGGGCAGTTGTGAACTCTTCGGCCGCATCCGACTTTTCACCCCGGGACGACACGATGATCCCGCGCTTTCGCGAGGCTGGCGACGTCACTCTCGACCTGTTTCACCGCGATGGCCGGGTGGATGATCGCTGGATCGGGTTCCATCCTCGCGAATTCGAGCTGCTGTGGCGGCTGGCCGAACAGCCCGGGGTGCCCGTAACGCGCAAGCAGTTGCTGCGTGACGTCTGGCGTATCGATTTTGAGCCCGACACCAACAGCGTCGCCGTTCACGTCGCGCGCATTCGCAGCAAGCTCGAACCATTCGGCCTTGCGCCAATCCTCGCTACCCATCCCGAAGCGGGGTATTACCTCAACGCTCCTGTCCAGACCGACAGTTTCAAACTGACTGGCAAGTCCTAGTCGCAGCTTGGCAGGAAAGGCTGGCAGAAACGCGGCTGGACAGCTTTGGCGGGTTCGGCCAGTTTCGCACCATCAAGACAGGGAATTGAAGGAACAGCATGTCGCACACCCAGCTTATGCCGGCCAATGATCGCGTTTCAATCGAGCTTGGCGAAGACGGCGTCGCCCAGGTTCGGCTTGTTCGCGCTGACAAGATGAATGCGCTCGATCCGGAAATGTCCGCCGCGATCATCGAGGCGGGCACGATCCTCCAGCGGGCCAAGGGTGTCAGGGTGGTGGTGCTTTCAGGCGAGGGGCGAGCCTTTTGTGCTGGCCTCGACACCGCGAGTTTTTCGCGCGCCCCGGGCGAAGGCGAGCCGACTCTGCCCGAACGCACCCACGGCAACACCAACCGGGCGCAGGAAGCCGCAATGATCTGGCGCAAGCTTCAAGTCCCGGTGATTGCGGCCTTGCACGGCGTGTGCTTTGGTGGCGGATTGCAGATTGCCAGCGGAGCTGACATCCGCGTCGCGCACCCGGAAACGCGCATGGCGATCATGGAGCTGAAATGGGGTCTTGTGCCGGACATGGGCGGCTATGCCCTGTGGCGCGGCCTCGTGCGCGATGATGTGCTGCGCGAACTGGTTTACACCAATCGCGAATTCACCGGCGCCGAGGCGCAATCGCTGGGCCTTGCGACCTTTGTCGACAATGATCCGCTGACCCGCGCGACGGCAATCGCAACCGAAATCGCCAATCGCAATCCGCACGCCATTCGCGCTGCCAAACGGCTGCACGCCGCCATGCAGGAACTGGATACCGATGCGATCCTGCTTGAAGAGAGCGTTGAACAGCACGCGATCATGCGCAGCCCCAACCAGATGGAAGCGGTGATGGCGGGCATGCAGAAACGCGCGCCCAAATTCGAGGATGCGGACTAACGCCCCGCTTGCCGGGTCAGCCGAACACCGCGACACATTGCAGGCCGTCCAGAACCTGACGGCCATTCGTGTCCCACATCCGCAGCCGCTCCGACGAATAGCCAGCATCCGCGTGCTGGCTGGCGTTTTCCGCCAGATACCATCCACCGTCGGATTGGGTGTGCGGATCGAGCACATTGAACGACCAGTTGATCGAACTGATCGGCCCCATCCGCTGCATGATGCGCATGGCACCCGGTGGCATGACATCACCCATCAGCACCAGCTTGCTGACAGGATCGAGATCGTGTTCCTCGGTCAGACGCGCCCAGCGCCGGATCGTGGCTCCATGATCTGCGTCCTTTGACTGTCCGAAACGCAGTTCGAAATTGTTCTGGATGAAGCTGGGTCCTTGCCCTTGCATCGCAGGCGCATTGTCCGACGGTGCGCCCGGCCAGTTCTCCGGGGGATCCGCAGGACGCAGCGCGTTCGCCTCCCGCTCGGCTGCGAACAACCAGAACGCCGTTAGCGCCACGCCTTTCTCGTTCCGGATTTCGCTGCGGATCTGGGTCACATTGCGCCCTTCGCGGACGATTTCGGCGGAAAGCTCGATTTCCTCCCCGATCGGGGCGACAAAGCCGATTTGCGCGGCGCGCAGTGGCGGAAGGTCGGGAAAGGCCCGCTGGGCCATGGTGAAGGCGACAAGCGCCGAAGCCCCGCCATAGAGTGTGCGCCCTTGCATCCAGTCGCTCGCATTGTCGAGGCGGGCGGGACCGGGCTTTCCGGTTACAGGTTCCAACAGGCTGGCAATGGTCATGCCAGCGCATCTGCCCAATCGGATGCGCGCGGTCCAGAGTGACGTTGCGTAAGGTTGTCAGCAGGCGGGCATTTGTGCCCCGCGACCGGCTTGATGCGTTCCAGACGCAAAAGCCACATTGCCTTTCTGTCGCCGAATCGGTAGTGCGCCGCTTCCGCTCTGTTTCAGGGCGGCTCGGCCCGATGGCGGAGTGGTGACGCAGCGGACTGCAAATCCGTACACGCCGGTTCGATTCCGGCTCGGGCCTCCACCTTCCCTTTTCTGGGAAGGCGCCAAAAGATAGAGTGCCGCTTTAGCTCAGTTGGTAGAGCACATCATTCGTAATGATGGGGTCACGTGTTCGAGTCACGTAAGCGGCACCAGCTTCTTTTCCATTGCACCTTGCATCTCGAAATCGCGTTAGTCCTACGGGTAGACTGCCGGGCGCTTGGCCAGTTTGGCGGCGACGCTTTCCATGAATTCCGGCGATCGCAATTGCGCGGCGAAGATCGCGCTTTCGGTGGCCATCACTTCGCTCACCTGCGCGTTTTGGGTGCGCAGCAGCGCCTTGGTGTGGCGCATCGCCTGCGGGGCGGCGCGAGCGATGGTGAGGGCGAGCGCGCGGGCTTCCGCGGCAAAGCCCTCGTCGGCGAAGATGCGCGAGATCAGCCGCATGGCGAGCGATTCCTCCGCTGTCAGCACGCGCCCGGTCATGAACACGTCGCTCGCCGCGGCCATGCCGATGGCCTGCGGCAGCAGCAGCGAGGATGCGGCTTCGGGCACAAGGCCGAGCGAGACGAACGGCGCGGCGAAGGTGGCGGATTGCGCGGCGCAGACCAGATCGCAATGCAGCGTCAGCGTCAGCCCGACGCCGATGGCCGGGCCGTTGACCGCCGCCACCAGCGGCTTCTCGCAATCGCGGATCGCGTGGAGGAACTGGATCACCGGGGGCAGATCGTGATCGGCCGCGCCGCCACCTGCCGCCGCCATCGAGAAGTCCTGAAGATCGTTGCCGCTGGTGAAGTAGTCACCTTCGCCGATGAACATCAGCGCGCGCGCTTCGTCGTCTTCGCGATAGGCGTTCACCGCGTCCGCCATCGCCTGATACATGGCCTGTGTGATGGCGTTCTTCTTCTCCGGGCGCGTGAGGGTGACGGTGGTGACGCGCTCGGAATGGTCGATGCGGATATGGTCGGACATGGGGACGGTGGACTCGTGCTGGTTGACGTTTACGCAAACGTTAGCTTGCGCAAGGGCCGCTTGGCAAGGCTTCCCCAACGGCACCCCGTCATTTGGGTGGCATGCGGATTGCCCCGTCAAGTCGGAACTGGTGCCCGTTGATGTAGGAATTGCGCGCGATTTCCAGGATCAGCGATGCGAACTCCTCCGGCTTGCCGAGGCGTTTGGGGAAGGGGACGCTGGCGTTCAGCTGGTCCCACATCTGCGGATTGCGGTCCTTCATCCCGAGCATCAGCGGCGTTGCGAAAATGCCGGGCATGACCGAATTGACGCGGATGCCCAGGTCCATCAGATCGCGCGCCATCGGCAGGACAAGGCCGTTCACCCCCGACTTGCAGCTGCCATAGATGACCTGTCCGATCTGCCCGTCCTGCGCCGCGACGCTGGCGGTAAGGGTGATTGATCCGCGTTCTCCGTCTTCGTTCAGGGGATCGCTGTTCGCCATACCCAGTGCGGAGATACTCGCGACGCGATAACTCGCGACCAGAATCCCCTGCGCGCCAAATTCGTAATCCTCGGTCGAAAGGCGCTTGTATCCGCCGCTCGCCTTGTCCCAGCCCAGCGTCTTGCCGCGGCGCGAGGCCATGGCGCAGTGGACGGTCACGCGCTCCTGTCCGTTGGCGGCGCGCGCGGCGGCAAAGCCGGCTTCGACGCTGGCTTCGTCCATGATGTCGACATGGTGGAAAGTCCCGCCGATGGCGGCGGCGTGTTCCTCGCCAGCCTCGTCGTTGATGTCGAAGATCGCGACTTTCAGCCCGGCCTCGGCCAGAGCGGTCGCGCTAGCCCGTCCCAGTCCCGATGCGCCGCCGGTAACGACAGCGGCCATACCTTGTTCGAGTTTCATTGCCTCTCCTCAGATCACTTTGAGACCCTGCCTAGGGCCTGTCGCGTGGCATTTCCACCTGTTCGATTTGTGGGCGAAATGCTGGCGGTGCTGGCGCGGCGTGACGGGGATGCTAGGGCAGGGCATGGACTCTTTCCTGTTCTGCCTGATCCTCACCTTCGCCATCGCGCTTGGCGGGAAGGACCAGTTGATCCTCGCGCAGTTCGCCGATGCGATCGGGCGGACATACGCCTTGCTGGCGGCAGCCGCGCTGTGTGCGCTGATCAGCGCGGCGGTGATGGTCTATTCGTCCGGCCTGATCGCCGGGGTGATGCCGCCGCGTGCCGCGCATATGCTCGTCGCCTTCGCGCTGGCGATTGCCGCGTTCGAGCTGTTCTGGCCCAAGCAGGTCAAGCCGATGAAGGAGCCGACCCGTTCGATCATCGCCATCGGCGCAGTGGTGCTGGCGCGCCAGATCGGCGATGCCGCGCGCTTCGTGGTCTTCGCCTTCGCGGTAGAGGCCAATTATCCCGTCACCGCCCTGATCGGGGGGACATTGGGAGGCATCGCGGCGGTAGCGTTGGGGTGGGCTCTGGGACTCGCACGGCTAGAGAAATTGCCGCTGCGCCCGATCCGCATCGCGATGGGACTGTGTTTGATTCTTGCGGCTTTAATGATCGGTTTGAATGCTCGTTACACGTTCCTGTAATCGCTTTGTACGATCACTGCGTATTGGATTTTCTCGGATCAATCCTCCTTCCCATCCATTGGTCTAATGAACATATCAAGGGCGCTGGTTCCGCAGTTTTCGGCGCTCAACCAATTGAAATGGAGGACAAACATGCTTGACCCCAACAACAATTCGACGACCCAGATGGTTGTAGAAATCAACACTCTTCTGGCCGATCACTTCGCGCTGTACGTAAAGACCAAGAATTTTCACTGGCACGTGAAGGGCCCGCGTTTCCGCGACCTGCACCTGTTGTTTGACGAACAGGCGCTGCAAATCCAGGGGCAGATCGACGCGATCGGCGAACGTGCCCGGAAACTGGGCGGGGACACGATCACTTCGGTGGGCATGATTTCGCAGCACACTCAGGTGAAGGATCAGGACAATGCCGCGCTTTCGGCGGAAGACATGATCCGCGAGTTGCGCGATGACAATGCCGCAATGGTCGCCCGACTGAAGAAGATGAAGGATGTCGCAGAAACCGCAGGAGACAACGCCACCGACGGTCTGATCGACGACTGGACCGATATGGCCGAGGAGCGCGTGTGGTTCCTCAATTCCTTGCTCGGATAACCGCATCATACGAAACGCGAAAAAACGCGTTCGCAGGAGAAAGGGCCGTTTCCGCTTTGCGGGAGCGGCCCTTTTGCTATGCGTGCCGGTATGCAGAACGTCACGATCATTCACGGCGGCGACAAGGCCGCAATCGTCCAATGGCTGGCCGGGTGCCTGAAGAAAGCAAGCGCCATCACCATTCCGGGCGGTTCCACCCCGTTTCCGATCCTCGAGGCGCTGATCGCAAGCGATGCCGTCAACTGGGCGGGGCTGCAGGTGTGGCCCAATGATGACCGGATCGTGCCCGAAGATCACGAGGCATCGAACACGGGCAAGATTCGCGCCCTGCTGGAGCCGTTGGGGGCTGATATCATTGCCCTTGCCGAAGACAGTGAGCCTCCGAAGTTCGACCTGACTTGGCTGGGCATGGGGCCGGACGGGCACACCGCTTCGCTGTTTCCCAACACCGATCCGCAAATCGACGATCCGCAGGCGATGCGTCGCCTCACACCCGATCCTTTGCCCGCTCACGCGCCCTTCGACCGGATCACACTGACGCTGCCCGCATTGCTCGAAACACAGGCAATCCTGTTTACGCTGGGCGGTTCGGGCGAAAAGCAGGAAGTGTTCGAGGGGGCGATGCGTGGCGAACACGATCTGCCGGTCGCGCGGTTGCTCAAGGCGGCAGAGGCACGTGGCATTCCGGTGGCATGCTTCGCCTGATCGAACGCCTGCTGCCGCGGGCTCTCCACCGCGCGCTGATGCCGGTTGCGCACCGGGTGCGTCATCGCTGGCGCACATGGCGCGGTGTCCCGATTGCCGGGGTCAGCGTGGTGATCACCAATATTTCCGGCGATGTGCTGTTGCTCCGGCACTCCTATGGCCCTGATGTCTGGGCGCTGCCGGGCGGCGGGTTGAAACCGGGTGAAGATCCTGCAGACTGCGCCCGGCGCGAGATTGCGGAAGAACTTGGCGTGGAGCTGGCCAATCTCCAGCCGCTGAAGGTGTTGGAAGAAGAACTTTCGGGTTCGCCGCACAAGGCGCATCTCTTCACTGGCGTCTGCGACACCCGCCCGGTGCCTGATCAGCGCGAAGTGGTGGAAGCGCGGTTCTTCCCTTCGCACTCGCTTCCCGAACCTCTGGGGGAGGTAACCCGCCGCCGGATTTCTGCATGGAGAATGCGGGGTATAGCCGATCAAAGCAGCGACAGTTGAGCATCATCGCGCGGCGGTTCATCCTCATCGCCGCGCTCCAGATTTGAAAGCGTCAGCCCCATCAGCCGGATCGGCATGGGCAGCGGCAAAGCCTCTTCGAGCAATTCGCGGCTGAGGCGGGCGAAATCCGCCTTGTCCTCGACCCAGTGTGAAACCGATTTCGCACGGGTCATGTTCTGGAAATCGGTGAACTTGACCTTCAGCGTCACCGTACGGCCCCGTGCGCCCGCACTTTCGATCCGCTCCCACACGATCTCGATGATGTTCTCCAGCGTCTCACGCAGGGCCGAACCGCTGGAGATATCCTCGCTGAAGGTGCGTTCCCCGCCAACCGATTTGCGCACACGATGGGCGCGCACGGGCCTGAGGTCGATCCCGCGTGCGGCGCGATAGAGATAGTCCGCAAACGATCCGAAGTTCGCACGCAGAAAAGCGATGTCCTTCGTCGCCAGATCCGCGCCGGTTTCGATCCCCAGCCGCTTCATCTTCTCCTCCGCTTTCGGCCCGACGCCGTGAAATCGCCGGATCGGCAGCCCCGCCACAAATTGCGCGCCTTCGCCCGGGCGGATCACGCACAGGCCATCGGGCTTGTTCTGATCCGAGGCGAGCTTGGCGAGGAACTTGTTGTAGGAAACCCCCGCGCTTGCCGTCAGCTGCGTCTTGGCCTTGATCTCCTGCCGGATCAGCTCGGCAATCCGCGTGGCGCTGCCGATCCCCAGACGATCCTCGGTCACGTCGAGATAGGCTTCGTCGAGGCTCAGCGGCTCGACATGCGGCGTGTGGTGTTCGAACACGCGGCGGATCTGGCGGCTTACCTCCTTGTAGGCGTCAAACCGCGAGCGGACGAAGATCAGGTCCGGGCACAGCCGTTTGGCGGTGACGGACGGCATGGCGCTACGCACGCCGAATTTCCGGGCCTCGTAACTTGCCGCCGCCACGACGCCGCGCCCGCCCGATCCGCCGACGGCCACCGGCTTGCCCCGCAATTCGGGATTGTCGCGCTGTTCGACGCTGGCAAAGAAGGCATCCATATCGACATGGATGATCTTCCTGAGGCCCATCGCGGCCTCTTCCATGTCATCCGAAGGCATGTCCTTTGCCATGCCACCCGAATAGTCCTTTGCGCGCGCCGAAGGAACTGTTGCCGGAACCAACCGCCGCTCCCGCCATTTTGTGCACATGCGAAAAGAACAGTGGTCATCGGGTGAGGCGATTGGCAAAGGGGCCACCATGGCAGCCGCTAACCCCGTCTCCGCGCCCGCCAGACAGCTCGGCGAAACCGAGCTGATCTGGATGATGGCCTTGCTGATGGCACTTCAAGCCTTTGGTATCGATGCGATTCTCCCCGCGCTGGACGAGCTTGCGGTGTCGCTGGCGGTGGAAGGGAACGATCGGCAATTCGTGATCGGCGTCTACCTTCTGACCGCAGGCGTCGGTGCGCTCGTGCCCGGCGCTCTGGCTGACCGGTTCGGGCGCAGGCCGATCCTGCTTGGTTCCATCGCGGTCTACATCGTCCTCTCGCTCGCCAGCGCGCTGGCACCGACATATGACGCACTGATCGCCATCCGTGCCGCGCAGGGCTTTTTCGGAGCGGGCATTGTCGCGCTACCCCCGGCGATCATTCGCGACCGTGTGGGCGGCGACAAGATGGCCCGGATGATGAGCCTGATCTTCGTGATCTTCCTGATGGTGCCGGCCATCGCCCCCAGCATCGGCGAATTGATCCTGATGGTGGCGGATTGGCGCGCGATCTTTGCCGCCATGGCGCTGCAGGGCATTCTGGTGGGCTGTTGGGTCTATTACCGCCTGCCTGAAAGCCTGACCCCGGAAAACCGCCAGGCGATCCTACCGGGCGTGATCGCGCGCAACATGGGCCACGCGCTCAGCAATCCGCGCGTCATCGGCTATGTCATGGGCAGTTCGCTGGTGTTCGGCGCACTGTTCGGCTTCATCAATTCATCGCAGCAATTGATCACCGAGACGTTCGGCGCCGGCGATATTTTCCCCATCGTCTTTGCGATTTGCGCCGGGTCGATGGCGTTTGCGAGCTGGTCCAATTCGCGCATCGTCGAACGGTTTGGCGCGCGCCGGGTCAGCCACACGGCGCTGTTCGCCTTTATCATCGTCGCCAGCCTGCAGGTCTGGTTTGCCTTCGACCCGAAAGAGACGCTGTGGCATTTCGTGCCGTTGATGGCGATCAACATGATGCTGCTCGGCTTCATCGGCAGCAACTTCGGTGCGATCGCCATGAACCCGTTTTTCTCCATCGCCGGTGCGGCCAGCTCGGCGCACGGCTTCGTCCGGATGACGACGGCGGCCTTGCTGGGCGGGGCGATCGGATACGCCTATGACGGAACCGCGCAGCCGCTGGCGCTGGCTCTGCTGGCGAGCGGGCTGATCTGCCTTGCGCTGGTGCTGTTCAGCGAAAAGGGCAGGCTGTTCGGCCCGCCCGACGCGGCGCTGGGCGTGACCAGAATGAAGAATATCTGAGGCTGATCACCGGCCGCGAAGCGACCGAAAGGCCGACCGGCCGCCCGCAGCGACGCGACCTTCAGGTCGCATGAGCGAGGAAATCGCACCCCGGATGGGGTGCGCAAAATCAGCCCTCTTCCAGCCTCCGCCATGCCAGTCCTGCAAATTCGCACAGCAGGGGCCGTGTGTCGCGCGGATCGATGATGTCCTCGACATTGAAGCGTTCGGCACTGCGGAAGGGCGATGTGACCTTGGCCAGCCGCTCGCGGATTTCCTCAAGCAAGGCCGCCGGATCGTCCGAGGCTTCGAGTTCGGATTTGTAGGCTACCTCCAGCCCGCCCGCGATGGGCAGGCTGCCCCAGTCGCCGGAGGGCCAGCAATAGCGGTACTGGTACGCCTCCGCATTGCTCATCGCGCTGCCCGCAATGCCATAGGCGCGGCGCAGGACGATGGAGGCGAGCGGCACGGTGGCGCGGTAGATCGCGTTCATTGCATTGACGCCGTAACGGATCGTCCCCGCCATCTCCGCCTCGCGCCCGATCATGAAGCCGGGGTTGTCGACGAGATGCACGATGGGCAGGCGGAACTGGTCGGCCAGTTTGACGAAGCGTTCGACCTTTTCGCTGGTCTTGGCCTCCCACGATCCGCCCAGATAGCTCGGATCGCTGGCAATGACGCAGACTGGCCAGCCATCGAGCCTGGCGAGGGCGGTAATCGCGGCGCGGCCCCAATGCTTGCCGATCTCGAACACGGTCCCCTGATCGAACACCATCTCCATGCAGCGCCGCATCGAATAGACCTGCTTCGGATCACGCGGGACGAGGGAGAGCAGCGCGTCTTCCTTGCGGGTGGCGGGATCGGTGCAGAGCGAGCGGCGGGCGGGTTGCCCGACATATTCGGGCATGAAGCTGAGGAAATGCCGCGCGCGGGCGAAGGCTTCGGCCTCGCTCGCCACCTCGTCATCGACCACCCCGTTGCGGGTGTGGATTTCCGACCCGCCGAGCCGCTCCTTGGCTTCTTCATGGCTGGCGGCATCGCCCTTGTAGGCATCGCCCAGGCCATCGACCACGGCGGGGCCGGCGGCGAAGATCTGGCTGAGGCCCTTGACCATGATCGAGTAATGGCTGGCGACGGTGCGCGCCGCGCCGAGGCCCGCCGTCGGGCCAAGCGCCAGCGCCACCACCGGCACGGTGTCGAGATTGGTCACCACATCGCCCCAGCCGGGTACGGCGGGGATATAAGTTGCGCCGATCTGTTCGAGCGTTTTCACGCTGCCGCCGCCGCCCGTCCCGTCGATCATGCGGATGATGGGGAGCTTCAGCTCATGCGCCATCCGTTCGGCCTGCACCATCTTGCGCGCAATGCCCGCATCCGCCGCGCCGCCGCGAATGGTGAAATCGTCCGCCGTGGCAACCACCGGGCGACCGTTGATCAGCGCCCTGCCGAAAAGAAAGGGGGCCGGGGTGACGCTTTGAAGGTCGCCATTGGCGTCATACTTGGCGCTGCCCGCGATCTTGCCGATCTCGCGGAAGGAGCCTTCATCGCACAGCGCCGCAAGCCGCGCGCGCGCGTCCATCTTGCCGCGCCCATGCTGCCGCGCCACCTTGTCCGCGCCACCCATCTGCTCGGCCAGCGCTTCGCGGCGGCGCAGTTCTTCGAGTTCCTTGGCCCAGGTCATCCCCATCCCATAAGCAAACCGTCATCCCAGCGAAAGCTGGGATCTAGGGCGATGAAGCACCCAGCGGCCCGAGACCCCAGCTTTCGCTGGGGTGACGAGTTATGCTTCGGAAGCAGGCTCCACCACACAAAGCACCGCCTCAACCTGCACTTGACCGCCAACGCTAGCTTTCAGCCCGGTGACGGTCCCGTCGAAGGGCGCAGTGAGCGCGTGTTCCATCTTCATCGCCTCGAGCACCATCAGCCGCTGGCCCGCGGCAACTGTATCACCCTCGGCCACATCGACCGCGATGACCTTGCCCGGCATGGGGGCGAGGATCGCTCCGTCGGCGGCGGAGGCGTGGCCGGTGCCGTCGTAACGAGGGAGCGATACCTTGAGCATATGCCCACGGATGCTGACGAATTGAGCCTCTGGCTCAAGGCTCTCGCGAAAGCCATGTTCAAAAGACTGGCCCTCGGGCGTCGGATCATATGTGAAGGGCTGTACTTCCCCGTCCACGGCCAAGCGAAATTCACGCTTGTGCGGGCTGTTCATGCGGAAGCCTAGCAAGGGTTCGGCCTTGCGGTCGAAGTTTGTGCTATCTCGAACGAACCAATTGAGCGCATCGCTTAACGAGCGATCGCTGACTACCGGTATCGAGGTGAGTGCTTCCTGCTTACGTGCTATGAGGCCGGTGTCGAGATGCCCTTGCTGAACATCCTCGTCCCGAAGCAAACTGACCAGGAAGGCTAGGTTGGTTTTGACAGGCCAGACCTTTGTCTCAGCCAGATGGTCCGCTAATTGATCGAGTGCAACGCGGCGGCCGCTTTCATGACAGATAATTTTGGCGAGCATCGGATCGTAATGAGGAGAAACCTCGCTGCCATGCTCTGCTCCCGTATCGATACGCGTATCCCAACCGTCCCAGTAAGTCAGATCGAAGTGCTCCAAGCGCCCCGTGCTCGGCAAAAACCCCTTCGCCGGGTCCTCCGCATAGAGCCGCGCTTCGATGGCGTGGCCGTTGATCGAGAGCTCTTCCTGCTTCAGCGGGATCGGTTCTCCGCTCGCTACGCGCAGCTGCCACTCCACCAGATCCACCCCGGTGATCTCCTCGGTCACGGGGTGTTCGACCTGAAGGCGGGTGTTCATCTCCATGAAGAAGATGCGGTCGGCGCGCAGGCCCTCGGACGCATCGGCGATGAATTCGATCGTGCCTGCGCCCTTGTAATCGACCGCCTTGGCCGCGCGCACGGCGGCGGCGCAGATCGCCTCGCGGGTGGCTTCGTCCATGCCGGGTGCGGGGGCTTCCTCGATCACCTTCTGGTGGCGGCGCTGGAGCGAGCAGTCGCGCTCGAACAGGTGGACGACGTTGCCGTGGGCATCGCCGAACACCTGCACCTCGATATGGCGGGGGGAGGTGATCCACTTTTCGAGCAGCACCTCGTCATTGCCGAAGCTCGCCTTGGCCTCGCGGCGGCAGCTCTCCAGCGCGGCGGCGAAGTCGGCGGGGGCATCGACCTTGCGCATCCCCTTGCCGCCGCCACCTGCGACCGCCTTGATCAGCACGGGATAACCGATGGCCTCGGCCTCCTTGGTGAGCCGCTCGACCGATTGGTCCGACCCGTCATAGCCCGGCGTCACCGGCACGCCGGCGGAGCGCATCAACTGCTTGGCGGCGTCCTTGAGGCCCATCGCGCGGATGCTTTCGGGATTCGGCCCGACCCAGATCAGCCCTGCATCAATCACGGCCTGCGCGAAGTCGGCGTTCTCCGACAGGAACCCGTAGCCCGGATGCACCGCATCCGCTCCCGTCTGCTTGGCCGCCGCAATGATCTTCGCGCCGACCAGATAGGACTCAGCCGCAGGCGAAGGGCCGATATGCACTGCCTCGTCAGCCGAGCGCACATGCAGCGCCTTGGCATCGGCATCGGAATAGACCGCGACCGTCGCGATCCCCATGGTGCGCGCGGTGCGCATGATGCGGCAGGCGATCTCGCCGCGATTGGCGATCAGCAGCTTGGCAATCATTGTTCGATTTCCCAATGCGCGTTCACCTGTGCGACAATCGCGTCGCAAGCGGCAGGCGGCTCCATTGTGAAGCTGGTGTTGGCGACTTTCCAGCCGTCATCGGTCTTGATCATGCTGAGTGAATTGATGCCGCAATGGCTCAGCTTTTCCTCGACGGTGAAGTAATACGGCCCCCACACCTGCGCCATGTCGCCATCGACCAGCACCGTTTCGATATGCATGAATTCGTCGACTTTGCGCGTCTGCGTGGCCCAGCGCGCGAGGTGATCGGCGGCCGGCACCACGTCTATGCGTGGGGCCTCGGGGTTCATCCGGCTGTGCACGAATATCATGCCTTCGGGCAGCAAGGTGTTCGCGAGCGCAGTCTTGTCGTCGCTGCGCAGAGCCTCGAAAAAGGCTTCGACGCCGTCCATCACCGCGATCTGGTCGCTGGTGGGAGAATTGGCGAACACGGGCGCGGCGGCAAGGCCGAGCAGCGCGACGGCGGATTTCAGGAGTCCTCTCATGGCCCGTGGATTAGCCACACGCCGTGCGCCTGTCGAGCGCAGTCAGGAGGGGCGGAAATCCTTGATCCCCCATGTGATCGGCCCGTCGGGGTGTTTTTCGCGGTTGATGATCGCCGAAAGGAAGGCCCGCGCGCCATACAGCGCCTTTTCCCAGCGCGGGACATAGGTGCGGCTGTTCCATGCTTCGGTGCCGCGAGCGCGAACCTTGCGCCCGATCGCGCCATAGATCCGCGCGGCGGACAGCACCGCCCAGCGGCTGCGGAACGGCAGGCGTTCGGCCCCGACCCGTGCGGCGGCTTCGTGCTTTTCCACCAGCGCCACCAATCGCGCGGCCATTTCAGCCAGCTCCTTGCGGTGGTGCGGCTTGGTATGCTGGCCGGGCTCGATATCCTGTTCGACCAGCCATTCCATCGGCAGGTAACACCGCCCCGCCGCGTCATCCTCCACGATGTCGCGCGCGATGTTGGACAGCTGGAACGCAAGGCCCAGATCGTTCGCGCGGTCGAGCGTGTCCTGATCCTCTGGATCGACCCCCATCACCACCGCCATCATCACTCCGACGGCCCCCGCGACGTGATAGCAATAGCGCATCATGTCCGCTTCGGTGCGGGGGCGCCAATCTTCGGCGTCAAGCTGGAAGCCCGCGATCACATCCTCCGCCATCGCCGGGGTAAGGCCGCATTCGGATGCCACCACGCCCAACGCGTCGAAAGCGGGATCGCCGGTCGGCTCCCCGGCAAAGGCTTTGGCTGTCAGCTTGCGGATCAACGCCAGCCGCGCGTCGAGATCGGACTGGTCGCCCAGAACACCGCCCAGTTCCTGATTGTCGGCAATATCGTCGCAGCGGCGGCACCAGGCATACAGCAGCCAAGCGCGCTCACGCGTTTCGCTGTCGAACAGTTGCGAGGCGGCGGAAAAGCTCTGCGATCCGTATTTGATCGCCTGATGCGCGTGGTTTACCAGCGCCGCCCGTGTTTCCGCATCTACCGCCATGGTGCGAAGCCTTACAGGTCCTCTGCCTTCATCCGGAAGATCGGAGTGTGCGGTTCATAGGCTTCCATCTGCTCCAGCAGATCGGGCAGGTTGTCCGCCGCGATCAATATGTTCTGGTGCGCCGGGCGGACAAAGCCGACTTCGGCCATCTTGCGGTTGAAGGCGAGCAGGTGATCGTAAAAGCCGAAAGCGTTGAGCACGCCCACGGGATCGGAATGATAGCCCAGCTGCGACCAGCTCATCGCTTCCCATAGCTCGTCCATGGTCCCGACCCCGCCGGGAAGGGTGATGAACCCGTCCGACAGATCGGTGAACTTCTGCTTGCGTTCGTGCATGCCGGACACGGCGACCAGTTCGTCACAGTCGTAATTGGCGACTTCGGACTTGATCAACGCATCGGGAATGATGCCGATGACTTCGCCGCCGGCTTCCTTGGCCCCGCGCGCCACCGCGCCCATCAGTCCCAGCCTGCCGCCGCCATAAACGACGCCGATCCCGCGCGTGGCCAGCTCGCGGCCCACGTCATAGGCAAGCTCGACATAGCGCGGGTCTTCGGGCGTGGCGGAGCCGCAATAGACGGCGATGCGTTTCATCGTACCGGTTCGTGCATTCATGCGGTCGCCTTAGCCGCCAAATCCTCCAGCACAATACCCGCCGTTGCCTTGGCGCTGCCGACCACGCCGGGGATGCCCGCGCCCGGATGGGTGCCCGCGCCGACGAGATAGAAATTCTCGATCACGTCGTCGCGGTTGTGGCCGCGCAGATATGCGCTTTGCCACAGCACCGGTTCGAGACTGAAGGCGCTGCCCATGTGGGCGGAGAGGTCTTGGGCGAAATCCTTGGGCGCGTAGCTGAACTTGGTGACGATCCGATCGTGGATGTCGGGGATCAGCCGCCGCCCGATTTCGTCGAGGATCATCTTTTCCAGCTTCGGCCCGGCTTCGTCCCAGTCGACCGGCATCTTGCCCATATGGGCGACCGGCACCAGCGCGTAGAAGGTGCTTTTGCCCGGAGGTGCCATTGACGGGTCGGTGACGGTGGGGTGGTGCAGATAGATCGCGAAATCCTGAGGGATGACGCCGTTCTTGTAGATGTCGTCGAGCAGTCCCTTGTAGCGGTTGGCGAACAGGATCATGTGATGCGCGATCCCCGGCCAGGTGCCCTCCAGCCCGAAGTGCACGACGAACAGCGACGGGGAAAAGCTCTTGCGCTTCAGACTCTTCGCCATCTTCTGCCCGCGCTGCGAATTCGACAGCAGATCCTTGTAGGTGTGCATGATGTCGCCGTTGGATGCGACCGCGTCAAACGCCTGCTTCCAGCCCGATTTCGTTTCCACCTCGGTCGCGCGGGTGCCCATGGTGTGCACCTGCACCACCGGATCGCCGACGCGCATCGTGCCGCCGATCCGCTCGAAATGGCGCACCATCCCGGCGATCAGGCGATTGGTGCCGCCGCGCGCCCACCAGACGCCGCCGTCCTTTTCCAGCTTGTGGATCAGCGCGTAGATCGACGAGGTGTTCATCGGATTGCCGCCGACCAGCAGCGTGTGGAAGCTCAACGCCTCGCGCAGCTTCTCGCTTTGGACATAGCTCGACACCATCGAATAGACGCTGCGCCACGCCTGTTCCTTGATCAGGGCAGGGGCGGCTTTCAGCATCGATTTGAAATCAAGGAACGGGACGGTCCCCAGCTTCAGATAGCCTTCCTCATAAACCCGTGCCGAATATTCGAGGAAGCGCTGGTAGCCGACCACGTCATCGGGATTGAGCTTGGCGATTTCCGCGTTCAGCTGCGCTTCGTCGTTCGAGTAATCGAAATTGGTGCCGTCGGGCCAGTTGAGGCGATAGAACGGCATGACCTTCATCAGCTCGACATCTTCGGCGATGTCGTGCCCGGTCAGCGCCCACAGCTCCTCAAGGCAAGGCGGATCGGTGATGACGGTGGGGCCGGCGTCGAAAGTGAAGCCGTCCTTTTCCCAAAAATAGGCGCGGCCGCCGGGTTTGTCGCGCGCTTCGACCACGGTGGTCGCGATGCCGTGCGATTGCAGGCGGATCGCCAGCGCCATGCCGCCAAACCCCGCGCCGATGACGCAGGCGCTTTTGCCGGCGTATTTCTCTGCCATCACGGGGTCGATCCCGCGGTCCGTCGGAACTTTCGGGGCAAGGTCAAGCGTGGGATCGGCGGTCATGCCTCATTCTCCGTTTGCAAATCGATGGGCGCATTGGCTTTGAGCGGCGGTCCGCGGTTGAACATCGCGAGGATCGCAGCCGGAATAGATACGGGCGGTTCTCCCCACAGGACGCGGGCCTTGTCCAAAGGGCTGGATCGCGCGGCGTAGAACCTTTCAACCAGACCTTCGCGCAATCTGTAGAACCTTTGGAAAACCTTCACGCGCTTGTGTGGTTCCGCGGCGAAGAACAGGAAACGGCCCAGCAGGCGATAATAGCCGGTCTTGCGCCAGTGGTGGCGGGCACGGGTTTCCATCAGCGCGGCCAGTTGCGGCCCCGTCAGATCGGCTTCGCGTGCGATCAGCAAGGCATTTTCCACCGCGACGCACATGGTGTAGCTGGTGAGCGGATGGGTGAACCCGCCGCGCGCGCCCGCGATCGCCACACCGGAGATGCGGACCTCTTCCTGATAGGCCGAGAAATTACCCCCGGTCAGCACCGGCAGCACACCTGCTTCATTGCCGACGATGGCGTGATCGGGCCAGCCGTTTTCGCGAGCGTATTGGTCGATCCGCGCCGACAGCGCAGCCCGGTCAAGCTTGAAGCTGTCGGCGTAGTAGGTGTCTTCGACGAAGACGTCATGCGATGCCAGCGGCAGGACATAGACGAAGCGATAGGCCCCACCATTGCCGCTGGGCGCGAGTTGATCGACGGTTGCATCCATGATGACAGGGCGTTCCAGCCCGTGCGGTTCGGGCAGACGCATGTGCCGGCCAAGGAACACCTGCCACCCGCCGCGCAGATGCCTGCTTGGCTGGAAGCTGCGGCAATCTATCACCGCCCGTGCGTCCAGCCGGGTTCCGTCGTCCAGATCGACCCCGCGCGCATCAAGGCTTGCGGCCTTGCGCCCCAGCATCACCGCGTTGTCGGGCAGGGCGCGCATCAGCCCTTCGTGAAAATCATGCGACGCCATCGAACAGTATGAGGTGCCCAGCGTGCGCCGATATTTGGGGAATTCGACATCATAGCCCGCGTCCCAGCCGGTCTGGCGGAATTCGGCGAGCAACGCGCGGCCTTCTTCGGACAGGTCGCTGTCAAACCAGCTCCAGCGGTGATTGCCGCCGATCACCTTGCCCGCCTCGACCACGGCAATGCGGAATTCCGGACGCGCGCGGTGCAGCGCAAGAGCAATCAGCCCGCCCGCAAGGCCGCCGCCAACAATCGCCACGTCGAGTTGTGAGTCGCTCATCTGTATTGGCCCTAGGGGACAGCGCGCGCAGGGGCAACGCGCATCGCCATCCACCCGGCAGAACCGGAACCTATGGGGGCAGTGCACATTGACCATTCGCCCCCTCTCTCTCCCACGGAGTTCTCCCTGAAATGCCCGAACCCCGCCCCTTGCCATCGATTCTTGCCTTTCTTGCCATGACTTTGGCGGGGCATGCCCATGCGGAAACCGCCCAGGAGATGGGCGCTGAAGAAGAGGGCGCTCCCGCCGCCGTCGTGCAGGATGCTTCACCTCAAGGGGCCGGTGCACCTCCGTTCAAGCCGGTGTTCGACGAGACTTGGGCGACCATCGGTATCGGTGCAGGTCTGGTCCCAAGCTATTCGGGTTCCGACGATTACGTTGCTTTCCCGCTGCCGCTGATCGTCGGGCGCGTGGGCGGTGTGGGGATCAGCCCCAACGGCCCCGGCTTCAACCTCGATCTGCTGTCACAAAAGCCCGCCATGGGCCCTGCGAAAACCTCGTTCTCGCTCGGGCCGTCATTCCGCTTTCGCAATGACCGCGCCAACCGGATCAAGGACCCGGTGGTGGAATTGGCGAGCGAACTCGACACCGCGATCGAGGTCGGATTGAATGGCGGCGTGACCTTTCCGGGCGTTTTCACGCGGGGGGATCGTCTGGGAGTATCGACGCAGCTGCGCTGGGACATTCTGGGTGCGCATGAGGGAATGCTGATCGAACCGGGGGTGAATTACTTCACCCCTCTGGGGCGCGGAGCCGCGCTGCAGCTGGGGTTCAATGCCAGCTTCGTCGACGATGATTTTGCCGACTATTACTACACCGTCACCCCTGCCGATGCAGCGGCGACCGGCCTGCCGCAGTTCACCGCTGATGGCGGGCTGAATTCGCTCGGCACGCTGGCGATCTTCACGCTGGACCTCGACGGCAATCTCTTGAACGGCGGGTTCAACCTTTATGGCGTCGCGGGCTATTCACGGCTGGTCGGCGATGCGGCGGACACTCCGTTCACATCGGTTCGCGGCAGCGCCAGCCAGTTCATCGGCGGGATCGGCGTGGGCTACACGTTCTAGTCTGCGCTACCGCTTCGCTGCTTGAGCGCGGGTTATTCCCCAAGCCTGCGCTTGAACACCGCCTGGATCACCGCTTCGATCTGGGCGGCCTCGTCAGGGGTGGGCTGTTCCTGCTCCATCTGCGCGCGCAGGGCGATCATTTGCGGGTTGATCTGGCCCAGCTTCAGCAGCGCGGGCTTTTCCATCGCCAGCCTGCCCATCGCGACAAGATCGTCCTGCGACAGTTCCGAAATCGTCGCCTGAGTGGCATTGCCGATATCACTGGCGACATTGTCGCGCACTTCGTCTTCGCTCTGGCCGTCCAGCTCCTGCACATTTTCCAGCGTCGCATCGGGGCTGTAATTGCGCGACACCCCGCCAAGGATGCGGCGGCCAAGCTCCGACCGATAGAATGCCGCGATGTCCTGCGCTTCGGAAGTGGTCAGGTTGCGCGCGAACAGGCCGACCATTTGCGGGCGATACTTGTCGCGCACACGCGCCTGATAATCGCGGAAAATCGGGCGCATTTCCTTGACGATCTCATCGATCAGGCCGGGGCTCATCTGGTCGACCTGAGCGATCACGGGAATTGCCGCATATTCGCGCCGTACGACCTTCATGGTGGAATCGAGCGCAACTTCGTGATCGACCCCTTCGTCGATGGCGTTGAACAGATCCTGATAGGCGGCATCGCTCTGCTGCGCGGCAGCCGGAACCGGCAAGGCGACAAGCGCCAGCGGCGACAGGGCAAAGGCACCCAGAACAAGGCGGATCTTCAAAAACGGAATCATGGGTGCGTCCCTGTGGCAAATGACAAGACACCGCAAAGACCAAGCGCCCGCGCAATCGTCAAGCGAATTGCGCGTGCCCCACGAATTGCCGAAGGCCCGGTCTTGCCAGCGCACCTCAAGCGGGGCATCACTGTCACCTTGGGGCCTGACAGGGGAGAGAAACCAATGAAACTGCTTGCCAAAACCATGGGCGCGATTGCTGCGCTGGCCGCGTGCATCGCTTCGCCTGCCGCAGCCGATACGCTGATCGTCGAAGCGGGCAGCGTCATCATGGACGCCGACAGCCAGCCAAGCGGCCCTATGGCGATCGTCGTGATCGACGGAACGATCCGCGACATCCTGCCCTCTGACAGCCCCGATCTCGAAGTCTATGCGGTTGAAGGGTCGAAGGTGATCGACCTTTCGGACAAGACCGTGCTGCCCGGCCTGATCGACCTGCACACGCACCTTTCGGGTGATCCCTCGGGCGAATTCTGGCGTGCGGCGACAACTCCGCCCGAATACTTCACGCTGATCGCCGCCAAGAACGCGCGCATCACCGCGCTTGCCGGGTTCACCACCGTGCGCGATCTGGGCAGCCGCACCGATCAGGTCACGCAGATGCTGCGGCGCGCGACAGCCGAAGGGATGGTGGCAGGTCCGCGCATCGTCACCAGCGCGCGCACCATCGCCATCATCGGCGGGCATGGCGACGTGAACGGCTTTATCGAACATGTGAACGACGTCCTCGATTCCGGCTTCACCTGCACCGGCGCGGTCGAATGCGCAGCCAAGGTGCGGCTTGCCTCGCAATACGGGGCCGACCTTATCAAGATCACCGCGACCGGAGGCGTCTTGAGCCAACAGGGGCGCGGGCTCGAAGCGCATTTCAGCGATGAGGAAATGCGCGCCATCGTCGAAACGGCGGAAACGCTCGGCCTCAAGGTCGCGGCGCACGCCCATGGCGCTCGCGGGATCGAGGCAGCGGCGCGCGCCGGTGTGCACACGATCGAACACGGCACCTATCTTGACGAGCAGGCGGCGCGGGTGATGCGCGAAAACGGCACCACGCTGGTCCCGACACTGATGGCGTTGAAGGGCGTATCCGAAGGGCTCGACACCGGTACCTACACCCCGGTGGTGGAGGCCAAGATCCGCGCGGTGCAGCCGTTGATGGCGTCGCTGGTCTCGCGCGCCCGGCAATTCGGCGTGCGGGTTGCTTTCGGCACCGATGCGGGTGTGTTCCCGCATGGCCGCAATGGCGAGGAATTCGCGCTCATGGTGGCGCAGGGGATGAGCCCGCGTGAAGCGCTGGCCAGCGCGACCACGGTGGCGGCTGACGTTCTGGGGATGGGTGACACCATCGGACGCATCGCGCCGGGCTTTTCGGCAGACCTGATCGCGGTTGACGGCAATCCGCTGGCCGATGTGACGGTGCTGGAGGATGTGGACTTTGTCATGGTGCGCGGGCGCGTGATCGAATGATGCGCGGCCTTGCCGCCCTGCTGGCGGGCGGTGCCTTGTGTTCGGCCCCTGCCGTTACCTATGCCGCCGATGGGGAGCCGGAGGTCTGCAAGGTCGAGCTCGTCGTGCTCGGGGCAGGGCAGGATGCGGGCGCGCCGCAGATCGGCAATGCCGATGACACCGGCCCGCACCTGCTGCCATCCGCGCTCGCCCTGATCGATCGGGCGAACGGCAAACGATATCTTTTGGATGCCAGCCCCGCGATCACCGAGCAGCTTGCCATGCTGGACAGGATCGAGCCGCCCGCGGATGGGTTGGGCCTGGACGGCGTGTTTCTCACGCATGCGCATATCGGGCATTATCTCGGCCTTGCGTATTTCGGGCGCGAGGCTGCGGGGGCGAGCGGGGTCCCCGTCTATGCGATGCCGCGCATGGCCCAGTTCCTGCGCACAAACGGGCCGTGGAGCCAGCTGGTCGAGCTGGGGAATATCGCCATCAAAGAGGTGGCGCATTCCTCTTATCGTTACCCTCCGTTGGCGAACGAAGCATGGCGGCCGTCAGAGCCGCAGCTTATCGGCGGCAATATCGCCGCCAGCGCCATTCCGGTGCCGCATCGCGACGAATATTCGGAGACGGTCGGTTGGGTTTTCGCCGATCCCGAACGTTGGTCGATCCTATACCTGCCGGACATTGACAGCTGGGATGAGATGGAGGCGCGAAACCCGGGCTTCTCGCTCGAAACCTGGGTGCGCAAGGTCGGGCCGGATGGGTTGGTCTTCATCGACGCGACCTTTTGGGACGACGATGAACTGCCGGGGCGGGACATGAGAGAAATCCCGCATCCGCGCGTCACAGAAACGATGGACCGCTTGCAGGAGCTTCCGCCAAGCGAGCGCGCCAAGGTGCATTTCATCCATTACAACCACACGAATCCGATCCGCGATCCGGACAGCGCGCAAAGCCGCGAGGTGGCAGAGCGAGGCTATAACGTTGCCCGGCGCGGGGACCGCATTTGTCTGGACAAGGGCGGGTAGCGACGAGCCCGAAAGGCCCGCCCCCATTCTCGCTTCAGAAACCGAAAGCGACGCCCACACGCCCTCCGGTGCTCTTTTCGGCGGTCGATCCGGCAACGCTGGCGGTGATATATACGCGTTCGCGCACCCGCGCCGCGATCGATCCGGAAAAGCCCTGTTCGCCCTGATAGGTCGAAACATTGGCGCTGACCGAAAAAGTGCTGTCAGGCACGATCATCGTTCCGCCCATCGCCATCGCCGCAGCAATGCCGCCGCGGGTGCGCTGGTCGAGGTCTTCCAGCTGGAACGCCAATCCGGTGATCCTGCCGTCCAGCGCGGAAATGCTGCCCGACAGATTCTGGATCTGTGCATCGGTGATTGCCTGCATCGTGTTCATCGACACGCGGACATTGTCGACAGAGGCGGCAGTGGCGACGGTTTGCCGCCCCAGCGTGCCGGCTTCGTCCACGGTGACGACGCTGACCGGGCCGACCTGCGCCTGGGTGCTGGCGGCGATGTCACCGATCCGCACGGCGCTGCCCGTACCGCCCAGCGTCACCTGATTGGCGGCGGTGGTTTCTGCATTGGCACCGACGGCGGTGGAGCCAGCAAATGCGGCCTTGGCGCGCGATCCGATTGCCGTCGCGCTTTGCGCCGTGGCCGACGATGTGTTGCCGACTGCGGTGGCCAGCAGCTCGCTGGCGAGCGCCTGTTGCCCAAGCGCGGTGGTGTTGTTGCCGGTGGCCCTTGCTGTCTGTCCGAAGGCGACCCCCTGTGCAGCGGCGCGGGCGCCGGTGCCGAAAGCAGCGCTGTTAGCGCCGAACGCCTCCGCCGCACGGCCCAACGCAGTCGAACTGTCCCCGGTCGCAATCGCCGAACGGCCGACAGCGGTGGCGAAGTTGGCGTTTGCAAGGGAGCCTGCACCAATCGCAATGGCATTGTTGGCCAGCGCCCTCGCATCCGCTCCGAAAGAGGCGGAGTTGATCCCCTCCGCCCGCGCACGCGTGCCGAACGAGTTGGCGCTTTCCTGACTGGCGACCGCCGATACGCCGACAGCAACGCCGCGATTGCCCGCTGCATTGGCAAGCGAACCAATGGCCAGCGCGTCAATCCCCGTCGCGGATGCGGAAGTGCCGGTGGAATTGATCCCGAAGAAGCGGTTGTTGGCACCCGAAACGCTGCTGAGCGCGGAATTGAGCTGAGCGACATTGACCGCGTCCGTCCCGGCAGACCCGGCTGCGACGTTGACGATGCGGCGTTGCTGGCTGGCGCTGCCGACCGAGACGACATTGGCCTGCAATGCCGCCGAACCCGCCCCCAGCGCCACCGAATTGTTACCGCTGACAAAGGCGCTTTCGCCGATGGCTGTGCCTGTCAGCGCGTTGACGAAGCTGAGGTTGCCGATCGCGGTGCCGCTGGCAAAGGCGGTGGCATCGGTGCCGATCGCCAGAGCGTTGGCGCCATCCCCCCGAGCGCGCACGCCGATTGCGATCGCGCCGTCGCCCGACCCGCTGTTCGCAAAGCTGCCCATCGCGATTGCCCCCGTGCCGTCGGCGCGGGTCGAATTCGCCCCGCCGATGGTGTCGCCGCCAATGGCGATGGAACCCGCGCCGCCTGCCGTGGCGACCGTTCCTATGGCGATAGCGTTCAGCCCGCCCGCCACTGCATTTCCGGTTGCGCCGTTGACCTTGACGAAGGGCGTAGCGCTGTCGGCAAGCGCATCGTTGAGCTGGCCCAGCGTCACCGCGTCATTATCATCCTGCGCGTCGGCAACATTGGTGATCCGCCGCTTCAGCGTGGAATTGCCGATCGACAGCGTATCGTCCTGCAAGGCCAGCGATCCCGCACCGAGCGCGATCGTATTGCTGCCCTGCGCCTGCGCCTCGGCACCGACCGCCAGAGCGCCCTGTCCGCTGGCGAAAGCGCCG
Organism: Erythrobacter aurantius; assembly: GCF_023823125.1. Lineage (NCBI taxonomy): Bacteria > Pseudomonadati > Pseudomonadota > Alphaproteobacteria > Sphingomonadales > Erythrobacteraceae > Erythrobacter > Erythrobacter aurantius. Next base: position 3,283,334 of record NZ_CP090949.1, on the reverse strand, counting down.
ACATCACCCGGATCGGCTGTGTCGAGGCCGATGGCGATGGAGTTGGTTCCTTCGGCAATCGCGCCCGATCCGATGGCGAGCGAATTGCTGCCCGTGGCCGTCGCAATACCGTTGGTGCCGTTGGCGGCGAACTTGTCGTTCCCGGCAATCGCCTTCAACTGGCCGACGGTTGCGGCATCGCTGTCCGCCACCCCGTCCGCGACATTGGTGATCCGCCTTTCAAAGCCGGTGCTGCCGACCGATACCGTGTTGGCGGCGCTGGCGGTTGATCCTGAACCCAGCGCGACCGAATTGGCGAAGCCCGCGCTCGAACCGGTGCCAATGGCGACAGAATCGATCCCCGATGCCTGCACCGAAGTGCCGACCGCGACAGCCCCGCTGGCGCTGGCGCTGGAGGAGCTGCCCAGCGTGGTCGCATTGTTGGCCCCGGCATTGGCGCTGAAACCCAGTGCGGTGGCATTGGTGCCGGTGGCGTTGGCAAAGCCGCCGAAGGTGGTCGCTCCGTTTCCGTTCGCACCCGAAGTCGCGCCCACGACCACGGCTTCGCTGCCATCGGCAATGGCGCCGTCGCCGATGGCGATTGATCCCGTTCCGGTCGCGGTGGGGGAGAAGCCGCCATCGACATTGACGACGACGCCCGGCGTGCCGCCGCCTGAAAGCAATGCATTGACCTGTCCCAGCGTCACCGCGTGATCGTCGCGGTATCCGGGTGCGACATTGGTGATGACGCGCCGGTTCGTCTCGCTGCCGACCGACACGGAATCGTTGAGGTCCGCTATGGAACCGGCCCCGATGGCGACCGAATTCAACCCGACCGCGAACGAATCCGCACCCAGCGCCACGTTGCCGGTCGCGTTGGCGGAGGAGCCCAGCCCGTCATTGTCGAGATCGCCGCCAATCGCGATTGCCCCGTCGGCATAGATGCGCGTTTCCGAACCGATGGCGATGGTGGCCCGTCCGCCGGCGATCACCCCGAACACGTCCGCGCCCGCCGTGTTCGATCCGATCGCGATCGAACCCACGCCAGAACTTTCCGCGTCATTTCCGATGGCAATCGCGGCCTGGCCCGATGCGTCCGCTGCTTCGCCGAGGGCGGTCGCTTCGTCTCCGGTGGCGCTTGCCCCGGTGCCGATGGCGACCGAACGCGCGGTCGATGCCTGCGCCAAGCGCCCCACCGCGATGCTGTCCGCGCCGGTGGCGACCGAAAGAATTCCGATGGCGGTGCTGTTGGTGCCGAACGCGTCCGATGCCGCGCCGATTGCGGTTGCGCCTGCCGCGGTTGCCTGTGCCGAACGGCCAAAGGCGCTGGCGCTGTCGCCCACGGCAAGGCTCAGGCTTCCCGAGGCGGCGGAGCCATTGCCCACGGCTGTCGCATTGCCGCCCGTCGCGCTGGCATTCTCGCCGCATTCGAGCGTGTCGTCGCTGGTGTCTGCCACCGCGTCAGGCCCGTTGCCGGTGTTGCAGGGCGCGGTGGTGTCGGCCTGCGCCGGGCTGGTCATGGCGATCGCAAGCGTGCTCGATGCGAGCAGGAGCGCGCCCGAAATGCGGACGCGCGGCAGGCGTGAAATATTCATGGATGCTCCCCCTTTAGAAGTCAGCGGCTCCGTCCAAACCAATGGTCGAATCAAGCCGCATAGACCGGAGAAGAATAACAGGATCAGTGGGTTGCGAAACTCTAATCGCGTGTCATGGTGGGGGATGCCGGGATCCGGTGTAACCTTTTGCTCGCAACCGGCGAACGCGCCTGTATCGTTGATTTTGACGCCCGGACTACACCAAAGCACAGGGCGCGCGCGATGACAGGGGTACGATTCATGCCGATTTCCTTCCGCAACACGGTCCGTCTGGTTGCCGCTCTCTTGCTGGCAGCCGCAGTCACGCAGAGCGTCTACACCGCGCTTTATGCCAGCGGTGCTGAGGTGCCGCGCCAATTGCTGTGGGGTATCGAAGGGGTCATCTTTACTCTGATGGCGGCTTTTGCCGGGGCTGCCATGCTTGAGGCAAAGCAGCATTTTCTTGCGTGGTCGGCGATCGGCTTTGCAGCCGTGCTCAACGTGGTGCAGGTCGGCGTGGGGCTGACCTTGTTCGGGCCGTTTTTCGAAGTCGCGCGCGAGGTGGAAGCCTTCGCGCCGGCTGCCGCGGCAATCGTCGCTTATTCCTTCATGGTCTACAACGCGGCGAAGCTCTTGCTGGCATTGGCGTTGATCGTTTTCGCCCTGGCTAGGCTTGGCGGCGGGTCACGATTGTTGGGTTGGTTCGGCCTTGTGGTCGGTTGTGTCGCTGCCATCGCCAACGCATTGTCCATGGCACTGGGCCGCGATTTCGCTGGCGAACTGCCGATTGCGGGCGGATCAGGCGTGCTGGCGACTATGTTGCTGGCCATCTGCCTGTTCAGCCTCCCGCGTGAGGAAGCCTAATCCGGTTCCATATCCCGTTCGATAAGCGGGATCGGTGCCGGGCGCTCAGTCAGAAGTCTGGCCGCGTCCCAGCCGCCGTGCAGCCACGTCTGAAGGCTGCGATCATCGGATGGCAAAATCAGCGGCATGGCATTGCATCCCGCCGCTTTTGCAGCGCCGGATGCTTCTCGTGTGAGCAGGGCGAATGCGGGAATGTCCTCGTCTTTCCACACCCCGGCGATGGCGAAGATCCCGCCGTCCTCGGGCGCGAACCAGTGTTTCAGCCGTCGCCCTTCATAATCGATCCCGCTGCACCACAGCATGACCGATGTCGCCGGGACAATGCAGCGGAACTCGCTGTTCCTGAGATTGCCGATCCAGAACGGGCTGTCGGGATTGCGCACCGTGGAAATGCGGCGCATCGGATCGTCGGAGCCGGACGGGGGCAGCACGCCCCACAGGCGTGGCACGATGCGCGGCTGCAGCATTCCGCCCGGCGGGCGCGGCCCGGCGATAAAATCGTGCCCGGCGGTGATGACGGGGGCAAAGCGGTCCCGCGCGACATAACCCCCGCCCCAGGGATCATCGCCCAGCCTCGCGCCAAAGCGCCCGGCAATTTCGCGAGCGGTGCAATCGAGACGGTAAAGAGATGTCATCGCGGTGCGCAGGTAGGGAATACGCAGATCAGAGCGGTTTCATAGCCCAATCAGGTGCAAACAGGCTGGCCGCGAGCGCCACCGCAATCAGTCCGAAGAAAGCCGCGCCTATGCGCACCAAGGGTACGTGCTTGTCATACGCCAGCAACACCGCTGCGCCGCCATTCGAAACGAGTCCCATGATCGCAATGCCATAGGGAAACCCACCGTCCCGCCACCACGAAAAGCCCGACGCATAACCGATCAGCAGCGCGCCGACTGCGAGCGCATAGAGGCGCATGTAGCGCATTTGCGTCTCCTCAAGGCCAAGCAAGGGAGCGCTGACCCGAACCGGCACGACAAACAACGGGATCACGACCGCAAGCGCAGTGACGAGAATCTTGGCCGCAAGGATCAGGTCAAACAGTTGCACATTGAAACCTTTATCTTGCGGGGCTTGTCCGGGCAAGTACCATTTTGTGTCTGCGGAGATATCGCCAGGTCCGTTTGCCGCAGCTTGGCTCTATTCGAGATTGGCAGCCAGACCCTCGAACCCGGCGGCAAAATCGGCTTTGAAATCCTGCACGATGGTGCCGACCCCGCGCGAATCCTTGACGAGGCCCAGCCCCTGACCGACCCAATAGCTTGAGAGAGCCTGGGCCTTGGGATTGCCCGCCACCGCCGCCTGATCCAGCGCGCGCAGCACCGGTTCGGCCAGCAGGCTCATCAACGGCATGGGCAGGGCAGGCAGGCCAGCCGCCTCCCACCTATCGTGCCATTCGCTCTTTAACTGACGGCTGTATTTGCCGGTGCGATGCTTTGAGCGGATCGTGTCGCGCGATCCGGCCGCGATCATCTTTTCGCGGAACACCGGGGTCGTCTCGGCTTCGGGTGAGGCAAGCCACACGCTGCCGCACCAGGCGCCCGCCGCTCCCATCGCCATCATCCCTGCCATCTGCCGCCCGTTCATGATCCCGCCTGCCGCAAGCACCGGAATGTCCGCGCCCGCTTCCTCTATCGCCTGGATCACTTCGGGGACGAGCACGATCGTCGAGACATCGCCGCAATGCCCGCCGCCTTCGCCACCCTGCGCGACGATCACATCGACCCCGGCGGCCACCTGTTTAAGCGCGTGCTCCTTCGCGCCCACCAGCGCTGCGACCGGAATGCCGTATTTCTTCCCCGCCGCGATCATTTCCGGCGGGGCGGTGCCCAGAGCATTGGCGATCAACCGCACCGGATGGTTGAAGCTGACTTCAAGCAATTCCTGACCCAGCGAAGTGTTGGGCGCCTGCGATCCGCCCTGCGGCGCTCCGACATCATCGGCAATCCCGCATTCGCGCAGCAGCTGGCGGGTGAAATCGCGATATTGCGACGGGATCTGCGCGATGATCGCATCTGCGCTGACCGAATGATCGACCGCCTGCACTTCTGGGATCAGCACGTCGACGCCATAGGGCTTGCCCTCGACATGATCGTCGATCCACGCAAGTTCATGCTCCAGCTGTTCAGGCGTGTAGCTGACCGCGCCCAGCACGCCGAAACCGCCCGCGCGACTGGCTGCGGCCACCACGTCGCGGCAGTGGGAAAAGGCAAACAGCGGGAATTCGCATCCCACCATCTCTGTCATACGGAATGGCATCGTGTTCTCTCTCCTCAGGCCCCTGTGCTGACGCATCGCGGGCTTGTGGGCAAGCCGTCCCGGCCAAAATTGATCCGCATCAATGTGCCTCTGCGCACCCCTCGATATCCCTGCAGCATGGAGGATTGCGCGATGGCACATGTGATCGATTGGCCAACTACCACCCATGTCGATGTCCTGATTGTCGGGGCGGGGATATCGGGCATCGGATCGGCCTATCACCTGCAGCAGCAATCCCCCTGGGCAAGCTATGCCATCCTTGAAATGAAGGACACATTCGGCGGCACATGGGAAACGCACAAATATCCCGGTGTCCGCTCCGACAGCGATCTCTACACTTTCGGCTATCGCTTCAAACCGTGGGTGGGCGCACCCATCGCCAGCGCGCAGGCGATCCTCGATTACATGGGCGAAGTGATCGAGGAAAACGGCATCGGCGATCATATCCATTACGGCCACCGCATCGTCCATTGCGCGTTCTCACGCGAAACGAACCTCTGGACGGTCGAGGCGGAGCGGCTTTCCGACGGTGCTATGGTCGCCTTCACCTGCAATTTCCTGTGGATGTGCCAGGGCTATTACGACCACGAAAAACCCTACATTCCCGAAGACTGGGCGGATCGCGGGCTAAACGATTTCGCGGGCGATTTCGTCCACGCGCAGAAATGGGATCCGGAATACGATTATTCGGACAAGCGGGTGCTGGTGATCGGATCGGGGGCCACCGCTGCCACCGTCGTCCCCGAACTCGCCAAGAGAGCCGCGCATGTCACCATGCTGCAGCGTTCGCCGACCTATTTTTATTGCAGCGAGAACAAGAACGAGCTGGCCGACCGGCTGCGTGAAATCGGCATAGACGAGCCGACCATTCACCGCGTCGTGCGGCAACAGATCATGCATGATCAGGATGTCCTGACACGGCGCTGCATCGAAGAACCCGATGCCGTGTTCGAGGAATTGAAGGAGCTGGTGCGCGCCTTTACCGGGAAACCCGATTTCGAATTCGAACCGCATTTCACCCCGCGCTATCGCGTTTGGCAGCAAAGGCTCGCATTCTGCCCCGACGGCGACGTTTTCCGCGCCGCGGTGTCGGGCAAGGTGAGCGTGGTGACCGACACGATCGACCGCGACACCCCCGAAGGGGTGGTGACAGCATCGGGCGAACTGATCGAAGCCGATCTGATCATCGCCGCAACCGGTTTCCGCCTGTCGGTGATGGGCGATATCCCGTTCGAGGTCGATGGTGCGCCCGTCAACTGGAACGACAGCGTGACCTATCGCGGGATGATGTTCACCGGCGTGCCGAACATGGCGTGGGTCATGGGCTATTTCCGCGCCAGCTGGACCTTGCGGGTCGACATGCTGGGCGATTTCGTCTGCGGCCTGCTCAACCGGATGCATGACAAGGGCATGGCGAGGGTCGAGGTTGCCCTGCGGCCCGAAGACGAAGGGATGCAGCTGCACCCCTGGATCGAACCGGACAATTTCAATCCGGGCTATCTGATGCGCGGGCTCGACCAATTGCCGCGCCGGGGCGACAAGCCCGAATGGCGGCACAATCAGGATTACTGGCGTGAGCGCGAGGAAATCCCGGCGATCGACCTGAGCGGCAGCGAGTTTGTCTATACTCCGGCGGTGACGGCTCGCGTTGACGCGCTGCATGACGAAGCCGCAGATGCGACTGGCGAGCCTGCGCATTGATCCTCCAGCGGTGATGCAGTCCTAGACTCGCAAGCCAACGCGGTTTAACACTCACCCATCCCCGGGGAGCCATGATGGCTGAGAGGGCGGTTTGAGTCCGCCGACCCGTTGAACCTGAACCTGTTAACACAGGCGGAGGGAGTGGGCGCCGCTAAGGCAGAAGTCCGCACTCCGCCATCTGGAGAGACTTCGCATGGCCGATATCAATTCCCCCGTAGAGATTGGCGTAACCACCGGGCCCATCCGCGGCAGCCGCAAGATTCACGTCGGCGCGCGCACCGGATCGGGCATTCAGGTGGCCATGCGCGAAATCCATCTCGAAGGCGGGGAGCCGCCAGTGCGCGTGTACGACACCTCCGGCCCCTACACCGATCCCGAGGCCGTGATCGACATCAACGCCGGCCTTGCGCCGCATCGCCGTGACTGGATTCTCGCTCGTGGCGATGTCGAGGATTACGATGCGCGCGAGGTAAAGCCTGAAGACAACGGCCAGCTTGGCCCGGATCGTTCGGGCGGCGTCCCTGAATTCCCCAATGTGGTGAAGCGCCCCTTGCGCGCCAAGCCGGGCATGAATGTCAGCCAGATGCACTACGCCCGCAAAGGTATCGTCACGCCCGAAATGGAATATGTCGCCGAGCGCGAGAATCTGGGCCGCGAAATCGCCAAGGATCAGGTGCGCGATGGCGAAAGCTGGGGCGCGGCTATCCCCGATGTGATCACCCCCGAATTCGTCCGCAGCGAAGTCGCACGGGGACGGGCGATCATCCCTTCCAACATCAACCACCCCGAAAGCGAACCGATGGCGATCGGGCGCAATTTCCTCGTCAAGATCAACGCCAATATCGGCAATTCCGCCGTCGCATCGGACGTGGCGCAGGAAGTCGACAAGATGGTGTGGGCGACGCGTTGGGGCGCTGACACGATCATGGACCTGTCGACGGGCCGCAACATTCACGATACCCGCGAATGGATTATCCGCAACAGTCCCGTGCCGATCGGCACCGTGCCGATCTATCAGGCTCTGGAAAAGGTTGGCGGCATTGCCGAGGAACTGACCTGGGAAATCTTCCGCGACACTCTGATCGAACAGGCCGAACAGGGCGTCGACTATTTCACTATCCACGCAGGGGTTCGCCTGCCTTACGTCCCGCTCGCCGCCAAGCGCGTCACCGGGATCGTGTCGCGCGGCGGATCGATCATGGCGAAATGGTGCCTTGCGCATCACAAGGAAAGCTTCCTCTACGAGCATTTCGACGAGATCACCGAGATCATGAAGGCGTATGACATCGCCTACAGCCTCGGCGACGGCTTGCGCCCCGGCAGTATCGCGGACGCCAATGACGAAGCGCAGTTCGCCGAACTCTACACGCTGGGCGAGTTGACCAAGCGCGCGTGGGAGCAGGACGTGCAGGTCATGATCGAAGGGCCGGGCCATGTGCCCATGCACAAGATCAAGGAGAACATGGAAAAGCAGCTCGAGGCATGCGGCGAAGCGCCGTTCTACACCCTCGGGCCGCTCGTCACCGATATCGCTCCCGGTTACGACCACATCACCAGCGGCATCGGTGCAGCGCAGATCGGGTGGTACGGCACGGCGATGCTCTGCTACGTCACGCCCAAGGAGCACCTCGGCCTGCCCGACCGCGACGATGTGAAAGTCGGCGTTGTCACCTACAAGCTTGCCGCCCACGCGGCTGACCTGGCGAAGGGGCACCCGGCGGCACAGGTGCGCGACGATGCACTCTCCAAGGCGCGCTTCGAATTCCGCTGGCGCGACCAGTTCAACCTGTCGCTCGACCCGGAAACCGCCGAGCAATATCACGACCAGACCCTCCCGGCGGAAGGCGCCAAGACCGCGCATTTCTGTTCAATGTGCGGGCCGAAGTTCTGCTCGATGAAGATCAGCCAGGAAGTGCGCGACTTCGCGGCCAGGCAGAATGCCGAGCCCGATACCTTCATCGCCGCAGAAGACGCGGAAAAGGGGATGGAGGAAATGGCCAAGCTCTACGAGGAGAAGGGCAAGCAGCTCTATCTTCCCGAAGACGCGGCGGAGTAATCCCGCATGGCGCAGCGCGGCAGGATCACCTTCGGGCTTGCCGCGCTCGCCGCTTTGGCATTGTCCGGCTGCGCCAGCCTGCCCGATGATTTCGCCATGGTCGGCGAGGCCGCGTCACCGGCCTTCGATCCGCTGGTGTTCTTCAACGGGCGGCTCGAAGGGCAGGGCACGCTCGACAAGGGGCTGCTGGGCACGGTGCCGATCCGGGTCGAGAGCACCGGCAGTGTCGCGCCATCGGGCGTGCTGACGCTGGTGCAGGTGATCCACGAAGGCGAAAAGCCAGCCCGCACCCGCACATGGGAAATGCGCCGCCTGTCCGAAGGCCGCTACGAAGCGAGCCTGACCGACGCCGACAGCCCGGTCGAAATCTGGACGAAGGGCAACACGCTCAACATCCGCTACACCATGGAAGGCAGTTTCACCGTCAAGCAGCGCCTGACTCTGTCACCCGACGGACAGCACGCCACCAACGCGATGCAGGTCGACCTGCTGGGCGCAAGGGTTGCCATGCTGAGCGAGGTTATCGAGCGGGAGTGAGGGGCTACCGCGTCGGGCTGTCGATCTGCTCCAGATCCTCCACAACTGCTTCATCGCGCTATACAACAGGCCAATTTTCCATAAGATCAAGCCTTTCAACTTTCGGAATTGATGCAATTCCGGATGGCTAGACGTGGAGTGTTGCGGTTGAAAGAGGTCAACAAAGAATCTGCATTTTTGGGATTCGAAATCATTTTGACGATAATACTATCAGCGTTCTTACAAAATACAGCGTTGAACAGTCTTGTCAAGAAATCATCATGAAATATGTTAATAGATTGTATGAATTTTGAAATATTTTCCAATTTCTTTTGGTTTCTTTTGATCGTCGTTTCTCTTGCATTTTTCATATTCAACGCACGATCCTTGGCTATAGATTATTTTATATATGGCGTGAACGGAGATCGATGGAGTCTTGTTCGGATTGCCTTTGCACTGATGGTGATGGTTTGTGTAGACCTTTGGATGGATCAGGTGGCAAACAATCCTGCTGACCTTCCCGTTTCGTTTTTGGCATTGGCTTGGTTGCTTGCCTATCTGGTGTCCGCGTCACGCGCCAAGCCCAAACAGGAACGCATGGAATGAAGATCAAGTTCTACAAGATTGCGGATGTCATCGACAAATTGACCAGAATCGATGACCGGTGGAGAACTGATTCCGATCTTGGCACCCAAATAGAAGCCTTCGAAAAGGTCGTGAATTTCTCAATCACGGACAATGTCTCCTTTCAGCATGGCGTGGCTCATGTCGGTGTGGATTACCGGTTGGGGAACGAGCCGACCTTTGGCCGATCAATGGTCGATGCATGGAGCGCGTTCGAGCACGTTCTGATGCATCTCGGCGACAAAAAGGTCAGATGGCTCAGGGACATTGTCGACGAAGATATTCTGGAGAATTGCGTCAGCTTTGGCAGCCCTCATTCCAATTTCGTTGCACGACTAAGCTTGGGTTACAGCCTGAACAGCGGAAGCATGCAACTCATCCCCGAGGCAGACGATCTGCCTTTCATGCCGAAAATCCGCTACGGCGATGGCGGGTATGGTCATGAGGTTGACCGTGCGGGTTACTCCGAGGGCCAGTGGGATCTCTCCTATAGCGACGGTGGCGATATCGTCAGGCTCATTCCACCGTTGGGCAAGACCGGGCAATTGACCAAAGACTATCTCGTTTTGTCCTGCGTGCCGAACATGGGCTCGTCGGTGACGAGGGAGCATTTCCGAGCCAAGCGGGATTTGGCCCAACTGGCGCGGGCAGACCTGGCAGAACGGGATACCCCCGAATACCGCAAGAAGCGCGATGCATTGATAAGGATGCGCGATAGAAAGGCACCGCTTCGCACTCTGATTGTCGGGGGGCTCCACGGGCCGGGAACAGCTGCCGCAAAACATATCTTCACTTCGCCAGAAAGGCTGAAACGCCTGTCGGATGCCCTTCGGGATCATGATGTGGCAGGGCGCCCGTGGCAGGCGCTCTATGAAGTCGGGAACGTCGAACGACGAACCGTGGACGGAGTGCTGAGGGATGTTCCGGTTCCGGAATCGATAAAGTTAGCAAGAGTCTGCGTTCTGGATGAGCGATAGGCTCGCGTAGTGACTCCAGAAGCCGCCGCGAACAATAATTAGGCGTTTGCGCAATTGTGTGCTACAACATCGCCGCTGACGTCGGAATTTGCGACGGAACTTGAACTTTGACGACCGCCGCTTGCCACTTGCTTCCCCTTCCAACGGGTAGCCCGGCCCCGGCGTAAACCGGACGACGACTTCCTTTCATCTGATCGATTTACGCACGACCCGCACGGCACCCTGCCGCGCGGGCAACCCAATCGTTCTTGAAAGGAACGCATCATGGCCAAGACTGGCACCGTAAAATTCTTCAACACCGACAAGGGTTATGGATTCATCCAGCCCGACGACGGTTCTGCCGACAGCTTCGTGCACATTTCCGCGGTTCAGGCCGCCGGCATGCACAGCCTCGACAAGGATCAGCGTCTGAACTTTGAAGTCGAAACCGGCCGCAATGGCAAGGAATCGGCGATCAATCTGTCTTCGGCAGACTGATAGGCTGAACCAGCCCGCAAGTCAGGGGCGCCGCGCTGCAAGGCTGCGGCGCCCCGCTTGCAACGCCCGCTACACCACCCCCCCGCTTTCCCCTCTTCCGACAAAGGAACCCCGCCATGGCCCAGACTTACGAATTCTATCTTGAACGTGCAGTCGAAGCGGCATTGGCAGCGGAGAAAGCGGAGCTGGACAATGTGAAGGAGCGCGAATTGCGTTCCGAAAAGACCTGGCTGGGCCTTGCCGAACAGGCGCGCAAGGGCGCGATCCGGCGGGAAAAGGCCGATGCCGAGCGCCGCGCAAAGCGCGAAGCCGAAGCCCTGCACGCGCAATAGCGCCGCCTGCACTCGCCAATCTTCATACGGCGTGATAATCCTCCCGGCAGGGTCGTCGATTGGGGGGTATCGATGAAGCATAAACTTTCGCGCCGCGCGTTTGCCGCTGGCGCAGTTCTCACAGCCACAGGGGCCACGCGGCTTGCCGCGCAAGGGGCGCCGGAATGGTGGGACAAGATCACGCCATACCAGACGATCGGCCCGTTCTATCCGGCCAATCGTCCGCACGAAGCCGACGCCGACATGACCCGGCTGCACGGCCATGCCAATCGCGCCAAGGGGCAGGTGATCGAAGTGTTCGGCCGGGTGCTGGACCGCTTCGGCAAGCCGATCAGCAATGCCAAGATCGAATTGTGGCAGGCCAACATGCACGGCCAGTATTCGCACGGCAACGCTCCGCACAAGGAAGAGTGGCACGATCCCGACTTCCAGGGCTTTGCCGAAATCCGCACCGATCCAGACGGCAACTGGCGCGTCACGACGATCAAGCCGGGGGCCTATGCCGGGCGCACCAATCACATCCATTTCGATGTGGTCGGTCGCGAACAGCGGTTGATCACTCAGATGTATTTCCCGGATGAAGAAGCCAACAATGCCGAGGACGGCCTGCTGCGCCGTGCCGGCGACGGTGCGCCCTTACTGATCGCGCACAAGACAGCCGACCATGCCTACCACTGGGACATCCGCCTCGCGGACACCTGACGCAGATGGGGAAGGGGCGGGCTGAACTCACCCCTTTCCTACAGGCCTGCAATTGTGGCTTATCCTGATGGATGAGTACACACCCGTACCCATCCACCCCTGACAACACCCATTGGACTGCCGAAAGGGCTACAGCCTTTCTCAGGGCGCTGGCCGTTTCCGGCAAGGTTGCGCCTGCAGCGCGATCTGTCGGGATGAGCCGCCAGGCCGCCTATCGCCTTCGACAGCGCGCGCCGCATTTTGCGCATTTGTGGAACATTGCGCTGGAGCAGGCGCGGGCCCGGCGTGCCTCTGAGCGGCAGGGCAGGCGCGTCCATCCGCTGCTGGCGAAGGGGCTGTCGAGGTGACACTTGCCCCCCTGCAAAGGCGACACTCTGCCCCGGCGAATGGTCATAGTTTCGCGAATTCGGGTCACACTTTCCCGGCTTTGGGTGACACTTTCGCACGTAAGGTGACGCTTTGCGCACAAAGGGTGACACTTCCACGATTTTTTCTTCAGGACCGTGTTCCACCCGTTCCATCCTGTTGGAAAACGGCCCGTCGCATATCCTTCAACCCGGCGCCGAAAGTGCTGGCATTACACGCCGAAATGCCCACATTGGATGACACCGATGATGCCATCGGCAACGACAACGATAGGAGAGCATTCCATGCAGTTCCAGTTCAACTCCGACAGTTCCGTCATGGGTACGGAGAACGTTGCGACCCGGATCGAGGCGATGATGCGCGACAAGCTCGCCCGCTTCGAGGATCGCCTGACGCGGGTGGAAGTGCATGTCTCCGACGAAAACGCGCACAAGCATGGCGCCGATGACAAGACCTGCACGATCGAGGCGCGCCCGCGTGGCGGTCGTCCGATCGGCGTGACCGAGCATGCCTCGAAAGTGGATGATGCGGCGCGCAAGGCGGCGAACACCATGGCGCAGCGGCTTGAGCGGGTGCTGGGCAAGGAAGCGCGGCACAAGCACGACGCGCGCCCCGACAAGGTGATGTGATCGGTTGACGGGGGGTGTGAACTCCCCGCTTTCCTACTCCGCCGCGAACAGGGTAGGGCTGGCGCTGATCCCGAGATCGTCGAGGATCGGGCCGACCTTCTTCTTGACCCCGAAGAACCCGGCACGCGCATGCGGCCAGGTTTCGCGGTCGATCGCCGGGAGGAGTTCGGTAACACGGCCCTGATGTGCGAGCGGAGTGATCTGCGGCATCAGAGCGTCGCGGGTCCACCCGGCGGGCAGGTACGGCAAGGCGAGCCGTTCGATCCCGGCTTGGGCAAGGATGTCAGCCAGCGGGCGGTCCGTTGGCCAGTCGATACCGGGGCAAGCGAAAGCCGCCGCGGCTGCGCTGACCCCGCCTGCCACGGCCTCTTGGGCAAAGCCGGATACGGCAGCGGCCGTCGGCAAGGGTGAACGCGCCTCTGGACGAGCGGCGCCGATCACCAGAGCCGGCGGCGAAGGGAGGTTGAGCGGAACGTGGCTTGCACCTTCGTCATGCAGGAGCAAGGCATAGGGCTTCGCGAAAGCCGCGCAATCCGGTGCAGGCGGCAAGGCGAGCCTCTGGCGCGGGTGCTCGCCCGGTTCCTCAAGCGCGGGGGCATCGCTCGCGAGACCCTGCGCCGCCAACGGACCGCCCTGTTGTTTGGCGGTGTAGCGGGCGATGTTGTCGGGCCGGGCAAGGTAGGTCTTGCCCTTGGTATGCAGCCCGCCAACCCAGCGCCACGAAAGCGTGTTGGAGGCCGCGTCGCCATCGATCAACTGGCGCAGGAACAGGTCTGCACCAAGGTGCCAGTCGAGCTTGAGCGTGAAGATCCAGATGCTCGCAAACCACATGCGGGCGTGGTTGTGGAGGTAACCGGTGGAGGCCAGCTCGCGTGCCCAATGGTCGAAGGCCTCGATCCCGGTCGAGCCTGCGACTGCGGCTTCATAGGTGGTGCGCAGTCCGGCGTTCGCCTCAATCGCGTCCAAGGCGCGGTCGCGCCCTTCGCAATAGGCGCGCCATATGCCGGGACGCTGTTCGAGGTAGCCCTTGAAGTAGACGCGCCAGAACACCTCGGCGATGAACTTGTCGGCGGCATCGGCGCTGTGCTGACGCAAAACGGCATCAAGCACTTCGGCTTCCTTGATGAGGCCGGAGTGCAGCCAGGGGGAAAGCTGCGAGACGTTGCGGCGAATGCCATTGTCAGGCACGCCGTCATCGTAATTGCGGTTTTTGGCGTAGGCGCGGCCTGCTCTCGGAAGGAAGTCGGTCAGCCGATCCAGCCCGGCAGCGCGTGTCGGTTCAAATCCCATGCCGCCTCAACTGCGCGGAGGGCCAAGGGTTCCGAAAGCGGTCCGGCAATTCGGAACATCCGCCGCGACGACCCGTTCGTATATGTGAAGGGGCTGCCACTCATTCTCTGGCCCCGGACTTGCGAACCCCCTTTCGCAAGATCAACGACAAACCCGATAATCCAAAGGATTGGTTCTGATGAACATTGTGAAGATCACCCTCGCTTCCTCCATCGCCCTCGCGCTGGCCGCTTGCTCTTCCGAAACTGACAGCGGCGACACCATGATGGCCGACGAAACCGCGATCGCCGAAGATGCGACCGCAGCCGGTACCATCGTCGAAGTGGCACAGAGCGATGAAGGTTTCTCAACCCTAGTAGCGGCTGTGACGGTTGCCGAGCTCGGTGAGACGCTGTCGGGTGAAGGGCCGTTCACGGTCTTTGCGCCGACCAACGATGCCTTTGCAATGATCGACGAGGCGACCCTTACCGAACTGACAACCAACGACATCGAAACGCTCACGGCGATCCTGCAGTATCACGTTGTCGCCGGTGCTGTTGACGCAGCGACGCTGACCGCCGCGATCGAAGAAGCGGGCGATGAGGGCTACACCATCACCACCGTTGGCGGCGGCACTCTCAACGCAAAGCTGGTCGATGACGCCGTGGTGCTGACCGATGCAGCAGGTGGCACCTCCACCGTAATCGCGACCGACGTGGCCGCCTCGAACGGCACGATCCACGCGATCGATACGGTCTTGATGCCGCAGTAACCCGGATCCGCAGACTGCCATTCAAACCGGGCGGGCCTGCAAGTGCGGGCCCGCCCTTCGCATTGCTGACTGCGGTTTCCTGACACGCCGACATGCGATATCAGTCGGGAAAAAGGGAAGCGAGCGTGCCGAAATTGCCCAGATCGATCCTTGCCGCGTCAGGCGGCTTGCTGCTGTTGTCTTGCGCCGATGCTCCCGGAGAAATCGGCCGTGATACCCAGCCATTCGACGGCATTTCACCGACAGCAAGCATAACCCTGCTCGGCACGGAACCGTTCTGGAGCATTTATATCACCCCGGATGGCGAAGGCTTCGTCGCCCGTTACGCCTCGCCGGAAAATTTTGATGGCTCGCAATTCGCGGTCTCGCGTTTCGCCGGCAACAACGGGATCGGATTCAGCGGTTCTCTGGATGGGAACGCCCTGCAGATTGCCCTTACCCCGGGGCAGTGCAGCGACGGCATGAGTGACCGGGCATACCCTTACACCGCCACAGTCGCGTTTGGCGATGCGGTCCTTTACGGCTGTGGCCATACCAGCGATCAACCTTTCACCGGCGATGAGGCTCCATGATCAAGGAAACGGAAAATTTGGCAGGGTCCGGCCGACTGGGGGCGGCCATTGGCAGTGAGCCTGTGAGCAAGGGCTGGATCCTTTTCTTCTGGGCCGCCAGCCTGTTCAATTTTGTGATCGGCGCTCTCGGCATGTTTTCGCCCGAGGCAACTATCGATGCCCGGATTGTCAGCCTGCTCGTCTTCTGCTTCGGCATTGTCTACCTGCTGGTGGCGCGTGATCCGCTTCGCTTTGGGCCGGCCCTGTGGGCGGGTCTGATCGGGAAGCTCGGAGTGGTCGGTTTGCTGGGGCCCGCCGCGCTGGAGCCGGGGGCGGATGCCGCGATACTCCCCATTCTGTGCGTTGACGCCTTGTTCGCTCTGGGGTTCGTTGTGTTTCTCTTTGTCAGGAGCGACGATCTGAGTGCGAAGTGACGGCAGGAGGGGAGAAGACAAGATGACGAAAACCGGAGGCTGCCTGTGCGGCAAGGTGCGCTACACGCTGAGTGCCGAGCCCAAGATTTGCGTGACCTGCCATTGCAAGAACTGCCAACGGCAGGCTGGCAGCGCGCTTTCCATTATCATCGGCGTGCCTGAAGACGCCGTCGAATTCACCGGCGAGATCAAGACCTATAACGACACCGGGGATAGCGGTGCGACGGTGAGGCGCCAATTCTGCCCCGAATGCGGATCGCCGGTGTTCACCCGTTTGGAGCAACCCGGCCTGATGTTCATCAAGGCCGGTACGCTGGACGATACTTCAGACCTTCAGCCCGCGTTTCACTGCTACGCCAAGAGCGCACAGGCATGGACTCCGATGGGCGATATTCCAGGGTTCGAAACCGTCCCCGACGGAATGTGAATCCGGAAGGGGAGACCCCGGTCAGAAAAGACCGGGGATCTCGAACTGGGCGGCTGTCGGGAATTCGGGGCGCAATGTCTCGCGTCCGCCCACGCTTTGCGCCGTCTGCCCGCCGCCTTGCGAAATGGCGGTGCAGCTGCGACCGGCGAGGAAATCCAGCGCAGTCGCAATCGAGGCTTCGGCCGGATCACCCAGCGGGGTGAAGATATCGTCATCTGCGCGGCACGAATTGGGGATTACGCTGGCAAGACCTGTGAAGTATTCGCCCTGATCGCTGGCGTTCACGGTCTGGAACGTCACAGCACGAATACGCAGATCGCACTCCGCAAAATCGAAGCCGAACTGCCCCACCGGCTTGCCCGAAGTGTTCGAGCCCACGATCGCGATGCTGTCCGCATTGAGATAGGGGATCATCGAGTTGATCACCAATTCGCTGGCCGAGGCACTATTGCCCGTAGTGATGAAGGCGATTTTGGACGCCTGGAGCGACTGGGCTTCGTTCTGGAACAACCGCGTGGAGTTCTCCGAAGATTTCGACGCGCGCAGGATCGTGCGGCTCCACACCTGGCCGACCCGGCCTTCGCCCAGAAGATCTCCGAAGGTTTCGGCGAGAGACACGAGTCCGCCACCATTATAGCGGAAATCGATGATCAGCTCGGTCACGCCATTGGCGTTGAATAGCTCGAACGCATCGCGCAATTGATCGCCTGCGCTGCTAGGGAAGAAGGTGCGGAAATTGAGATAGCCGACATTCTTTCCGCCATCGTTCAAGACGAGCGCACCATACCGGTCTGACACCGGATCGAGCGAGAATTCGGTCTTTGTCACCGATGTCTCGATTACGTTCCCGCCCAGCTGGGCGAAGCGGATCACCCGGCTCACGCCCGGATCGGACGGGCCAAGAGCGTTGACGACCGCTTGCGGCCCACCCGATGCCATCAGCGAGTTCACCGTCTGCAGGTTCGCGCTGGTGGTGCCGATTGCGAGAAGTTCGGTGCCGCGATCCATGCCGGCCTGGAAGCCGTTGCCGTTTTCGAACGCTTCGAACAGGAAAACGCGGTTGTTAATCGAGTCAAATGCCAGCCGGATTCCGAACCCGGCGCTGGAGCCAGAGTTGATGAGCGCGTTTTCTTCCGCGATCGAGGTGGCGAAGGTGAAGCCCTTGTCGCGCGACTGGGCGCGGGCAGGGGCGACGCGTGCATCCAGATAGCTTTGCACCGAATTGAAATTCGCCGGGTTCACGGTGTTGTCGAGCAGGCTGGGGAACAGGTACCATTCGTTCAGCACATCGTTGGCAAAGGCGATCTGGTTCGAAATCGCGCAGTTGGACGTCGGTGGTGTCGGGGTTGGCGTTCCGCCTGTTGGGGGAGTGCTAGAACCGCCTCCTCCGCATGCTGCGAGGGAAAGGGCAAGCGTCGCTGAAAGCGCGATGCGGCTGATGGATACACGTTTTGTATTCATGAGATGGACGCGACTCCGGGCAAGAAACCGATACAGATAGCCTCAGCAGGCGTCGGGTTTTATGCATCGGCGCTTTGCAAACTGCAAGCGAACGAGCTTGTCCACGACCAAAAAAGCCGGGACTGTGTTTGAATTCGTTCACATTTCGCGGGGTTTTCCCCAGAAGCGGGGGCAAATCCCGGCGATCTCCCTCGTTTTGGGCATCTGTTCCGACTAGCAACGAGGTCATGGAAAGACAGAATCATGCCTGACCTGCCCGAATGGCTTGCGCCCAAACTGCCCCCGGCGGCGCGTCACCCCGGCCTTGCAATTGCAAGCCTGGGGGATGCCAAGACGCTTGGGCGTGGCGGGTTCGCACTGACCAGCCCGGCTTTCGATTCCGGTGAAGCGCTCGACCCGTGTTTTACTGCCGAGGAAGAAGATGCCGTTGCTCCTCCGCTGGAGTGGAGTGCGCCCCCTCCCGGATCGCAGGAACTGATCATTATCGTCGAAGACGCTTCGAGCGCCGGCGATACTCCTGCGTGCCATTGGCTGGTGTGGGGACTGCCGGGCCAGAAGGGAAAGCTTCTCGAAGGCGAAGTACCACCTCGTGCAGGGAAGAATGCGCTCGGCAATTCCGAATGGCTGCTGCCCGCTCCGCCCGAAGGCGAGACGCGCCACTACGTATTCCAGATTTTCGCAACCGAACTACCTTTGACGCTGATGCCCGGAGCAAGTCGCGACGACGTGCTGGGCGCGATCAAGGGCTTTGTTACCGGTTGCGCCGTGATCCACGCGCCTTACACCGGCGGTTCTGCCGATGACGAGGCGTAGGAAGATGAAGATTTCTGACAACCTGCCATAACATCAAGGGAGACTAACCATGGCTGGCAAAACGAATGCACTGCAGAAGCCGGTGCAACTTTCGGGCGACCTCGAAGCGGTGATCGGCAAAGGCCCGATGACCCGCGCCGAAGTGACTTCGAAGGTGTGGGAATACATCAAGGCCAACGGCCTGCAGGATTCGAAGGACAAGCGTCAGATCAATCCCGACGCCAAGCTGGGCGCAGTGATCGGCAAGGACCAGATCTCGATGTTCAAGATGACGGCTGCTGTTTCCAAGCACCTCAGCTAAGAGGCTTTGCCTCAAACGGCAGGCCAGTGGCGCTGTTTCCTGACGGTTACGCGTTGCTGGCCTTCCGCCGCAGGGGGATTTCCCCTGCCCATAATGCCCACCCGATGATGATTGGTTGGGCGATCATGCGCGGAATGTGATAGCCAAGGCCTAAGCCTTGATCTTCGCGCGCCATATCCATGATGAAATGATTGATGTTCGCAGGCCATACGCACAGCGCGTATAGGGCAAGGCCAATCCCCCCTGCGCGCCGCAAAGCCGGGCTGAACGGCTGCACAAGCGCGATGGCGCCGAGAATCTCGGCAATACCCGTCCAGAACACGATGGCTTCGGGATAGGGGATCGCTGCTGGCATGATCGACAGGAAAGGCGTCGGCTGCGCAATGTGCATGTAGCCGGCAAAGGCATAAAAAGCGGCCAGAAGCAGGCGAAGCGCGGTTCGGATCATGATTGTTCCTTCTTGCCCGGTTCCCATCCGGGGGCCGCAAGCACAAAGCCCGCGAAATCGAATCCCGGCACGACAATGCAGCTGACCAAAGTATAGCCATGATCGGATTCTGGCGCAGGTGACGCACTGGCAGCCTGCCATGCTCCTGCCGGGACTATGCCCTGCAGACATTGGCCATCCGCAATGTCACGGCCAAGCGTTACTTTCCGCACCGGTCCGATATCGGTCTGTGCGATTGACAGTTCGAGTGGATCGCCATCCTGCCAGAGCCAGAGCTCATCCGCATCGACCTTGTGCCAATGCGATGCTTCGCCGGATTTGAGAAGGAACAGGATCGCCGTTCCTCTTGCGCGACCTTCGTTGTCAGGCTCTGCCCGCCAGGTTTCGCGGTACCATCCACCCTCGGGATGGGGCGCCAGTTGCAAACGCTCGATAAGACGGTCGGCGTTTGTCATCCGGCATTTGTCCTTGGCGTCTTCAGTTCGAAAGCGCCGGAATGATCCATACGATCGACATCGCGACGATAGCGATCAGCAATCCGATGCCGAGTACATAGCGCATATAGCCCGTTGTATGTGCAGCGCGTGCGTCGTCGTCTTCGATGTGGATGGGTTCGTTTTGTTCGGCCATGGGGGCTCCCTTGATTGTTGGTCCTATTGATCAACGGGAGTACCTTGGTCCTGTTCCTGAATCGTAGTGGCCGGGCGTGGCTCAGTCGCGCAAAAGTTCGTTGATTCCGGTCTTGGAGCGGGTCTGCGCGTCAACGGTCTTGACGATCACGGCGCAATAGAGCGAGGGGCCGGGTGAACCGTCTGGCAGAGGCTTGCCGGGCAGGTTGCCGGGCACCACGACGGCATAGGGCGGGACTTCGCCCATGTGCACTTCGCCGGTGGCGCGATCGACGATCTTTGTCGATGCGCCCAGATACACGCCCATCGAAAGCACAGCGCCTTCGCCTACACGGACACCTTCGGCCACTTCGGCGCGCGCGCCGATGAAGGCTCCGTCGCCGATGATGACGGGTTCCGCCTGCAGCGGCTCAAGCACGCCGCCAATCCCCGCACCGCCCGAAATATGGACGTTCGCGCCGATCTGCGCGCAGGAGCCGACGGTGGCCCAGGTGTCGATCATCGTGCCTTCGCCGACATAGGCTCCAATGTTCACGAAGCTGGGCATGAGCACCGCGCCCTTGCCGATGAAACTGCCGCGCCGCACGACCGCGCCTGGGACCACACGAAATCCGGCTTCCCGAAACCGGCTTTCGCCCCAACCCGCGAACTTGATCGGCACCTTGTCATAGGCTGTCTCGCCGCCCGCAGCGGTTTCCATCACGCGGTTGTCGTTCAGGCGGAACGACAACAGCACTGCTTTCTTGAGCCACTGGTTGACTTTCCAGCCCCCATTGCCGTCAGGCTCTGCCACGCGGACTTCGCCATTGTCGAGCATGGTCAGCGCCTCTCCGACAGCGTGGCGGACATCGCTGCCAGGGGTGATCTCGCTGCGGTTTTCCCAAGCTTCTTCGATCTGGGAGATAAGGCTGTCGGTCATGCTGGTTTCCGTTGGAGCGGCGCGTAGGCCGGTTGGTTCTGATGAAAGCTGCTAGCGAGAGCCGCATTGCACGGCAAGGGCGTTGCGCGAACCGCTGCTGAGTTCGGCCATAAGTCATTGTGCCGAGGGGCTTGTAAGAAGTGCTGCCATCTGACTATGACTAGGGTGCTGGGGGTAGTGGTGAAGGAAGACGATTATGCCCGAGACCTCCGGGACTTATCCAACATGCGATTTCGACGGGCAGCCGATCGGCTCCGAGCCACCGATATGTGAACCAGACGCTCCGATCCGCTGGAAAGTGGTCGCAGCGGCTGTCGCCTGCGCGGCGCTGAGCGCATGCGGAGGCGGGGGTGGCGGTATGCCGCCGATGACCATGCTGCCACCCCCTCCGCCTCCTCCGCCGCCTCCTCCTCCGCCACCTCCTCCCACGACCAATTTCGACACTGCGGAATTCCGGCGTTCGGACGGGCCGGGTTTTCATGGCGCAATCGAGGCCTGGCAGGACGGCGCAACCGGATCGGGCGAAATCATCGCTGTTATCGACAGCGGCATCGACAGTGACAGCCCCGAATTTGCCGGGCGGGTGCACCCGAATTCGCGTGATGTCGCAGGCAGCCGGGGCGTCGATCCCGAAGACGATCACGGCACCAATGTCGCACTCGTCGCGGCGGCAGCGCGCAACAACAGCGGCGTGCTGGGCATCGCTTTCGACGCTCAGGTATTGGCGATTCGTGCGGACACGCCCGGTTCTTGCGGATCAGACACACCGCAAGACCCGACACTCGGCTGCACTTTCAGCGACGCCAACATTGCCGCGGGGCTGGATCTTGCGATCTCGTCAGGCGCGACAGTCATCAATCTTAGCCTCGGCGGCAGCCCGGCAACTTCGCAATTGCGCAATGCCGTCGGCCGGGCCGCAGCTGCGGGCATTGTCGTGGTGATTTCCGCAGGGAATGGCGGCGATGGAAGCGAGCCGGGGATCGACCCCAATCAACCCGATCCGTTTGCCACCAGCCTGCTCGAAGTGGGGGGCGGAAATGTCATCATTGTCGGCTCGATCGACGAAGACGGGGCATTTTCCGACTTCAGCAACCGCGCGGGCAATTCTGCAGCGTCCTTTATCTCTGCGAGGGGCGAAAGGATTTGCTGCGTCTACGACAATGGCGAGCTGTTTGTCGAAACCATTGATGGCCAGCAATTCGTCACGCTGTTTTCCGGCACCAGCTTCGCAGCACCTCAAGTCGCCGGGGCGGTCGCGCTGCTGGCGCAGGCGTTTCCAAATCTGACAGGCGAAGAGATCGTCGAAATCCTGTTGGCCACCGCCCGCGACGCGGGGGCGACTGGAACGGACAATGTGTTCGGCACCGGCATTCTCGACATCGCCCGCGCGTTTCAGCCACAAGGGACGACAACGCTCGCAGGGACAGGATCGGCGCTGGCGCTGGTCGATGACTTCGCGATCGGTTCGGCGGCAATGGGCGACGCATTGTCTGGTGCGACGATCAGCACGATCGTTACCGATCGCTATGACCGGGCCTATAGCGTCGACCTCACCGGGCAAACCCGCAACGCCGCGCAGGTCCAGCGGCTGCAAGGCGCGGTCGGGCGCGGTGGTCTGACCCGGGCAGCCGGTAATGAAACGCTGGCGCTGGCGATCACGGTAGGCGAAGGCCCGCGCGCCGCTGGGCTTGGCTGGTCGGAGGCGCTGCAACTCACCCCTGATGATGCGCTGGGTGCGCGCGTGCTTGCGGCTCGGGTGGCGGCGCGCATTGCGCCCGACATGCAGGTGGGTTTCGCGGTGTCGCAAGGTGCGAGCGGCCTTGTCGCCCAATTGCAGGGAGCGGAACGACCAGCGTTCCTGATTGCACCCGAAGCGGGGCGTGATGCCGGCTTCCTCGAAAGCAGCGAGCTCGCCTTCGCAACTCGACACGAGGTCGGGGCCTGGGGGATCACGGTATCGGCAGAGCGTGGCCGGGCTTGGCTGGGTGACAATCGCCGTGCGAGCGATATCATGTTTGGCATTCGCGAGCGTCGTCCTACTTCGACATTCAGCCTTGCTCTGGATCGCAATTGGCAGGGGCTTGACGCATCCGCCGCACTAACGCTGCTGTCGGAAGAGGGCACGCTGCTGGGCGCGCATTTCAATCCGGCTTTTGGTCTTGAGGGCGCCGATACGGTGTTCCTTGATGGCCGGTTCGGCTACTCGATCGCCCCGAACTGGCGAGTTGGGGCGGCTTATCGTGCCGGCTTTACCGCTCCGCGCGGAGGATCGTTGATCGGTGCCGGGTCGCAAGTGGAAACCCGGGCGTGGTCTTTCGATGTAACCCGGCGTGGCAATTTCTTCAGCGGGGACAGCATAGGCCTGCGCGTAAGTCAGCCTGTGCGGGTAGCAGCGGGAGCGATCCAGTTCGATCTTCCGGTTGGCTATGACTATGCTACCGAAAGCGCGATCTTCGGACGGCAGAGCCTCTCGCTCGCCCCGGAAGGGCGCGAGATCATGAGCGAATTCAACTGGAGCGCGCAGTTGCCGTTCGGGCGGGTATCAACCAGCGTCTTCTACCGCAGCGAACCGGGGCATTTCCAGAATGCCCCGGATGATATCGGCGCGTTGATTACGCTCGGATCGTCATTCTGACGGCCTATTCGGGCATTCCGGCGGCGCGGGCGAACATGTAGGCCCGCTCAACCAATGGCGCCACTCGCTCGCTCATGGCTTGCGCATGGGCGGACGATGCGGTGCCGTCGATCACGCGCTTCTTGATGCCCTGCATGATCCCGGCGAGGCGGAACAAATTGTAGGCGAAGTACCAGTCCATCGGCGGAACCGGGTATCCCGTGCGTGCGACATATCGCTCGACCGCTTCGTCCTGTGAGGGGATGCCCAGTTCTTCCAGATTCAATCCGAGCAGTCCCGCGCGCCCATCGGCAGGATTGTGCCAGTTGAGCATCAAATAGCTGAAGTCCGCGATCGGATCGCCCAGCGTCGACAGTTCCCAGTCGAGCACGGCAATGATGCGGTTTTCGGTCTTGTGGAAGATCACATTGTCGAGCCGGTAATCGCCATGCACCACAGAGGATTCATGCTGCGGCGGGATGGTTTCGGGCAGCCATTCGATCAGCCGCTCCATCTGCGGCATGTGCTCGGTTTCGGAAAGTTTGTACTGCTTCGACCAGCGCGCGATCTGGCGTGCGCAGTAATCGGTTGGCTTGCCATAGTCGCCCAGCCCGATCTGGTCCGGCTTGTTCAGATGCAGGTCCGCCATCGTGTCGATCAGCGAATGGTAGATTTCGCGCCGTTGTTCGGGCGTGCAGCCGGGCAGCGCACCGTTCCAGAGCGAACGGCCATCGGCCATGCTCATCACGAAGAATTTTGACCCGATCACCTCCGGATCCTCGCACAGCCCGTAGGTGCGCGGCACGGGGAATCCGGTCGGGTAAAGGCCCGTCATCGCGGTGTATTCGCGGTCCACCGCATGCGCACTGGGCAGGAGCTTGCCGAATGGCTGGCGACGCAGGACGTAGTTTGTCCCCGGTGTTTCGATCTTGTAGGTCGGGTTGGACTGGCCACCCTTGAACTTGGTGTAACTGATCGGCCCTTCGAACCCTTCGACATTGGCTTCGAACCACTGTGTCAGCCGATCAAGATCGAGCTTGTCGCGCTCGGTCACCTCGACCGTGCCCACCATTTCCTTGTCGAAATCGATATCGGGCATCCCCATGGTGTTCTTGCTCATCAGTCGAACACCACCACGCTGCGTGCGGAATGGCCGGCGCGCATCTTGTCAAAGCCGGAATTCACATCCTCAAGGCTGATCCGCTCGGCGATGATTGTGTCGAGATCAAGCAGGCCGCGCATGTAGAAGTCGACGAGGCGCGGCAAGTCCACCGGGAAGTGGTTCATGCCCATGATCGCGCCCATCAGCTTCTTGCCGCCTAGCAGGTCCATCGCGCCAAGGCCGACTTTGCAGTCCAGCGGCATCATGCCGAGGATGACAGCCGTGCCGCCTCGGCGCAGTGCCGCCACCGCCAGATCCGCCGACGCCTGACGTCCGACTGCTTCGATCCCCCAGTCGACACCGCCGTTCGAAATCGCCATGATTTCCTGCACCACGCCATCGGCGAGGGCATCGACAGTGTGCGTCGCGCCCAGCACTTCGGCCAAGGCACGCTTTTCGGGCAGGGGATCGGCGGCGATGATCTTGCCGGCACCGGCGATCTTGGCTGCGTTGATTGTCGCAAGGCCGACACCGCCGCAACCGACCACCAGCACGCTTTCGCCCGGCGTCACATTACAGGCGTTGAAGATCGTGCCGGCCCCTGTCGTCACCGCGCATCCGATCACGGCGGCACGATCCAGCGGCATGTCCTTGTCGATCGCGACGCAGGCGTTTTCGTGGATCAGCATCTGTTCCGACAATGCCGACAGGTTGAGCATCTGGTTGACCGGATCGCCACCCGCACGAGTGATGCGCGAGCCTTCGCCCTTGCCCCGGCGGGTGTTGCCGCCAAGGCAAAGCGCCATGCGCCCGGTGACGCAGAATTCGCACTGGCCGCAGAACGCGCTGAGACAGGAAACCACGTGATCGCCCGGCTTCACTGACCGTACTTCCGATCCGACCGCGCGCACCACACCCGCGGCCTCATGGCCGGGGATGCAGGGGAGCGGATGCGGATAAGCACCGTCGATGAAGTGCAAGTCCGAATGACACAGGCCGCAAGCCTTGGTGTCGATCAGGACTTCGTGCGGGGCGGGGTCGGCATATTCGACCTCGCCAATCACCAGGCCTTGACCCGGCGTTTCAAGGATTGCGGCTTTTGCCATGTCTGGCTTCCTCTCTCAGCAGGTTCTTGTCGGAAGGGGTGGGGCGCTCAGCGAGCGACCCCCATGTCCCCCGAGCTGAACGAGCCACCGTCATTCGCCGGAGCCGAGCCATTGCGCAGGGCATTGGCGCTCGGTCCCGCTTCGGGCACGTGCTTGCCAATTTCCATGCGGGCGATGGAACGGGCGTGCACTTCGTCCGGCCCGTCGGCAAGGCGCAGCGTGCGCATGTGCGCATAGCTTGCGGCAAGGCCATAGTCGTCCGAAACGCCGCCACCGCCATGCGCCTGGATCGCATCGTCGATGATCTTCAACGCCATGTTGGGTGCCTGCACCTTGATCATGGCGATTTCCTGCTTGGCCGACTTGTTACCGACCTTGTCCATCATGTCGGCAGCCTTGAGGCACAGCAGGCGGGTCATGTCGATGTCGATACGGGCGCGCGCAACGCGCTCTTCCCAGACCGAATGCTTGTAGATCGGCTTGCCGAACGCCTCGCGCTCTTGCAGGCGGCGGCACATCTTGGCCAGCGCTTCTTCGGCAACGCCGATGGTGCGCATGCAGTGGTGAATACGGCCCGGCCCGAGGCGACCCTGAGCGATCTCGAACCCGCGCCCTTCGCCCAGCAGCATGTTGCTGGCCGGAACGCGTACGTCCTTCAGTTCGATTTCCATGTGGCCGTGCGGTGCATCGTCATAGCCGAACACCGGCAGGTGGCGCAGGATGTTCACACCCGGCGCATCGAGCGGCATGAGGATCATGCTTTGCTGAGCATGGCGTTGGGCGCTGAAGTCGGTTTTGCCCATGACGATGGCGACCTTGCAACGCGGATCGCCCGCACCTGATGACCACCACTTGCGCCCGTTGATGACGTATTCGTCGCCATCGCGCTCGATCCGGGTTTCGATATTGGTCGCGTCGGACGATGCGGTGAAGGGTTCCGTCATCAGGAAGGCCGAACGGATTTCGCCGTTCATCAGCGGACGCAGCCACTGCTCCTTCTGCTCCCGCGTGCCATAGCGGTGGAACACTTCCATGTTGCCAGTGTCGGGGGCGGAGCAGTTGAACACTTCCGATGCCCAGCCGATGCGGCCCATTTCCTCGGCGCAGAGCGCGTATTCGAGGTTGGTGAGGCCCGGCCCTTCGAATTCGAAGCTGTCATCGACATGGTGATGGCTGTCGTTGCGGGGCGGCATGAAGAGGTTCCAGATGCCCGCATCCTTGGCGAGCTTCTTCTTGTCTTCGATGATCTGGATCACCTTCCAGCGATCGCCTTCGGCATCCTGCGCCTTGTAGGTGTCGATATTGGGGCGAACGTGCGCTTCGATAAAGTCGCGCACGCGATCGCGCCAATAGGCCTGGCGTTCTGTCGGTTCGAAATCCATGGGGATAATCCTCTCTCAGTCCTGAAATGCAATCGAATCTGTCGGGCCGACCGTGGCAGAGCCTTGTGCCCGCGCCAAGCTCTCATTTGTGGCTGTGCGCCTCTTGTTCTTGTGATGCCCTGCGCGCCGCCAATGCCGCCACACGGGCTTCGTGATCTTCCCGCCTGATCGGGAACCGGCCAAGCCAGTAGGCGGCGATCAACGCCAGCACAATCGAGACGCCGCCATACATCAGGATGATGTCGCTTATGACTTCCTGCGGGACTTCCCCCGGTGCGGCGTCGCTCGAAAGTTGTGACATCCGGATGATCTGCCCGGTCAGGAAAATGCCAAGCCCGGTCGCACATTTCTGCACCAGCCAGTTGCCGGAATAGAAAGCCCCTTCGGCACGCCGGCCGGTACGCTCCAGATAGGCTTCGACGATCTCCGCGATCATCGAGCTGGCGGAAATCATCACAACGATCCCCATTGTGTTCGCGAACACCAGGAAGGTGAAATACAGCCCGGTTGATCGAGTGGTGCCCACCTCCGGCCAAAGCCCGCCCAGCAGCAGCAAATAGGGAAGCAGGAACAGACCCAGCGATACCAGCGCCGATACAGCCGCACTTTTCGGTTTTCCGAGATGCTTGTGCATCGGGCTGACGATGAAGAACATCAGCACCACCGAAAAGAACAGGATGACGGGATAAAGCTGCAAGGCAATCCGATCGAACTGCCAGACAAACACGTTGACGTAGTTCGAGATCGAAAACGTCATCCCCTGACTGACATAGGCCGCCAGTCCGCCCGCTGCGAAGATCAGAAACGCGCGTTCGCTGAAAGCTTCGATAATTTCGGAGAATGCGCCTTTCAGGCTGAAAGGCTCAGGCTTGGTTTCCGGAAGATGCGCGACCAGACGATGCTGGCCCAGCGCCGAGCCCAGCACAGACACTGCCATCAGGATCGCGCCAAATGTGCCAAATGCGACATAGCCGTCGCGTTGCAGCAGGCCTTCGGGGCCGGGCATGAAGACGGTGTAAGCGAGCATCATCATCAGGATGCCGCCGAACCAGCCTGACAGGTAGCGATAGCGAAACAGCGTCGTGCGTTCGTCGTAATCTGCGGTGATTTCGGGAAGCAGCGATACCGAAGGTACCTCGCAAGCCGAAAGCAGCACTCGCACCACGATGGCAATTCCGACCAGACCGAGGAAGCTGGGCGCTTCCGACCCCGGCGGAGACCACATGACGACCCATGCAAAGGCCAGGGGTATCGGCGCGGCGTAGAGCCATGGAAGCCTGCGACCCCATCGCGTGTAGGTGCGATCGGACAGATTGCCGAGGATCGGATCGATCACCGCATCCACTAGCAGTGCGATCAGGAGGGCGAGGCTGACCAGCCCCGCATCCATTCCCAGAACCTGATTGTAGAACAGCAGCAGGAAGAAGCTGAAGCCCGAATCCTTGACCCCGAATGCCACCGCTCCAAAGCCGTGGATCAGTTTCAGGCGTGCCGGAACTTTGCCTTCGACAAAGCTCACGCGGTCGCGCTCCTGTGCGCGATCATGTTCTGCCGAAACTGCGCGAATCCGGTCATTCTGGCTCTCCCAAACCTTGACCCGAACGTAAGCTCGCGGCTGCATCCGTCAACGGAATCCCGCTGACGCTACGGCATGCGTGCCTATCGTAACGGTGCTTGCGGGCGCTCGCGAAATCACGATAACGTAAGCGTTAAGTGAGAGCCAATTTGAGAGGAGTCGGCTGCAATGTCCGATCTGGAAACCTTCCGCACTGAAACGCGCGCATGGCTGGAGGCGAACTGCCCGCCGGAAATGCGCGAACCTGCCCGCGATGACAGCGATGTGTACTGGGGCGGCCGCAAGGCCACTTTCAAGAACGATGCGCAAAAGGCATGGTTCGAAGCCTGCCGGGACAAGGGCTACACCGTCCCGTCCTGGCCCAAGGAATATGGCGGTGCAGGGCTGAACCCCGCCGAAGCCAAGATCCTGCGTCAGGAAATGAGCCGTATCAACGCCCGCCCGCCGCTCAGCTCGTTCGGCATCTGGATGCTTGGCCCGGCATTGCTGAAATTCGGCACCGAAGGGCAGAAGCAGCGCTTCCTCAACGAAATCGCGCGCGGCGAAATCCGCTGGTGTCAGGGCTATTCCGAACCGGGCAGCGGCTCCGACCTCGTTTCGATGCAGACATTCGGCGAGGACAAGGGCGATCACTGGATCGTCAACGGCCAGAAGATCTGGACTTCCTATGCCGATCACGCCGACTGGATTTTCTGCCTCGTCCGCACCGACAAGAACGACAAGTATCAGGGCATCACCTTCATGCTGTTCGACATGACCAGCGAAGGCGTGTCGACCAAGCCAATCCTGCTGATCAGCGGCAACAGCCCGTTCTGCGAAACCTTCATGGACAATGTGAAGGTGCCCAAGAGCTATGGCGAGGACATCCCCGGCTATGTCGGCCAGATCAACCGCGGTTGGGACGTGGCCAAGTATCTGCTCGGCCATGAGCGCGAGATGATTTCCGGCATGGGCGGCGGTGAACGCACCGCAGCCATCGGTTCGGCGATGAAGCGTCACGCGGCGAAAACCGGTGACGAGATCGACCCGGTGCTGCGCAGCGAATTGGCGCTGTTCGATGTCGATGCGCTGGCTTTCACCGCGATGGCTGAAAAGTTCATGGACGAGATGAAGGCGGGCAAGGGCCATCCGGCGCAGCCCAACATGATGAAATACGTCGGGACCGAACTGAACAAGCGCCGCCACGAGCTGATGATGTCGGCCGGTGGTTCGCGCAGCCTCGAATGGGAAAGCGACGAAACCGGCGGGGGCAAGCCTTCGCGCAACTGGCTGCGGACCAAAGCGAACTCGATCGAGGGCGGCACCAGCGAAGTCATGCTCAACGTGATTTCGAAGCGCATTCTCGACCTGCCGGGCGCCTGAGGTCTCCACCAAGAACAAGGGCCGCGTTCCGTGATCGGGATGCGGCCCCGATAACGACATTCCGAGAGAGGAACGAGGCACACCATGCCCCTTTATCACACCGAAGATCAGGCCATGCTGGCCGACACCGCCGCCGGTTTCATGGCCGAGGAAGGCAATATCGCCAAGCAGCTGCGCCATTGGCGCGATCGCAATTGCAAGGACGCCTTCGGCCACGGCCTGTGGAAGCAGTTCGCCGAGCTGGGCTTTACCGGCATGCTTCTGGACGAAGACGATGGCGGGCTGGGCATGGGCCATGTCGAAGCCGGGATCGTGCTTGAAGAGATCGGCCGCAACCTCACCCCGTCGCCGTTCCTGACCTCCTCCGTGCTGGCCGCGACCGCGCTCAAGCACGGCGGAGCCGCGATCAAGGACCGGTATCTGCCCGGCCTCATCGAAGGCGAGAGCGTGTTTGCCGTCGCGATCGACGAAACCGCCAAGCACCGTCCGGGCCGCATCACCTGCCGCGCCGAGAAGTCGGGCAACGGTTTCCGCCTGACCGGCGCCAAGAGCTTCGTCATCCACGGTGCCAGCGCCGACATGCTTGTTGTCGCCGCCCGCACCAGCGGCGCGGATGAGGACGAGGACGGGATAACCCTGTTTGCCGTGCCCAAGGACGCGGCCAACATGAACCATGATCCGGTCCGCCTCGTCGACAGTTCGATGGCAACGCACACGAAGTTCGACGGGGTCGAGCTCGATGGCGATGCCGTGATCGGCGAAGTCGACGGTGGCCGCGAAGTGCTCAACGCCATGCTCGCCGCCGGGCGTATCGGTGCCGCTGCCGAAGGCGTCGGCGTCGCGCGCGGGGCGATGGACATGACGATCGACTACCTCAAGCAGCGCAAGCAGTTCGGCAAGCTGATCGGTGAATTCCAGGCGCTTCAACACCGCGCCAGCCACCTCTATTCCGAAGTCGAAATCGCCCGTGCGGTGACGATCAAGGCGCAGCAATTGCTCGACGAAGGCGCCGAAAGCGCGGAGCTGATGACATCCGTTGCCAAGGCCAAGGTCGCCAAGGCTGCTGGTCTCGCCGTCAAGGAGGGCGTGCAGATGCACGGCGGCATCGGCATGACCGACGAATACGACATCGGCCTGTATATGAAGCGCGACCGGGCGCTCCAGGAATTCCTCGGCGATGCCTATTTCCACGCCAATCGCGTCGCGCAGTTGAGCGGCTACTAAAGGGATACCGACCAATGGACATTCAATCACTCTTCAGCCTCGAAGGGCGCGTTGCGCTCGTCACCGGCGGTTCGCGCGGCATCGGCAAGATGTTCGTCGAAGGCCTGCTCGCCGCCGGTTGCGCCCGCGTCTACATCTCGGCCCGCAAGGTCGAGCAGATGCAGGAAACCATCGACGAATTCGGCGCCGATAAGGTCATTGGCATCCCCGCCGACCTGTCGCAGATGGACGGCATCCAGTCGCTCGCCGACGAAATGGCCAAGCGCGAGGACAAGCTCGACATCCTCATCAACAACGCCGGAGCGGCGTGGGGGCAACCCTATCTCGAATTCAACGAGGCGGGCTGGCACCGCACGATGGACCTCAACGTCAAGACTCCTTTCTTCCTCACGCAAAAGCTGCACAACCTGCTGGTCGCAGGCGGCAAGGGCGATCACCCGGCCAAGGTGATCCATGTCTCCTCCATTGATGGCCAGCGGATCAACCCGTGGGAAACCTACGCCTATCAGGCTTCCAAGGCGGGCGTCATCCAATTGACCCGCCGCATGGCCGCGCGGCTGATCCAGGACAACATCGTTGTCACCTCGATCGCGCCGGGCGCCTTTGCCAGCGAGATGAACAAGGCCGCCAAGAACGCGCCCGACGCATCGGCATCGATGATCCCGGCCAAGCGTATCGGCAGCCCCGAAGACATGGCCGCCGCCGCGATCTACCTGTGCAGCCGCGCGGGCGACTATGTCGTCGGCGAAACGCTGACCGTGGATGGCGGCGTCGTCAACGCGGCGCTTCCGTCGATGTTCAACGATCCCGCCGGACACGGTTGAGAGTAGCAGACCGACTTCACACTTGCACAAAATGCAAGTTGATGAAGTGCATGCTAGGGGCTCTCTTTTCCAAAGGGGTGCCCCGGAAACGCCAAAAGCCCCGCTTGGCAGGCGGGGCTTTTTCGTTTGGCTTTGCTGTCCACGATTTGAAAGAACCGACGCCAGCCTAACCTATTGTGGCGATGTAGGAAAACGCCGAATGCCGCCGCATCAGACTTCGATCCGGTCGACCGCCTCGACCCGTTCGCTCCTGTGGCCCGAGGCGCGATCCGCCGCCTTTGTAACCCGCGACAGCACCGCTTCGAGCAGCGGCGTCATCACATCAAGCCGCCGCGCGTTGATCACCATATCCCATAGCGGTTCGAACTTCTTCCAGCCTGCCGCATAGAAGAAATGCTTCGCCTGATGTTTCAGCGACTGATGGCCCGATGCACCCGCAAACACATTCGCCCAGCTGTAGAAATCGCGATAGGCGCGGTCATACCCGTCTTTCAGCTCCTGCGCGCTTAGCCGCATCGGCTCGAACACAACCTGCCTAGTGTCGTAGCGATCCCAGTCCCTGCTCGTAATGCGTCCCTGTTCCTCCATGCGCTGAAACAGGCGGGTTCCCGGATACGGCGTCTGGATGTGAAAGGTCGCGGTCGTGATCCCGTTCGACACCGCCCAGTCCACCGTGCGATCAAACACGTCAGGCCCGTCGTCATCCATGCCGAACACGAACGATCCGTTGATCATGATCCCCAGATCGCTGAGCCGCCTTGCCACCGCCTCGTAATCGCGCGCCAGATTCTGTTTCTTGTTGCTGGCTTTCAGATTGGCCGGACTGAACGTTTCAAAGCCGACAAACAGGCTGCGCAGCCCCGCTTCTGCCGCCTGTTCGATCAGGTCACCGCGCAGCACGCTGTCAACGGTGGCCGCCCCCTGGAACAGCCGCCCCATGCCGCTCATGCCTTCGAACAATCCCGATGCGAAGCGGCGATTGCCAAGCAGATGATCATCCAGAAAATACAGGTGCCGTCCCGGCAGCCGGTCAATCTCGGCCAAGGCCTCGTCGATCCGCTGGGTGTAGAACGAGCGGCCCCCTTCGAAGAAGGCATCCTTGTAGCAGAAATCGCAATGCTGGGGGCAGCCGCGCGTGACGACGATCGAGTTCGGCACAAGATAACGTTCGCGCTTGATCAGATCGCGCCTGACCGGCGGAATGCCTTCGATCGTTCGCCCATCGCCGGACACATATACGGCGCATGCGTGCCCCGCCGCGAAGTCTGCGAGAAATTCGGGAAAGGTCTGCTCCCCCGGACCGATGAAAATCGTGTCGGCATGCTGCGCCGCTTCATCGGGGAGCGAGGTCACATGCAGCCCGCCCAGAATGACGTAGCACCCGCGCGCCCGGTACAGATCGGCTAGCGCATAGGCGCGATAGGCATTGGTGATGTAGACTTGGATGACGACCAGATCGGGCTGATCGTCGGTCTGCAGCGTTTCGACATGATCGTCGACCAGTTCGACGTCCCAGTCATCCGGCAGGAACGACGCCAGCGTCGCAAGGCCCAGCGGCGGAGACAGGGAATATTTGATTGGCCGCCAGAACGGGCTCTTTGCCTCGGTCAAAGCCGGCAGGATCATCTTGACCTTCATGTGCGCCCCCGTCCCGGCTTCGCATTACGCCTGCCAGTGACGGTGTTGTACATGAAAATCCTGTTGCGCCAATGGCTTGGGTAGTGGGCCGGTACAGACTTCGACGGTGAAACCCGCCCGAACTACCCCAACAACCTACCCCATCAATTCGCGCACAAACGGGATCAGCCCGGTCTGCCGCTTGCGGCGCATGCGCTCCGCGTCGAGCACTTCGCGCACGCGGGCAAAGCATTCGCTAATGTCATCGTTGATCACGACGTAATCATATTCGGCCCAGTGGCTGATTTCGGCGCGGGCGCGTTCCATGCGGGAATCTATGACTTCGGCGGAATCCTGTGCCCGGCTTTCCAGCCGGCGGCGCAATTCGTCGAGACTGGGCGGCAGCACGAAAACGGTGACGACGTCCTGATCGTCCTTCTGCTTCAATTGCTGTGTGCCCTGCCAGTCGATGTCGAACAGGTAATCCTGTCCGCGCTTCAACCCTTCGCGGATCGCGCCCTTGGGCGTGCCGTAACGGTGGCCAAAGACCTGCGCCCATTCGTAGAAATCGTCTTCTGCCACCATCGCGTCGAACTGCGCGTCGGACACGAAATGATAGTCCACCCCGTCACGTTCACCCGGACGCGGCGGGCGGGTGGTGGCGGAAACCGACAGCGTGATTTCCGGATCCTGTTCCAGCAGCATGCGCGAAAGCGTGGTCTTGCCCGCGCCAGAGGGGGAAGACAGGATGAACAGCAGGCCGCGCCGCGCCAGCTTGTCCGTCGATTTGAAGGAATGATCGCCCATAGGCCCCGTTGCCGCAAATGGGGCACGGAAATCAAGTGTCCTTATCGGCCCCTTGGCTGGTCGGGCGTTGCCGACCCTTTCTGCGGCGGACAGCCTTGCCGCGATCATACAGCGTCTTCAGCACCAGCCCTCCCGTCACCAGCGCCAGCCCCGGCACCGATCGGGTCGCCAGACGGCTGGCCCCGTAGAGGCCCAAAGTCGTCAGCATCGAACGCCCGTCGAGCACTTTCCGCTCTTCCTCGCTGCTGTGCGCGCTGGCTTTCACGACCTGCCGTTCCACCTTTTGGCGCAGCAAGGTGGACGCGCCGAGCAACACGATGTCGGCGATCACGAGATTGGTCGTCGGATTGTCGCTTGGCAGCGGCAGGCGGCGCGGCGGCTTCTGCGCGGATTCTGGCGCGGACGTTTCCTTGTCGGAGGCTTTCCTTGTCATGGTGCCTCGAAGTCTCCCTGCGACCTTGCGGCTATTTCTTGCGGCCGAAATCGACCGTCACGACATTGGAGCCGTCGCCGCCATCGCCATCGGGCTTGCCGCCCTGCGGTTCGGCATCGTTTTCGGCAATGTCGTGTTCTTCGGGCGCCAGTTCGTTCACCGACGCCTGGAACTGCAAACCGAAATCCACCGCCGGATCGACGAAAGCGGTGATCGCGGCATAGGGAATTTCCAGCTTCGCCGGGATCTGGTTGAACGACAGGCCGACCGAAAACCCGGTTTCCTGCACGTCGAGGTCCCAGAACTTGTTCTGGAGCACGATCGTCATTTCATCGGGAAACCGTTCACGCAGGTGAGCCGGGATCGACACGCCCTGTGCGCCCGTCTTGAACGTGATGTAGAAATGATGGTTGCCGGGAAGCTCGCTCCCCCCGCGCTCGATCTCGCCGAGCACGCGCCCGACAACGGCGCGGAGCGCTTCCTGGACGATCTCGTCATACGGGATCAGGCTGTCTGGCGTGTCATCTGTCATTATGCGCTGAATCGTGGAGCGAGCCGCGTCGCTGGTCAAGCGTTTCGTGAAGGGTCGTGGCGATTGTCCGAACGGTAAGCGCATTTGCCGCGCCGCAGGTGCTTGCACCGTGCACACGGGCGCTTATAGCCGCAGCCATGACAGACCTCTCCGCAAGCAGCCCCCGCACGGGCACGATCAGCCGCAACACCGCCGAAACCGGGATCGCGATCAGCGTGAATCTGGACGGCACGGGCACCTATGACATTTCGACCGGGATCGGCTTTCTCGATCACATGGTCGAACAGTTTTCCAAGCATTCGCTGATCGACGTGACGATGAAGGTCGATGGCGATCTGCATGTGGATCAACACCACACGACAGAGGATTCGGCGATTGCGCTGGGTCAGGCGATTGCGGATGCGCTGGGCGACAAGGCCGGGATCGGGCGATATGGCGCGGCCTATTCGCCGATGGACGAAACGCTTAGCCGCGTCGCGCTCGACATTTCGGGGCGGCCCTATCTGGTGTGGAAAGCGGGCTTCACCCAGGAAAAGCTGGGCGAATGGGATACCGAGCTGATCGAGCACTGGTTCCATTCCGTCGCGCAGAGCGCCGGGCTGACGCTGCATATCGAGCTGCTGTACGGCACCAACAACCACCACATCTGCGAAAGCATCTACAAAGGCTTTGCCCGCGCAATGCGGATCGCGGTCGAACGCGACCCGCGCAAGGGCAGCGCGATCCCCAGCACCAAGGGGCAACTCGGTGGCTGAAATCGTCGCCCTCGTGGATTACGGCGCGGGCAATCTCCATTCGGTGCACAACGCGCTGAAGGCGGTTGGGGCGGATGTCGTCGTTACCGCCGATGCCGATGTGGTGCGCGCGGCGGACCGGATCGTGCTGCCGGGCGTGGGGGCGTTCAAGGCTTGCGCGGATGGCCTCAATGCGGTCCCCGGAATGGTCGAGGCGCTGACGGAGCGCGTCTATCACGGCGGCGCGCCGTTCCTTGGCATTTGCGTGGGCATGCAATTGCTCGCCACCCGCGGGCTCGAATTCGGCAGCCACAAGGGGCTCGGCTGGATTCCGGGCGAGGTGCGGCTGATCACCCCGCATGATCCCGCGATCAAGGTGCCGCACATGGGCTGGAACGATGTCGCCGTTATGCCGCACGCGCGCGGCCATGACGTGATCGAGGAAGGCGAGGCCTATTTCCTCCATTCCTACCACTTCGTCGCCGAAGACCCGCATCACGTCGCCGCGTTGACCGATCACGGCGAAGGCCTTGTCGCCGCGGTATCACGCGGCAATATCTGCGGGGTGCAATATCACCCTGAGAAAAGTCAGGCCTATGGCCTCGCGACGCTCACCCGTTTTCTGGAGTGGAAGCCTTGATCGTATTTCCTGCCATCGACCTCAAAGGCGGCGAAGTCGTGCGGCTGGCCGAAGGCGACATGGATCGCGCGACCGTTTACGGGGACAACCCGGCGGCTCAGGCCATGCTTTTTGCCGAGGCCGGGGCCGAGCATCTGCACGTCGTCGATCTCGACGGCAGCTTCGCCGGCGAGGGCCGCAACGCGCAAGCGGTGCAGGCGATCATCGAAGCATTCCCCGGCTACGTCCAGCTGGGAGGCGGCATCCGCGATGCAGCGGCGGTGGAAGGCTGGTTCAACATGGGCGTGGCGCGGGTGGTGATGGGCTCCGCGGCGCTCAAGAACCCGGACTTCGTCAAGGAAATGGCCCGCGAATGGGAAGGCGGCATCGTCGTCGCGGTGGACGCGAAGGACGGCATGGTCGCGACCGAAGGCTGGGCCGAAGTGTCCGACGTGCCCGTCGTGGACTTGGCACGCCGTTTCGAGGACGCAGGCGTCGCCGCGCTGCTGTTCACCGATATCGGCCGCGACGGGCTGCTCAAAGGCGTGAACATCGACGCTACGGTGGACTTGGCGCGGCGGGTGGACATTCCGGTGATCGCCAGCGGCGGAGTAAAGGGCCTGTCCGACATCCACGTCCTGTCGATCCACGCGCATGAGGGGATCGAAGGCGTGATCACAGGCCGCGCGCTGTACGAGGGCAAGCTGGACCTGGCGGCGGCAATCCAGATGGGGGCGCGGGGATGAGTTTGCGTCGTCACGAGGATTTGATCGTTTTTGTCATCTGCGGTTGTGGGGTGATCGGGTTCTGGATGGACAAAGTGCCCGGTTGGTTGATGATTTCAATGATCTTCGCAGGTGCCCTTCGCCGGATTCACAAGGGTGGCGGTGTCGAGGCAATCCGTAAGGGGTGGCCCAAATGACCGTCCGCATCCGTGTCATCCCCTGTCTCGACGTTGCCGATGGGCGCGTGGTCAAGGGCGTCAACTTCGTCGATCTCAAGGATGCCGGCGATCCGGTCGAACAGGCGCGCGCCTATGACGAGGCGGGGGCGGATGAGTTGTGCTTTCTCGATATCTCCGCCAGCCACGAAGGGCGCGGGACGCTGCTTGATATTGTCCGGCGCACGGCGGAAGTGTGCTTCATGCCGCTGACCGTGGGTGGCGGGGTGCGCAGTGTCGAGGATGCCCGCGCGCTGTTGCTCGCGGGTGCGGACAAGGTCGCGATCAATTCCGCTGCCGTGGCGCGGCCCGAACTGGTCGAGGAAATCGCCGCCAAATTCGGCAGCCAATGCGTCGTCGCCAGTGTCGATGCCCGGCGCACACCGCGCGGAAACTGGGAAATCTTCACCCACGGCGGGCGCAAGCCCACCGGTATCGACGCAGTCGAATATGCGGTGAAGGTGGCGGAGCTGGGCGCGGGCGAGTTGCTGGTGACGAGCATGGATGGCGACGGCACGCAGCGCGGCTATGACCTCGATCTCACCGCCACCATCGCCGACAGCGTCAGCGTGCCTGTCATCGCCAGCGGCGGGGTCGGCACGCTCGATCACCTTGTCGAAGGGGTGACAAAGGGCAAGGCGAGCGCGGTGCTGGCCGCATCGATCTTCCATTTCGGCACCCACTCGATCAGCGAGGCGCACAAGGCGCTCCGAGAAGCAGGCTTGCCCGCGCGCGGTGTTTGAGAGAGAAGCGCCCGCATGAACACCCTATCCCGCCTCGAACAGACCATCGCCGCGCGCCGCGCCGCTTCTCCGGAAGAATCCTACGTCGCGAAACTGAATGCGAAAGGCCTGCCCAAGATCGCGCAGAAGCTGGGCGAGGAAGCGACCGAAGCCGTGATCGCCGCCGTTTCCGGCTCTAACGAGGAACTGGTGAGCGAAAGCGCCGACCTGCTGTTTCACCTGCTGGTGCTGTTGAACGCAAAAGGCGTCAGCCTCGACCACGTGCTGGCCGAGCTTGACCGGCGCGAGGGGCTTTCCGGCCTTGAGGAAAAAGCGAACAGGAAAGACTGACGATGCCCATCGACCCGACGCTGCCCTATGATGACAACAACATCTTCGCGAAAATCCTGCGCGGGGAAATTCCCTGCAACAAGGTGTATGAGGATGACTGGGCCTTCGCCTTCGAAGACATCAACCCGCAGGCAGAAATTCACACGCTGGTGATCCCCAAGGGGCGCTATGTCAGCTGGGACGATTTCAGCGCGAAGGCATCGGATGCAGAAATCGGCGGCTTCATCCGTGCCGTGGGCGAAGTGGCCCGGATGAAGGGCCTGGTGGAGCCGGGATACCGCCTGCTCGCCAATATCGGCGCGCATGGCGGACAGGAAGTGCCGCATCTGCATGTGCATGTGTTCGGCGGTCAGCCATTGGGGCGGATGATCGCTCGCTAGGCACGGCTCGGCACCCAATAGGCGGGTTATGCGCCGGGCATAAAAACTCATACTTGCCGCGCGACTCTTCGCTGCGCTAATGCCGCGCCGGACACATGGTCGTACTTCCTCCTCTTCCCGGCGGCATCTTTGATGGCCCGCGCCACCTGTACGGCGTGCGGGTCTATTACGAGGACACCGATCTTTCGGGGATCACCTATCACGCCAATTACCTGCGCTGGTTCGAACGCGCGCGATCAGACCTGTTGCGGATGCTGGAGATAGACCAGCGCGCCGCCATCGAGGCGGGCGACGGGGCCTATGCGGTGTCGGAAATTCACCTCCGATACATCCGCCCGGCGAGATTGGACGACGACGTGGTTATAGAAACGACCTGCACCGAACTGGGCGCGGCTAGTTGCCGGATGCACCAGATTGCGCGCCGGGGCGATCAGGAACTGTGCGAGGCCAGCTTGCGCGTGGGTTTCATCTCGCTCGAAGGCCGCCCCCGGCGCCAGCCTGCTCAGTGGCGCGCGGCGTTTCGGCAATTCATGGACAGAGAGGACAAATAAGAGTGCCCATTGACCTGATGAGTGCAGCGGCAGGCGTGGCGGCCCCGGTGGCTGGCCCGACGCGGCTCGATCCGATCGAACTGTTTCTTCAGGCCGATATCATCGTGCAGGCGGTGATGGTGGGGCTGATCCTCGCCAGCATCTGGACCTGGGCGATCATCATCTCTTTCACGCTGCGGATCGGCGGATTGAACCGCAAGTCGCGCGATTACGAGGCGAATTTCTGGGACACCAAGGATCGCGAAGCCGCGCTGAGCAAGAAGATGCGCGGCGAAGTGCCTTCGGCGCGGGTCGCGGGGGCGGGGCTGGACGAATGGAAGCGTTCGACACGGGCCACGCCGGTGGATCGCGACGCCACCCGCCAGCGCATCGGCGCGGCGATGGAAAGCCAGGTCGCGGCAGAGGCGGATGATCTGGCGAACAAGCTGAACTTCCTTGCCACCACCGGATCGGTCGCGCCGTTTGTCGGCCTGTTCGGCACGGTGTGGGGCATCATGAATAGTTTCTTCCAGATCGGCGCGCAGCAGAGCGCATCGCTCGCCGTGGTCGCACCGGGCATTGCCGAGGCGCTGTTTGCCACCGCAATCGGCCTGTTCGCGGCCATTCCGGCGGTGATCGCCTACAACCGGTTTTCCAATTCGGTGAACCAGTACGAAGCGCGCCTGCAACGCTTCGCCGACAAGGTGCACGCGGGCCTCAGCCGCGAACTGGATCGCGTGTAATGGGGATGGGGGTTTCATCCTCCTCCCGCCGTGGCAAGCGTTCGCGGAGGGCGGCGATGGCGGAAATCAACGTCACTCCGCTGGTGGACGTGATGCTGGTGCTGCTGATCATCTTCATGGTGACGGTGACTCTGCCGGCTGTCGGCGTGCCGATCGAACTGCCCGAAAGCCGCGCCAATGCCGTCGAGGAAACGCCGACGCAGGTGACGATCAGCATCGATGGCGAAGGCCGCGTCTATGTCGAGAACGAAAGGATCGCGGCGGGCGCGCTGCCAGAGGCGCTGGCGGCGATCAATCGCACCGGATCGGGCGAATTGCCCACGGTGGTGCTGCGCGGTGATCGCAGTCTCGACTATGGCAGGGTGATGGCGGTGATGGGAGAATTGGGCCGCGCAGGCTTCACTTCCATCTCGCTGGTCACCGACGGTTCAGTTACTCCGCCATAGCGAGTGGCTGTAATGGGAGAAGCCGCCTTTCATCCAGAGGATCGCATCGGCCTTGCCGGGGCTGTGGTGCTGCATGCGCTTGTGGTCGCGGCGCTGGCGCTGCAATTCGCCTTTGCGACGCCGCGCATCCTGACGCCTGAACGGATGACGGTGAGCCTCGCGACCGAGGTGAGCCTCGAATCGACCGCGCCTGATCCTGTGGCCGAAAGCCGGGCGGCGATTGCGCCGACGCTGGCAGAGGAGCCCGCGCCGCCGGTGGAGGAAGCGCCGCCCGTGCGCCAGCCCGAGGCACGCACCCCGCCGCCCCCGCCCCCTACGCGCACGCAGCCCCGCACACAGCAACGCACCACCCCGCCGCCGCCTGATACGCGCACCCGCCGCCGCCCGGAGGAAGCGCGCTCGACCCCGCCGCCGCGCAATTCCGCACCTGCAGGCGGCAGCCGGATCGGCAACAATTTCCTCGAAGGGCAGGGCGCATCGACCAACACCGACGAAACCCGCGTTCCCGCCAGCCAGATCGGCGCAAGCGCGCGCGCTTCGTTGCAGCAGGCGATCAACCGGCAATTGCAGCCGCACTGGTCCGCGCCGATCGGCGTGGATGCGGAACAGCTGGTTTCCGTGGTATCATGGCAGATGAATGAGGACGGATCGCTCAAGGGATCGCCGACTTGCCGCACGATCCCGGACAGCATCACCGCGTCCAACCGGCCGCAAGCGCCCTTGCATTGCGAGCGCGCCGTTCGCGCCGTGCGGCAGGCAGCGCCGTTCGATCTGCCCGATGAGTATTACGAGGCGTGGAAGAATATCACCGCCTGGAGATTTGATAGAAGGCTATGATGAGAAAACACTTTATCGCTGTAACCGCGCTTCTCCTTGCCGCGCCGCTCTCTGCGCAGAGCACCGATCTGGGTGATCCCGTGGGCGAGGGCGGAGAGGTCGAAACCGCCTTTGGCGCGGCCACAGCGCAGGAAGATGCGGGCGGGCTGACCGGCTCCACCACCGACACCAGCGATTGGCAGGATCTGGGCATTGCCATCCCCGCCTTTGCCACCGATCGCGATGCGCCCACGCCTGCGAACGCCAATGGCACCGCCGCGCTGGGGCGCGAGATCGCGCGGGTGATCACCGCCAATCTTCAGAACAACGGCCTGTTCAAGCCGACCGGGCCGGACAGCCTGCCGACACCCGGTTTCCCGCAAGTCACCGCGCCAAGCTGGGGCAGCTGGACCGGGCGCGGCGCGGAAATGCTCGTCCACGGATATGTCCGCGCCCGCAGTGATGATCGGCTGGTGGTGGGATGCTATCTTTACGATGTCGCGCTGCAGGACGAATTGATCCGCGAAGGCTGGGTCGTGCGCCCGGCAGACTGGCGGCGCGCGGCGCACAAATGTTCGGACCTGATCTACGCTCGTCTGACCGGCGAAGACCCGTTCTTTGACAGCCGCATCGCCTATATCGCCGAAACCGGCCCGAAGGATCGCCGGGTCAAGCGGCTGGCGGTGATGGACAGCGACGGGGCGAACCACCGCTTCTTGACGCTGGGCAGCGCCACCGCGCTCACCCCGCGTTATTCGCCCGATTATTCGAAGATCCTCTACCTCTCCTATGTCGACGGCAATCCGCGCATCTATGTCTATGACATCGGCAGCGGCAGCCAGACTTTGGTGACGGAAAACCAGAACCCGACGCTCGCCCCGCGCTGGTCGCCCGATGGCCGCTACATCCTCTATTCGATGGCGGTGGCGGGCAACACCGACATTTACCGTGTGCCGGTGACGGGCGGGGCAAGCGTGCGGCTGACCGATACGCCGGGGATCGACATCGGCGGGTCATACTCCCCCGACGGCAGCAAGATCGTGTTCGAAAGCGACCGTTCGGGCACGCAGCAATGCTATGTCATGGATGCTGACGGATCGAACCAGCGCCGCATCACCTTCTTCGGCGGGCGCTGCGCCACGCCGGAATGGAGCCCGCGCGGGGACCAGATCGCCTTCACCCGCATTGCCGGGGACTTCAACGTCGCGGTGATGACGCCTTCGGGCGGTTCGATGCGTGTGCTGACCAACGGCTGGCAGGACGAAGCCC
Source organism: Erythrobacter aurantius (assembly GCF_023823125.1). Taxonomy (NCBI): domain Bacteria; kingdom Pseudomonadati; phylum Pseudomonadota; class Alphaproteobacteria; order Sphingomonadales; family Erythrobacteraceae; genus Erythrobacter; species Erythrobacter aurantius. The sequence continues at coordinate 3,240,128 of NZ_CP090949.1, read as the reverse complement.
CGACCTGGGCGCCCAACGGCCGCATCATCCAGTTTTTCCGGACCGAGCGGAATTCCGGGCGGTCCGGCCTGTGGCAAGTCGACCTGACCGGTCGCAACGAGAGGAGACTGCCGACGCCGGTGGACGCGTCAGACCCCGCCTGGGGCCCTATCCGCCCCTGATTTTCGTGCTAGGTTTCAACCGCCGGAGCGAATCTCGCCCGGCATAATTCGGAGAGTACCAACCATGACTTTCTCCCCGTCGAAAATGGCGGCAGCCGCCATCCTCACCTCCGCGCTTGCGCTGGGTGCGTGTTCGAAAAAGGCGCCAGAGGAGCTTCCCCCCGCTCCGGTGACGACGCCCGCACCGACCCCGACGCCCACGACCAACACCACCCCTATGGGGCCGACAGTCGGCACGCAGGCGCATTTCGAACAGGCCGTGGGATCATCCACCACGATCTATTTCGACACAGATCGGTTTAACATCGACAGCACCGATGCAGCCGCGCTGCAAGCGCAGGCGCAGTATTTCGCGCGCTTCCCGCAGCTGACCTTCACCATCGAAGGCCATGCCGACGAACGCGGCACGCGCGAATACAACCTTGCGCTGGGTGAACGGCGCGCCAATTCGGCGAAAAACTATCTCGTCAGCCTTGGCGTGTCGCCGGATCGCATCCGCACCGTCAGCTATGGCAAGGAGCGGCCGGTTGCGCTGGCTTCGAACGAAACCGCATGGGCGCAAAACCGTCGTGCGGCGAGCGTGATCATCAACTGATTGCGAATGCTTTCGCGCCCGGTTCCGTCAAACGGGATCGGGCGCGAAACCTTCAGGCGTCGACCGAATAGGCCGTTTCGACCTGCACCAGCGACGCATCGGCCCCGCGCGCGTCAACCATTTCGCCAGCGCGGGCGAACAGCACCAGCATCACCAGCGCGAAGGCTGAAAACAGGCTGGAAATGGTCAATTGCTGGCTCATGACGGTCCTTGGCGGGCTTTCTAAGTGGTTGTCGCAGTAAGTGTACTGCAATGCAACATTTCAGATCGCAACTGGTTCCCATACCTCTGCGACACCTTCCCATTCCTTGCCACTGCCCCTAGATTGACCGCGTGATTGATCCGACCAACGACATTTCCCGCACCGGCCTGCGCCATGCCTAAGGCGACCCGATCGAACGATTGGGGGTTTCCCCGCTGGCGCGGCTACGGTTCCTCGCGCGAGGCGACCAATGTGCGCATCTGCGACCGTCACGGCTGTGACGAGCCGGGCGATTGCCCCGCGCCCAAGGCGCCCAACAGCCCCGACCGCTGGTATTTCTGCCAACGCCACGCCGCCGAATACAATTCCAAGTGGGATTATTTCGAAGGGCTGGACAAGGCCGAGAAGGAAGAACGCGCCCGCGCCGAACGGCAGCAATCCGAAGGCTATGCCGAAGCATCGCATTACGGCTGGGCGGGTTCGGGCGACGGATCGCGCAGCGCCGATGAAATGCGCGCGCTCGAACTGCTCGAACTCGAAGCGGACGCCGATTTCACCGCGATAAAGAAAGCCTACCGCGCCAAGGCCAAGGAAGTGCACCCGGATGTGAAACCCGGCGATGCCGAAGCCGCAGCCGAATTCCAGAAACTGCAACTCGCCTATGAAGTGCTGCGCATGGCCGAAGAGCGGCGCGAGTGGAAAGGTTGAACCTGATGCGCATACTCGCCTTTTCCGCCAGCAATTCCTCCACCTCGATCAATCGCCGCTTGGTCGAATACGCCGCCTCGCTGGCAGATGGTGCCGAGGTCGAAACGCTCGACATCCACGATTACGAAATGCCGCTCTACCGCGCCGATCGCGAGGAAGCCGACGGCATCCCGCAACTGGCGCATGATTTCCTTGCACGGGTCGGTGCGGTCGATGCGATCATCATCTCCTTTGCCGAACACAACGGCATCTACACCGCCGCGTTCAAGAACCTGTTCGACTGGTGCAGCCGTGTCGGGCGCGAGGTGTGGCAGGGCAAAAGGATGCTGCTGCTCGCCACTTCACCCGGCGGACGCGGAGGGAAGGGCGTGCTCGAATTTGCCGCGGGCGCCATGCCGCGTTTCGGCGGCGCAGTGGTGGGGCATATGTCCGTCCCCAGCTTCGGCGAGAATTTCGACAGCGAAGCGGGCCGTCTGACCAATGCCGAACTGGACGCCGAACTGCGGGCGCTGGTGGGCAGGCTTACCGCTTAGGCCCGGCGAACCCCTTGCCACCGGGGGTTGCGTCGATTTCCGGATTCGGATTGTCGTTCCACCACGCGACATCGGTCCACGGGCGGATGTCGACTTCGTGTGTCCAGCAATTGCGCGGTTGCTGCGCGAGGTGCCAGTAGGTTTCGGCAATCGCTGCAGGATCGGATACGCCTTCCGGCCCCTTGGCCGATTTGAACGCGTCGAATTTGTCGCCCAGCAGCTTGCCCAGAGTATCGGGCGCATCGACCGCGCCATCCACCACGATATGCGCCACATGGATGCCCTGCGGTCCGAATTCGGCATTGAGGGTCTGGCACAGCATCCGCCGTCCACCCATGGCCGCCGCGTGGCTGTGCTGCCCGGCATTGCCGCGCACCGCCGATGTCGCCGAAGTGACCAGCAGCGTGCCGTGCCGCCCGGTCTTGGCGCGCTCCACCATCGCCGGGAACATCGCATGGGCCAGACGGAACACGCCGTAGCAGCCCAGCCGCCAGCCCAGTTCGAACGTCTTGTGCGGGGTATCGTGCAGCTTGCGGTTCCCGATCTGCGCGCCGAGATTGTAGAGCGCGCATTCGATCGGGCCGATGTCGCGCTCGACCCGTTCGACCAGTTCCTCGATCGCGCCGTCTTCCGTCGCATTGAGCAGTATGCCGGACGCGCTGCCGCCTTCGCTTTCGATCGTGTCGATCAGCCGGGCAAGGCTTGCCTCGTCCGATCGCCGCGCCAGCACCGCGTGATAGCCGCCACGGGCAAAGCGGATCGCGGTGCTGCCGCCGATCCCGGCGCCTGCACCAATCACCAGAAAAACGGGTTTGCGGCTGTCGGTCATGGTTTTCTCCCTCGCTGCGGCTTGTGACCTAGCAGGCGAGGGAAGAAAACTCATACATGTTCCAGCGCCTGCGCGAAATCGGCGATCAGATCGTCCGGGTCTTCGATCCCCACGCTGATCCGCACCAGACTGTCGGTGATGCCCAGCGCGGCCTTGCGTTCGTCAGGCACCGACAGGTGCGTCATCGAAGCCGGGTGGCTCGCCAGCGTTTCCGTCCCGCCGAGGCTGACGGCAAGCTTCGCGATCTGGAGATTGTCGAGGAAGCGGAAACATTCCGCCTCGCCGCCCTGCAGGAACACGCTGAAGGTCGATCCGGCGCCAAGGCAGTGGCGATCATAGATGTCCTGCTGCCGCGCATCCTGAATGTCGCCGAGATAGCCGAGGCCCGTCACCTTGGGATGAGCTTTGAGGAAAGCGCAGACCTTGGCCGCGTTCTCGCCCGCGCGTTGCATCCGCAGTTCGACCGTTTCGAGGCTGCGCAACAGCATCCACGCGGTGTTGGGATCGACGATGCCGCCCATGGTGTTGCGCAGGGCACGGACCGGGTCCATCCACTTCTTTGCACCGGCAATGCTGCCCGCGACCAGATCGGAATGGCCGCCGACATATTTCGTCAGCGAATAGGCGACGATATCCGCGCCGTGTTCCAGCGGGCGCTGCCACAGCGGGCCGAGGAATGTGTTGTCGATAGCAATGGGGCAAGGTTTACCGAGGTTCGCGTCGCGCGCTTCCTTCACCGCCTCCACATCGACCAGCGCATTGGTGGGGTTGCCGGGGCTTTCGAGGTAGATCATCGCCACCTTGCCACCGTTTTCGCCTGCCTGTTTCTTGGCGCGTTTCAGCACCTCGTCCAGTTCCTCGCGGGTCGCGCCTGCGGGGAAATCGACATAGGTGACGCCGAATTTCGACAGCACCTTGGCAACGAAGCCTTCGGACGCGGCGTAAAGCGGGCCGGAGTGCACGATCACGTCGCCCTGGCTGACATAGGCCATCATCAGGATGCAGATCGCGGTCATGCCGCTGCTGAAGGTCAGCGCGTCTTCGGCCCCGTCCCAGATGGCGAGACGATCTTCGAGGATCTCCTGATTCGGCCCGTTGAAGCGGGAATAGACGAGGCCTTCCGCCCCGCCTTCGCGTTTGCCGGTGATCCCTTCGAAATGGCGCTTGCCCGCCGCCGCGCTTTCGAATGCGAAGGTGGAGGTAAGGAAGATTGGCGCTTTCAGCGATCCTTCGGACAGCGCCGGATCATACCCGTGGCCCATCATCAGCGTCGACGGCTTGAGCGGGCGGCCACCGATTTCGGTGCGCTCCGGCTTTGGCTTGCGGCGCGGGGTGGGGGTGTCGGTTGCGTCTACAGGGATGTCCGTCATGACGGCATGTCCTTCCATGATTGGCGCTCCCAGGAAGGCAGGAGCCGATTGGAAGCCCGAAAGGGCACCCGCTTCTAACCTCCGCAGAAGCGCCTCTCCCCTCGGCCATGCAATGCTGATCGACTATCGCGAAGTGGTTTCGTTTGCAACCGGATTGGCGCGCATGGTGGTGGATCATATGTGCCATTCGCGCAGCTTGCGCTTTGTCCCTGCGGCAAACGGCCCTAGTCAGGCGAGGATGTTTGAGCGGATGCAATTCTCAGGGATCTGGCGTGATTATCAGGCGCATGTCCTTGAAGAGATGGAAAACCATCTGGGCGATCAGCGCCTGCATGTCGTCGCCGCGCCGGGCGCGGGCAAGACGGTGCTGGGGCTTGAGATTGTCAGCCGCCTCGGCCGACCTGCGCTGGTGTTCGCGCCCAGCCTCGCGATCCGCGACCAGTGGGCGCAGCGGCTTGTCCTGCTGTTCCTGCCCGAAATGCCGGGCGAGGACGAGATTTCGCGCAGCATTGCCGATCCTGCGATGATGACGCTCGCCACCTATCAATCGCTCGACAGCTTTCGCCGGGCGGACGAACTGACGCAGATCATCGCGGCGTTGAACGGACGCGGGCCGGTGACGTTGGTGCTCGATGAAGCGCACCATTTGCGCAAGGCATGGTGGGACTGCCTCGACCGGCTGGCGAACGAGCTTGAGGACGTGCGCATTGTCGCGCTGACGGCAACCCCGCCGTATGATGCGAGCCTTGCCGAATGGAACCGTTACGAACGGCTGTGCGGCCCGATCGATCTGGAAATCGGCATCCCCGAACTGGTGCGCAACGGCGATCTGTGCCCGCATCAGGATCACGTCATCCTGTCCGAACCGACCGAGGAGGCGCTGGCGCTGCTGGACCGTCGCCGCAGGGCGATTGCGAAACTGCAGGAGGACTTGCGCGCCGATACGGAACTGCTCGACTGGTTGGCAGCGCATCCGTGGCTGGTCGCGCCGCAGGATCATATCGAGCCGATCCTCGACGCGCCCGAGATGCTGTCGGCGGCGCTGGTGCTGATCGGTTCGACCGGGCGCGAATTGCCGCGCGGGCCGCTCGATCTGCTGGGCGTACGCCCGCGCGACCTTCCGCTGCCATCGCTGTTCTGGCTTGAACGGCTGCTCGACGGGCTGGTGTTCCGGCACAAGGCGGTGTTCGACATTGGCGCGGAGCGACGCGAGGCCTTGCAGAACCGGCTGCACCGCCACGGCCTGATCGAAGGCGAAAGGGTGCGGCTGCGCCATACGCGCTCGGTCTTCCGCCTGCTCGCCTCCAGCCTCGGCAAGATCGACAGCATCCGCGCCATTGCCGCAGCGGAACAGGCCGCGCTGGGCGAAGCCTTGCGCATGGTGGTGCTGTCCGATCACATTCGCGCAGGCGAATTGCCGCGCCGCGCCAGCGACCCGTTCAAACCGGCGAAGCTGGGCGTGGTGACGATTTTCGAAAGCCTGCGCCGCGCCGGAGTGGCCGCTGATCACCTCGCGATGCTGACGGGCAGTCTGGTGATCGTGCCGCGATCGGCGATGCAGGGGATTGAGCCGGTTCTGACCGAACTCGGCCTGCCCCGCGCCGCCTTTCGCGAAGAGAAGATGGCCGCCTGTCCCGATCATCTGAAGCTGTCGTTGGCGGCAGGCGGCAGCGGTGCCGATCTCACCCGGCTGGTGACGGCGCTGTTCATGCGCGGGGCGATCCGCATTCTGGTGGGGACGCAATCGCTGCTGGGGCAGGGATGGGACGCGCCCGCGCTCAACAGCCTGATCCTTGCCAGCAACACCGCATCCTTCGTGCTGTCCAACCAGATGCGCGGGCGGGCGATCCGGATCGATCCGCAGGCTCCTGAAAAGGTCGCCAACATCTGGCATCTGGCCAGCATCGATATCGAAGGCGGCGGTTTTGCCGAGGCGCTGGCGACCTCGCTCGATTGGGGCGGTTTGGGGGATGCAGGTGACGCGGGGATCACCGATATCGGGCTGGTCGCGCGCCGCTTTCGCGCGTTCGAAGGTATCGCCAATGGCGATTGCGACCTGATCGAAAGCGGGCTGGGGCGGCTGGCGCTCGATCCCGGTCTGACGCTCGATGATCAGAACAGGGTGACAATGGCGCGCGCGCAGGACAGGCCGGCCATCGCGGCCAAGTGGCGGCAATCGCTGGGGCAGGGGCAGCAGCGTTCGCAAGTGCGCGAAGCCGCCGCGCCAACCTATGCCCCGCGTGCGCTCAGCCTGCGCGACACGCTCGGTTCGCTGGTGTGGACCGCCGGGGCAAGCGCCGGGCTGGCCGGAGCGAGCGAACTGCGCGCCGTCGCCTCGCTCGAAGGGGTCGCCGTGCTGGGCATGGCGATTGCCGGTGCGGCCACCGTCGCCAGCCTGCCCGGCCTGTTCAAGGCGGCGCGGCTGGCGTGGCGCAACGGATCATTGGAAGGGAGCCTGCATCAGGTAGCGCTGATGGTGCTGGTGAGCCTCGCCGCCACCGGCAAGATCAGCCATGACGAGGCAGCGCAGGCGGATATCGAGGTGCGCGCCGGGATGGATGGGCGCCGCGACATCATCGTCACCGGGGTTTCGCGTGCGACCGAGCGGCTGCTGATGGAGGCGATCTCCGAAATCCTCGGCCCGGTGCAGAACCCGCGCTATTTGCTGGTGCGCCATTCGTGGCTCGGCCATTTGGGACGGGTCGATTATCATGCGGTTCCTTCGGCCATCGGCGGGCGGAAGGAGGCTGCGGAAATCTTCGCGCGGGTCTGGCGCAAACGCGTGGGCGCGTCGGAACTGGTCTTCACCCGCAGCCGCGAAGGGCGGCAGACCCTGCTCAAGGCGCGGATGCAATCCTTCGCCGCCGGGTTCCAGCGCTCGGTCGATCGGCGTTCGGCCTGGCTTTGAGAATGTCGGCAGATTGAGGTTTTTGGTGGATTGACTGGCCACGTCATTTCGATATTTCGACAGATATCGAAATGAAGGAATCAGCCTTGCAATCCGAACCCGTCATCCGTGCGCTTTCGGCGCTGGCGCAGGAACATCGCCTTGCCGCCTATCGGCTGCTGGTGCAGGCCGGTGAGCAGGGCCTTGCTGCCGGGGCTCTCGCGGAAAGTCTGGGCGTTGCCCCATCCTCAATGAGCTTTCATCTCGCCCAGCTTGCCAATGCCGGGCTTGTCTCCCAGCGCCGCGAAAGCCGTTCGATCATCTATTGCGCCGACTACGCCGCAATGAATGCGCTGATGGGATACCTCACCGAAAATTGCTGCGGGGGCGAGGATTGCTCCTCTCCAGCGGATACACTGATCAAAGGCAAAGCAGCATGTTGAACGTCCTGTTTCTTTGCACGGGCAATTCTGCCCGTTCAATTCTTGGTGAAGCGATACTGGCCCATGACGGAGCAGGCCGCTTCGCCGCTTTCAGCGCCGGGAGCCAGCCGGCAGGCAAGGTCAATCCCTTCGCGCTCAAGACACTCGCGGCGCGCGGCTACTCTTATGACGGCTTCACTTCGAAAAGCTGGAATGCCTTTGCCCAAGGGCCGGAATTCGATCTGATCTTCACCGTTTGCGATAGCGCGGCAGCAGAAAGCTGCCCGGTTTGGCCCGGCCAGCCGATTTCGGCGCATTGGGGAATTCCAGATCCGGCCGCCGTCGAGGGAAGTGATGCGGAGAAAGAGGCCGCCTTTGCGCTCGCATTCGAACGGATGAAGCGTCGGATCGATCGAATGCTGGCCTTGCCTGTCGAAAGCCTTGCCGCCGATGCCTTGCGCGCTGAACTCAAAGCCATCGGAACACTGGACGATATCCAATGAATACGACTTATACCCATTCCGAACCCGCAGCCGTCGGGCTTGGCCTGTTCGAAAAATGGCTGAGCGTTTGGGTTGCCGCCGCGATCCTTGGCGGAGTGTTGCTCGGCAATGCCGTGCCGCAAGCCTTCGCCGCGCTGGCAGCGCTGGAATATGCGTCGGTCAACCTCGTCGTCGCGGTGCTGATCTGGGCGATGATCTTTCCGATGATGGTCTCGGTCGATTTCGCAGCCGTGCGGCGGGCGGGTGACAAGCCCAAGGGGCTGATCATCACGCTGGTGGTCAACTGGCTGATCAAGCCCTTCACCATGGCCGCGCTGGGCGTTCTGTTTTTCGAAGTGGTGTTCGCAGACCTGATCGAACCTGCCGATGCGCAGCAATATATCGCGGGACTCATCCTGCTGGGCGCGGCTCCGTGCACCGCGATGGTGTTCGTCTGGTCGCAGCTGACCAAGGGCGATCCGGCCTATACGCTGGTGCAGGTGGCGGCGAACGATCTGATCATGATCGTCGCATTCGCGCCTATCGTCGCGGTGCTGCTGGGCGTGACGGACATTGCCGTGCCGTGGAACACGCTGCTGCTTTCGGTGGCGCTCTATGTCGTGGTGCCCTTGCTCGCCGGGGCTTTCGTGCGCCAGCGGCTGCTAAAGAGCCACGGCGGGGACGAAAGCGCGGTGTCCGATTTTACCGGGCGGATAAAGCCGCTGTCGGTGATCGGCCTTCTGGCGACAGTGTTGCTGCTGTTCGGATTTCAGGCGGAAACGATTGTGTCGCGTCCGCTGCTGGTCGCGCTGATCGCGGTGCCGATCATTGTGCAAAGCTACGGCATTTTCTTCATCGCCTATGGCTGGGCCAAGGCATGGCGCGTGCCGCATGCGGTGGCGGCGCCTTGTGCGCTGATCGGCACTTCGAACTTCTTCGAACTGGCGGTTGCCGTTGCCATCGGGCTGTTCGGCTTGGGCAGCGGAGCCGCGCTGGCGACGGTTGTCGGCGTGCTGGTGGAAGTGCCCGTCATGTTGTCGCTGGTGGCCATCGCCAACCGCACCCGCGCCGGTTTCCCGTCTGGCAGCTGAGCCGCGTCAGCCGATCAGCGCCGCCACAAGCCAGACCGAACCGACCATCAGCACCACGCCTGCGAGATCAAGCAGGAAGCCCGCGCGCACCAGCCTGCCGATGGTCAGCCGCCCTGTGGCCCAGGCAATCGCGTTCGGCCCGGTTCCGGCAGGCAGGATAAAGCCCCAGCTGGCAGCGAGCGCGGCGGGCATGGCGATCAGGATCGCGTCCTCTCCCATGCCCAGCGCCGCGGCGAGGCTGGCGACAATCGGGATGATCGCGCTGGCGGTGGCGACATTGCTGGCGAATTCGGTAACGGCGACGATCATAGCGACAATCGCCAGCGCCATCAGCAGCAGCGGAACCGTCTCCAGCGGCAGCAGCGCCTCTCCCAGCCATTCCGCAAGGCCGCTCGCTTGCATTCCCGCGGCCAGCGCCAACCCTCCGCCGAACATCATGATGACGCCCCACGGCGCGCGGTCGGCTTCCTTCCACACCAGCAAAGGGCGGCCCGTGCCGTCGGGCAGGACGAACAGCGCGAGCGCGGCGACGATGGCGATGGTGCCATCGGTCCAGCTTCCGGCGGGCAGCAGATCGGCGACCCAGCGCTGGGTCATCCACGCGACAAAGGCGAGCGCGATGATCGGCACCAGCCGCTTTTCGGCGCTGGACCATGGCGCGTGATCGTCGATGCTGCGCCGCGCGGCGGCCACGTCGAACGGGTGCGCGGCGACATTCTGGACTTTGGCGATGATCAGCGCCGCCAGCGGCACGCCGATCAACACCACCGGCAGACCGTAGGCCATCCATGTCGCAAAGCTGATTTGCAGCCCGATCATGTCGTCCAGCAATTGCACCGCGATCCCGTTGGTCGGCGATCCGACGATGGTGCCCAGCCCGCCGATGCTGGCGGCAAAGGCAATCCCCATCGGCAGCGCGCCGTTGAGGCCGTATGTTGGGGGTTCGCCATCGGTATCTGCCGATAGCTTAGGCCCGGCCACCCGTGCCCCGGCGCCCGCAGACAATACCGCCAACGCCATCGGCATCATTATCAGCGTGGTCGAGGTGTTGGAAATCAGCATCGAAAGGATCGCGGCGGACAGCATGAAGGCCAGCAGCAGCCGTGCCTGCCCTCCGTCCGAACCGATCGCTTTCAGAATCGCAAGGCTCAGCCGCCGGTGCAGCCCGGTGCGCTCTATCGCCAGCGCGATAAAGGCTCCGCCCAGCAGCAGGAACAGGATCGGGGCGTAATAGGAACCGGCGGTGTCGCGCGCGCTCATCACTCCGCCCAGTGGCAGGATCACAAAGGGCAGCAGCGCGGTGGCAGTCAGTGGCACCGCCTCCGTCATCCACCATGCCGCCATCCAGATGACCAGCCCGGCGACCAGCCATGCCGAAGCGTCCATCCCCTCGGGCGGAGCCGTCAAAGCGGTAAGCGCGAAGACCGCGGGGCCAAGTGCCAAGCCGATCTGGCGAACATTGATCAATGAAAAGGCCCCCGAAGCGTTATGTCCAGGGGCCTATCAGGCTTTACCTTGGGCACGCAACCGGGTGTCATTCGACTTCGCGCGCAGCCTCGCCTTCGGAATACTCGCCATCGCCATAGATCACCATGCCCGTGCGGATGCCTGCGCGGCGGGCGCGGTCGAGCTTTTCGCGGCGTTCGCGCACCAGCCTTGCGATGGCCGGATTGACCCTGATCGAAGGGCCGCCCGACTGGTTGAGGCTGGCTGCCGCGCCAGCACAGCTTTCGTATTTGCAATCGGTCTGTGTCAGGAAATTGTGCTGCGGTTCGACCTCACCGCGCTGCAGATCGGCGATGTCGCGCTCCAGCGGCTTGTATGCGACAGCCTGTGTTCTCGTCACCAGATCGCGCACGTCCTCCCGCGCGAATTGCACCAGATGGGTGCGCAGCGCATCGCCGTTTGCGAAATAGAACGGCGCGGCCTCTTCGTATACGGGGCTGAGCCGCAGCCTGTTGCCCCAGCTTTCCACCCCGCGCAGCGAGTTGACGAATTCCTCGCCCGACAGCGCCAGCAGCGCATCGACATTGTCGCCGGTGTAGGCGAGCCGCTGGATCGACGGTCCGCCGATCACGCCGTGCCAGAAACCGTAGATCACCTTGGGATCGCGCCAGTTAGGATAGACGATCCGGGTGCGGATATCGCGCGGCGACAGCTCCACCCCGGCAATCGTCACCAGCTTGGCTTCGTCCAGCGCGGCGCGGTTTGATCCGAATTGCCGCTCGTGCGGTTCGGCCAGCGGATATTCCTTCGCCAGCGCCTCGATCACCGCGACATTGTGCAGGTTTAGCCAGAAGGCGAGCTGTTCGTTACGCGGCAGACGGGTGATGTCCATCTCGCTGCCGACCCGTTCCAGGTCCGCGCGATATTCGCCAAGCGCGCTGATGATCTGCGGTGTCATGTAGGAAAAGGCGACACGGTTTCCTTCGAGCCGGTAGCGCGAGTCATGACCATAGACGCGGCGCGATCCGGTGTTGACCGCAATCGGTGTAGGTTGCTGGCGCAGGGATGGGCCCATCGGCACCACAAACCATCCCAGCGCCTCGTCCCAATGGGCATAATCGATCCGGTGTTCGCGGCCGTCCGCCGCCGGGGCAAACCGGGCGAAAGGCGAGGCTTCTGCCGCACCGGCCTGAGTGGCGAAATCGATTGAAGAAGGTTCAGCCGCCAGCGGCGAGGCAAGGGCTGTGGCTGCCAGCAAGGCGGCAATCAGGCGAGGCTTCATGGCATTTCTCCCCATGCGGCATGTCCGACCAGAATAGGTCACCCGTCCATGGGACACAGTATCACGGTTTCAGAAATTCTCAATGAAAAGCGTGCCTTGCCAGCGTCAGGGTTACTCGACCGCGTTCTTGTTGGGCGGATCGCCGGGCAGGTCGATGTTGGAGAAGATCACCCTGCCGGTAGGAATGTCGCGCCGTTCCATCGTGTCGAGTTTCTGCTGGCGTTCGCTCAGCAATTGGGCTGCGCCCGGAGTCAGCCCCGGACGGCTGCTGGCGAGATAGTTCGCCCCGCGTGCCCCGCCTGACAGATCGGCAATGTCCCATTCGCGGATCGAGGCGCGGGTCAGCTGCGTCTGTTCAAGAATTTCGGCGACATCTTCATTGGCATAGGATGCGATATGCGCGCGCACGTCCGCCGCGAAATCGGGGAAGTAGAAGCGCGCGGCATCCTGATACAGGGTCGACACCTCCAGCATGTCACCATTCTTCTGCGTGCCGCGCAGCGAATTGACGAAGTCCTCCGCCGCCAGATCGAGCAATGATCCGACATTCGATCCGGTGAAGGCCTCGCGCTCCAGCGCCGGACCACCGATCTCCCCGCGCCAGAAGCCGTAGATAACCTTGGGGTTGCGCCAATTGGCGAAGACGATCTTCTCGCGGATATCCTTAAGGCTCATGCTGACGCCGCGAATGTCGAAGATTGGGGCCTCTTCGAAATGCACCCCGTCGACCATGATCTCGCGCGGCTGGCGCACCGGATATTCGCGGGCGATGAATTCCAGCATGGTGACGTTGTGGAGGTTGAACCAGAACGCCAGCTGTTCGTTGCGCGGCAGGTTGGAGATATCGAGCGAGTTGGCGATTTCCACCAATTCGCGCCGGTATTCCGCTAAGCTGTCGGTCACTTCGGTGTTGAAGAAGGAAAAGCCCACCATCGACCCTTCGAGCCGGTAGCGCGAATTGTGTCCCTGGCGCAGCCTTGTTCCGAGTGGAGCGTTGGATGAGAACGGTCGGCTGCGGGTCGATGGTCCCATCGAAACCACGAGGTTCTTGAGCGCGAAATCATAGACATCGTAATCGATCCGGTGGCGGATCGGGTCAGTCGTGGGGGTGAAGATGGCAAACGGGTTGCCCGCAGCTTCGGCGGTGTCTGCCTGCGCCTGCTGCTGTTGCTGTGCCAGCGCATTGCTTGCGGGAAGCAGAGCCAAAGCTGCCACCATCAGACATGCCGAATTGAAACGCATCGCAGGCTCCCTGCCTTCCCATTGCGCGCGGCAATATGCGCGAAACCGACAATCGCTTCAACACACTGTCCCGCGTATTGGACCCAAGAAAAAGGCCGCCCGGCTGATTGCGCCGGGCGGCCTTTTGTGTGTCGACAAGCGGGGGACTTACTCGACTTCGTCCTTGTCCTCGGGATCGCCGGGCAGCGAGATGTTGCTGAAGGTGACGGTTCCGGTGCGGCCTTCGCGAATGATGCGCTGGAACTTCTCTTCGCGCTGTTGCAGCAGCTGGGTCATGCTTTGCGGAATGCGGAAGCTGACCTGCGTGCCGTCGGCGCTCTGGATGTTCTGATAGGTCGGTTCGCGCACGCCACCGGCCAGATCGGCGATGTCGTATTCGCTTACCGAGGTCTCGATCCGGTCCGTGCCGGTGAGCAATGCCTTGGTTTCCTCATCGGCATACTCGGTGAGGTGTGCGCGCAGGTCGGCTTCGAAATTCGGGAAGTAATACGGCGCCACATCGCGGAACAGCTCTGACACTTCCAGCGTCGATCCCTGCTTTTGCGTGCCGCGCAGCGAATTCACGAAATCGCGTGCGCCGCGATCGAGCAGGCGGGCGACGTTATCGGCGTTGAAGGCTTCGCGCTGGATCGACGGGCCGCCGATCTCGCCGCGCCAGAAGCCATAGATCACCTTGGGGTTGCGCCAATTGGCGAAGACGATCTTCTCGCGGATGTCGCGCGGGCTCAGAGCGATGCCTTCGACCGTGATGAAGCGCGCTTCGTCCAGCGGCACGCCGTCGATCTTGATCTCGCGCGGCTGGCGCACGGGCCAGGCGTTGGCGATCTGTTCGATCATCGCGACATTGTGCAGGTTGATCCAGTAGGCGAGCTGTTCGTTGCGCGACAGCGACTGGATATCGACCAGATCGGCGGTGCGCTCCAGATCCTGACGATACTCGGTGAAGCTGGAGATGATGTCCGCGTCGAGGAAGCTGAACATGATCCGCGAGCCTTCGAGGCGATAACGCGAAACGTGGCCGTACTGGCGGCGGGTGCCGAAGCTCGACGGAGGGGCACCGGCGGTTTCGCGCAAGGACGGGCCCATCGAGATGACGAGGTTCTTCATCGCTTCGTCCCAGATCGAATAGTCGATCGTGTGATCGATCGGCGCGTTCGTCGGGGTGAAGGTTTCGAAACGGGGATCGGGCGCATTGCCCTGTGCGAATGCGGGGACGGTGCCAAGAGCGAGCGCCGAGGCGGCAATCGTGCTGGCAGCCAGTGCGCGGGGGGTAAGGCGGATCATTGCAAACGGTCCTTCCTGTTCGAGCGGCCCTTCTGCGATCGGGCCATTGCGGGGGGCGAGGGGAACGCCCCGCGCTGGATGAGGGTCAGTTGTGAGGCGGGGTCGGTCCAAGCGGGGATTTGCCCGACTGGAGGCGGGCGATGGCCGACCCCTTTGCCTCACACATCATTGTATAGATCACAATGGCTTGCGTTTGTTCCCGCCAATCGGACGAGTTTTGCGTTTTGTAGAAACGCCCATGTCGTTCGTCGGGGACGAATGGTGTTTCGGGCAAGAAAAAAGCGGGCGCCATGTTGCAGGCACCCGCTTTTCCAATTCCGGTTTCCGGCCCGTTACTTGCCAGTTACTTGGGTGCGAGCACCATCAGCATCTGGCGGCCTTCGAGCCGGGGGAAGGCTTCGACCTTGGCGATTTCCTCGACATCTTCCTGAACCCGCTTGAGCAGGTCCATGCCGAGATGCTGGTGCGCCATTTCGCGCCCGCGGAACCGCAGCGTGACCTTCACCTTGTCACCGTGCTGGATGAACTTGTTCACGTTCTTCATCTTCACGTCGTAATCATGCGTGTCGATGTTGGGACGCATTTTGACTTCCTTGATGTCCTGCGTCTTTTGCGTCTTGCGCGCGGCATTGGCCTTTTTCTGGGCTTCGTACCGGTATTTGCCGACATCGAGGAACTTGCACACCGGTGGGTCCGCGTTGGGGCTGACCTCAACCAGGTTCAGGCCCTTTTCATTGGCCTGCTCGACTGCTTCGCGGGTGTACATTACGCCGAGGTTCTCGCCTTCGTCGTCGATGACGCGGACTTTGGGAACCTGGATAAACTGATCGTAGCGAGGGCCGCTTTTTACGGGCGGGGCCATCGAACGCCGAGGTGGACGGGCTATGTGTGTTCTCCTGTAGTAGCCTGAGTCTTGATGCGCGCTACTTAGGGTTTTCGCGCGAGAAAAGCCAGATGAGTCTTGCCCTATGCCGCGCGATAAAGCGGAAATTGCACCAGTCTGCCCTTCGCGCTCAGCACCGCGTCGATGCGGTCTGCCGGGCTGAGGGCGCGCAGGATCTCCGGCGCGGCGGCGTCCATCCCGCCGGTGTAGGCGCCGAAAGCCGGCATGATCATGCGATCCGCACGGGCGGCACGGGCGCTGCGGCTGACCACGCCGCAAGCGCGGGCGATATGGCGGCCACGCACCTGCACCCGCATCTTGGGATGGTAATGCCCAGACAATTCGGGCCGCGTCTCACCTGCTTGCGCTTCGTGGCGCAGGATGATGCTGTTCACTTCAAGCTCCGGCACGATGGTTGCGCCGAAAGCGCGGCCCATCTCTTCGTCATGGTTGCCCGTGATCCACACCCAGTCGAGCGAACGCGTCAAAGCTTCGAGCATTCCGGCGGCATAGGGATCGAGCCGCGATGTACCCGCGCCATCGTGGAAATTGTCACCCAGCGTGATCACCCGCCGCGCATCGCATGCCTTCACCGCATCGGCGACCCGTTCCAGCGTTTCGCGGCTGTCATAGGGCGGCAGCATCTGGCCGTGCTTTGCATACCAGCTGCCCTTTTCCAGATGCAGGTCCGCCACCAGCAGCGCACGTTCACGCGGCCAGTAGAGCGCGTTGCTGCCCAGCAGCACCAGCTCTTCGCCCGCGAAGTCCAGCGGGGCGCCAGAATCAGATGGGAACGAAACGGGAACCATGCTTTGCATCTGCAGTCTTGAGCAGGGTTTGGCAAGTGTCAAAGCGGGTGGACAGTCTGTCTGTCATGGGGCAATGCTGCGGGATTGACGGGATGGGAGTTTTCATGAGCGACTGGGCAGCACACACGGGCCGCGCGAAGGAATGGTTCGAAAGTCTGCGCGATCAGATCTGCGCCGCATTCGAAGCGATCGAGCGCGAGGCGGGATCGGACGCAAGCTTCCAGTACACCCCGTGGAATCGCGAGGAAGAAGGCAATGACGATCCCGGCGGCGGGGTGCAGGGCCTGATGAAAGGCAAGGTGTTCGAGAAAGTCGGCGTCAACGTCTCGACCGTGCGCGGCAGCTTTTCCGAACAGTTCGCCAGCCAGATCAACGGGGCCAGCCCCGAACATCCCGAATTCACCGCCACCGGCATCAGCCTGGTCGCGCATATGCACAATCCGCATGTGCCTGCCGTGCATATGAACACCCGTTTCCTGACGACGCAGGCGGCGTGGTTCGGCGGGGGAGCGGACCTTAATCCGCCAATCCCTTATGAAGCGGATACGGAGGAATTCCACGCTTCGATGCGGGCGGCGTGCATGGCCCACAATCCGACCTATTACGAACGGTACAAGAAATGGGCGGACGACTATTTCTACATCCCCCACCGCGAAGTGCATCGCGGGGTTGGCGGGATTTTCTACGATCACCTCGAATGCAGCGATGACGCCGGTTTCGAGCGCAACTTCGCTTTCACGCAGGACGTGGGCAAGGCCTTTCTCGACATCTACCCCAAGCTGGTGAGGAAGCGCATGGACAGCGATTTCAACGATGCCGATGTCGCGCAACAGCTCGAATACCGGGGGCGGTATGCCGAATTCAATCTGGTCTATGACCGGGGCACGATCTTCGGCCTGAAGACCGGCGGCAATGTCGACGCAATCCTGATGAGCCTGCCGCCTAGAGCTACCTGGAACTGAGGCGCGTCAGCCAAGCGGCGTGACGCGCACCCAGTCCACCATCATCTCGATCTCGCCCGCCTGAATGCGGTCAACCGTCGATTGCGGAAGGCCGCGATAAGGCGCGGCCACCGTGTTGACGGAAAACGGGTAGTCACCGCCCAGCGCGAAGTTGAGGATGATGTGCTTGGGCGTATCGAATGCCCACGGCCCTGACCTTGCGACATCGCTGCGGGTCTGGCTGAAAAAGGCGGTGCCATCGACGGAGAAGGTGATCGCATCGGCGGTCCA
This sequence comes from Erythrobacter aurantius, assembly GCF_023823125.1. Classification (NCBI taxonomy): domain Bacteria; kingdom Pseudomonadati; phylum Pseudomonadota; class Alphaproteobacteria; order Sphingomonadales; family Erythrobacteraceae; genus Erythrobacter; species Erythrobacter aurantius. The sequence continues at coordinate 3,222,670 of NZ_CP090949.1, read as the reverse complement.
TTCGACCGAATAGACATGCCAGTCGGAAACGCTGATCCCGGCAGGGAAGAAATACCGCTGCGACAGGCTGCCACCGGCAGAATAGCCGGGGCCGTGGAGCGCCGCGCTGGTCCAATCGGGCGCGCCGACATATTCCATTATGTCGATTTCGCCGGTCGCGGGCCATGTGTCATTGCCCAACAGCCAGAACGCGGGCCAGACGCCCGTGTCTTCGGACATTCGTATGCGGGCTTCGGCGCGACCATAGGTGAAGTCGTACTTGCCCCGCGTGTCGATCCGTCCGGACGAGAAATCGGCGTTGCGGTCGCTGCGCGCGTCCTGTCCCGGAGTGAAGATCGGTTTCAGCACCAGAACACCGCCATCGGCGCCGCTCACGCCTTGGCGGATGGCGATCGTTTCGGGTGAATCGATATAGGCCTGCAGCTCGTTGTTGACCCAGAAATCAGGGCCTTCGGGGGTCCACAATGTCCTGTCCAGCGCCGCTGCGTTGAATTCATCGGCAAATGCGACGGTCGAGGGCGTCGGGGTCGGGGAAGGAGTGGGCGAGGGTGTCGGACTGGGCGCGCCTAGCGTCGCCGAAGGCGGCGAACCGCCTCCTCCCCCGCATCCCGCCAGAATGGCGGCAAGCATCAACATCGGCAGTCGTTTCACCGGCATCTCCCATCGCCAGTTTTCTTGTGAACGTTCACAACGCGAATACCACAACTGGCCCGGCGAATAAATCCTTTCAGTGCATGGATTTGCTGCCCCCCCAACCGGGGCCGCGTCGCACTCTAGTCGAGCGGTTCGTAGACCCGCACCCAATCGACATACATCGCCACATCGCCCGCCTTGATCATGTCGACGGTCGATTGCGGCATGCCGTTATAGGGCTGTTCGATCATGTTGGTCTTGTAAGGGTAGGCGCCGCCCAGCGCGAAGTTCAGGATCAGGAACTTGGGCGTGTCAAAGCGCCATTCGCCGTACCGTTCGATCATCGGGCGGGTCGCGCGATAGGTCAGGCGGCCGTCGACCTCGAACAGGATCGAGTCTTTGGTCCATTCGATCGCATAGACGTGCCAGTCGGTCGCATCGGTGCCTTCGTCGAAGAAGAACTTGTTTACGATCGGCGTTTCCCCCGAATAGCCGGGGCCGTGCAGGGCCACGCCGGTCCAGTCCTTTTCACCGACATATTCCATGATGTCGATTTCGCCGGTGTCGGGCCAGCGCCCGTTGCCCAGCATCCAGAACGCGGGCCAGACCCCTTCGGCATCGGGCATCCTGATCCGCGCTTCGACCCGGCCGTGGATGAAATCGGCCTTGCCGCGAGTGTTGATGCGGCCCGAGATGAAGTCGGCATTGCGGTCTTCACGCGTGTCGATGCCGGGGCGATACACCGGTCGCAGCACCAGCGCGCCGCCGTCCGCGCCTTCGACATCGTCGGAGAACTGGATCGTGTCGGGACTGTCGACATAGGCCTGCTGTTCGTTGTTGACCCAGAATTCCATGCCCACGACGTTCCACTTTTCACGGTCAAGCTCACCGGCGTCGAATTCCTCGGCAAACACCAGCTTGCGTGCCTCTGCCGTGGCGGTGATCGCGTGATTGTCTGCGCTCGCGCCTGCGGCGGCGACTAATGCGACGGCGGCGATGGTCGAAAAGCGGGCAATGCCGTTCATTTTGTTCCTCATTTTGGCTGGATTGCCCCTACGATAGCAGGCTGACCGGACAGCGCCATAGCCGCAGTCGCAATTTGATCCGCTCACCTGTCTTATTGCTTGCCCCTTTTCGCAGTGCAGCACATATTCGGATGCTATGCTGCGCCAGTACGAACTAGTTGAGCGGGTCCTGACCTACGATCCCGACGCCGACGAGGCGTTGCTCAACCGTGCCTATGTCTACACCGTGCAGAAACACGGCAGCCAGAAACGCGCCAGCGGCGATCCCTATTTCTCGCACCCGATCGAAGTTGCGGGCCTGATGACAGACCTGCAACTGGATCAGCAGACCATCATCACCGCGCTGCTGCATGACACGGTCGAGGATACGCTCGTCACGATCGAGGATATCGAGGCGCATTTCGGCAGCGATGTCGCCCGGCTTGTCGATGGCGTGACCAAGCTGTCCAAGATCGAGGCCATGCCCGAAAACGAGCGGGCGGCGGAAAACCTGCGCAAGTTCCTGCTGGCCATGTCCGAGGATATCCGCGTGCTGCTGGTGAAGCTGGCGGATCGCCTGCACAACATGCGCACGCTGCATTTCATCAAGAAGCCGGAGAAACGCCAGCGCATCGCGCGCGAGACGATGGATATCTATGCCCCGCTGGCAGAGCGGGTGGGCATGTATGAATACATGCGCGAAATGCAGGCGCTGGCGTTCAAGGAGCTTGAGCCCGAAGCCTATGCCACCATCACCAAGCGACTGGAGCAATTGCGCGGCCGCGACGGCGGGCAGGTCGATGCGATCGCGCTCAAGATCAAGCAGGCGCTGGCCGAAGCGGGTCTGAAAGTCGAAGTGACGGGCCGCGAAAAGCATCCCTATTCGATCTGGCAGAAGATGTCCGAGCGCCACGTCAGCTTCGAACAGGTGACCGACATCATGGCGTTCCGCGTGATCACCGAAAGCGAGGCCGATTGCTATGCCGCGCTGGGGGTATTGCACACCACGTGGCAATTCCTGCCGGGGAAGTTCAAGGACTATATCTCCACGCCCAAGACGAACGGTTACCGTTCGCTGCACACATCGCTGATGTATGAGAATTCGATGCGGGTGGAGGTGCAGATCCGCACTCGTGAAATGCACCGCACCAACGAATTCGGGCTGGCCGCGCACTGGGCCTACAAACAGCATGACAAGGCCGATGGGCAGGTCGGCTGGCTGCGCGACCTGATCGAAATCGTCGATGCCAGCCACGATGCCGAGGAACTGCTCGAACACACTCGGCTGGCGGTCTATCAGGATCGCATATTCGCCTTCACGCCCAAGGGTGCGCTGTTCCAGCTGCCCAAAGGGGCGACCGCGGTCGATTTCGCCTTTGCGGTGCATACCGATCTCGGTCTTGATTGTGTCGGGGCGAAGATCAACGGCCGTCACATGCCGCTGCGCACGCAGCTGGCGAATGGCGATGTGGTTGAGATCATCAAGGGCGCCAATGCCGAACCGCAGCTGTCCTGGCTCGGCTTTGTCGTCACCGGCAAGGCGCGCGCCGCGATCCGCCGTTCGGTGCGGATGAAGGAACGCGACGAGGTTGCTGAAATCGGTGCCAAGCTGTTCGATGAAATCGCCACCCGCGTCCCCGCCCGCATCGGCAAGAAGGCGATCCGCGCGGCGGTCGAACGACTGGGCATGGACGAACCCGAAGACCTGATGTTCGCCATCGGCGCGGCCAAGCTGACCGATCGCGAGGTGATGGAGGCGCTGGTTCCCGGCTGCACATCCGAATTCGAAGAGGATGAGGACTGGCACCAGCGCGAACGCCAGATTTCCATTCGCGGGCTGACGGCGGGGGTCGGTTTCGAACTGGCGCAGTGCTGCCACCCGGTGCCGGGCGACCGGATCGTCGGGCTCAGGCGCAAGGGTGAAACCGTGCTGGTTCACGCGATCGATTGTCTTGAACTGGCCGACGGTGTGGATGCCGACTGGCTCGATCTCAACTGGGGCAGTCGTTCGCATGGCGCGGTGGGGCGGCTGGCGGTGACGCTGTATGACCGGCCCGGAACGCTCGCGGAAATGGCGGGCATATTCGCCCAGAACAAGACCAATGTGACGAGCCTAGTGCAGACCCAGCTTGATCATCCTTTCACCACCTATGAAATCGATGCCGAGGTGCAGGATCTGGCGCACCTTACCCGTATCCTTTCCGCCTTGCGCGCCAGCGACGCCGTGGCTCAGGCTGACCGGATCTAGGAGGCAGGCATGGCGATCATCGGTTTGGACCACATCCAGATCGCCATTCCCGGCGGAGGAGAAGAGCAGGCGCGGCAGTTCTACGGCGATCTGCTGGGGATGCATGAAGTGCCCAAGCCGGATACGCTTTCGCCCACCGGCAGCTGGTTCGAGCGCGGCGGTGTGAGCCTGCATGTCGGAGTGGACCCGGATTTCACTCCGGCGCGAAAGGCGCATCCGGCGTTTCTGGTCGATGATCTCGGGCGGCTGCGCACCCGGCTTGAGGGTGCGGGATACGAATGCCGGGATGACAAGCCGGTGGAAGGCTATTCGCGCTTTTTCGCCTTCGATCCCTTCGGCAATCGGGTCGAATTCATGCAGGCAAACACCCACGATGGTTAAGCCCGGGTTTACCCGGATTTAATCCCGTCCCGCTATCGCCAGACGGTTGCCACTGCCCATCGGGGCCGGGCAAGCGACCGGAGAACTGGCCAAGTGAGCGCAATCGATCACGATTTCGATCTGGAGGACGCTGTCCCCCTGACCCTGTCCGACGAAGACGCGCGCGGCGTGCGCGGTGCGGCGCGTGGCGGATTTTTGGCGCGGCTTTCCGTCCCGGCAAAGCTCAATCTGGCCGTATTCGGCAACACCATCGTGCGGGCGCTCATCGCCGTCGTGATGCTCGCCGGGACATGGCAGCTGGCGCAGGGCGGGGAACGTCAGGCGATTCTTGCCTCGGTCGAGGTGCGCACCAACAACGCGGCCATCGCGCTGGTCGCGGCAACCGACGGGCTGGATGCAGCGGCAGCGGGTGACGCGGAGGGTTTGGCCAAGGCTCGCGATTCCTTCCGCACCGCCCATGATGCGCTGAAAGACCCGGTGGATTTTGCCGGTGATCGCATGCCCGCCGATCTGGTGCCGGTGATGCAGGATTTCCTCGCGACGGTTGATGATCTGCGCAGCGATGCCGATCGCCTCAACGAGAACCAGCGAGAAATCGCCGCGCTGCGTGCCGAAACGCAAGCGGCCTATGCCGATATCAGCGGGTTTGCGGTGCCATTCCACGATCGCGCCGCGCAGGGTGCGGACGAACTGTTTGCCGCCATCACTCGCTTCCTGCTGACCTTTGTCGTTCTGACCGTGGTCGGGATTGCGATTTCGCTGCTCGGCGCGCGCCGGATTATCGGCGATGTCACCGGCATGATCACCGCGATCACCGGCTCGATGCAGCGGATCGCCGCTGGCAAGACCGACAGCGAGATTCCGGGGCGCGAACGGCAGGACAAAATCGGCGCGATGGCACGCGCACTGGGCGTTTTCCGGCAAAGCTCGCTTGAACTGCGCGATCTCAACCAGACCCGCGCGCGCGATGCCGAAGCCCAGCTTGCCCGGCAGCGCGAACTGAGCGAGCAGATGCGCGCCATGCGGCTCGAAAAGAGCCAACTGCTCGACAATATGGCGAGCGGGTTCGAAGTTTCCGTGGGTGAACTCATCACCGCCGTGTCCGCCGCCTCGGAGCAGTTGAAGGCCACCTCGCGCCAGATGGTCGAGCTGGCCGAGGATTCGAGCGAACAGGCCGACAGCGCGAGCGCGGCGATGGAAGAGGCGACAGCCAATGTCACCGCCGCCGCCGCCGCGACCGACGAATTTGCCCTGTCGATCAGCGAAATCAGCCGCCAGGCCTCCGCTTCGGCCCAGCTGGCGCGCGGGGCCAGCGAGCTTGTCACCACCGCCAACACCAAGATGAGCGACCTGTCGCAGGCGGCGGTCGAAATCGGCGAGATCGCTGGACTGATCCAGACCATCGCCCAGCGCACCAATCTGCTGGCGCTCAACGCCTCGATCGAGGCGGCGCGCGGGGGCGAGGCAGGGCGTGGCTTTGCCGTGGTGGCGAGCGAGGTGAAGGAACTGGCGATGCAGACCAGTAACGCCACCAGCAGCGTGACCGAGAAGATCACCGCCATGCAGGAATCGACCCGCTCCAGCGCCAGCGACCTGTCCGTGATCGTCACCCGCATCAGCGAACTGGAACAGGCCGCAGTGATGATCGCCAGCGCGGTCGATCAGCAATCGGTTTCGGGCGAGGAACTGGCGCGCAACATCGACACTGTCGCCGCCGGATCGGCGCAGGTCGGCAAACGGCTTGAGGCGCTGCGCGGCGCGAGCGAGGAAACCGGAACCGCCGCCGACGATGTGGTGGCAAGCGCCAATGCGCTGGGCGCCCATGCGGAGGAACTGCGGGCGAAAGCCGGACGCTTCATCGCCGACGTGCGCCTGTCTGCCCGCGAACTCGAAGCGGGCGGGGTGGAACTCTAAATCTAGAGCGGGGTCACCGAGACTTCTATCTCGTCGCCGGGGGCAATGTCTTCCGCGCGCATCACCTTCTTGCTGACGAGCAGCGTCCAGGCATCTGATCGCTTCGACATCTCATCCAGTTTCATCGGGAAAACCGAGGTTTTCCAGGATGTCTTGCCGATGACGGCTGTAACTTTGATCGATCCGAACCCGCGCTGCCTGCCATATTCGAGCCGGTGCATCAGCGCGTGACCCGCCAGCGCTTCAGCTTCTTCCCCGCCAAAATTGACGAAGTGGTACACTCCGCGTTCCCCCTGCCAACGCTGGAGGGGAAGGGTGGCGGCGACGGTCTCAGTCACTCCTCAACCGCATATTCAAACGTCCTAACCGGCACGGGGATGTTGCAGATGTCCGCCCCGCCTGCGGGCACAATGAAGAACGGATCGCGGCGGTTGGCGCGGGCCTCGGCATATCTGGCGAAGGTTTCGCCTTCGGTCGAAAGGTATTCAAACAGTGGACGCTCGTCTTCGGGCAGGTCGGCAGCGACGCGCACGGACAGGATCGGGGTGCGTTTGTGTGCCTCTTCCTCGGTATAGAAGCCCAGCGCGCCCGACCCGCGCGGCAGGCTGGAGAGATGCTCCATCCCGCTGATCACCCGCCCCACCAGCGCGATGTTGCGATCAAGATGGCGCGGCGCATGGCCGATCACGGTATAAAGCTCCGCGCCCGAGCCGGTGTCGGGGGAATAGTTCCGCCCGACGCCGACTATGCCGTAGCAATGGACGGGCCAGATCGCTTGTTCCCGCGAAATCGCTAGTGGCCAGCCACGAGCCAAGATTGTCCCGTATGCGTAGCGATCCTTTAGGAACCGCTCGTCCCAATCACCTGTGCTCACAGCAAAGTCGGCCGGGGCTAGGCCACCCGCAATCATTCCGTTCAAGAGAGCGCGTTGCCAAGTTTCGAGGTCGGGCAATGCCGAACGAAAAGATGAGACATACTCATCCTCTCCCATCACCTTCAGCCCCTCGGGCAGGGGCTTTGCCTCGCCCGTCGCTTCAGGGTTGTCGTAATTGGGATCGCCCCATTGGGTGACATAATTGTCCTGCACCCGGTTTACGCTGATGCCGTCATACCAGCCGCTTCGCGCGAACAGGCGGATATTGTGGACCCAGCCTTGCGAGAACGGCGCGGGCATCAGCTGGATGACCACCGTCCGCTCGTTTCCGTCGGCATCGGGGGCGAGCGTCATCACCAGCAGATCCTCCGCCGGAATCTCGATCCACTCCTCCGGCGCAGCCATATTGACGATCTCGTTGGGAGACGGAGCGGGCGTTTCCGTCTGCGCGGATACGGGCGCGGTTACAGGCAGGGCGATGGCAAGCGCGGCGACGGCGACCAGAAGCGTGTTTTTCATGCGCGGCAATGTGCCACCCGATCGAGGCTTGCGAAAGAGCAACCTTGCGTCTATCCGCGCCGTTCTGTCCCTGCCGGGACAGATGGAGCAGTGGCCGAGTGGTCGAAGGCGCACGCCTGGAAAGTGTGTATACGGTAACACCGTATCGAGGGTTCGAATCCCTCCTGCTCCGCCATTCAACCTATTGGAATCGTTCTATTCCTTAGGTTGGGCTCGAAAATTCCCGTGTGTTTCAAGGGTTATAGGCCAAGGGCTCTCCACCGGGTTCAGCCGGATATGCCCCTACCATGCTCTCTCTCGGCCGATATTCTCCAAAGCTCTCGACTACACCGGTTTCAGTGTAGAGCTTTATCCCATTGAAAATGATTGGCCTTTTGGCCCTACTTTTTGCGGTCAGAACCGGGATTCACCTCAAAATCCGTCCCGGTTCCAACCGCCGCATTAGCTAAAAGCTTGGGCGATGATCAACGCGAGAGCCATGATCGTGATCCACGGCCAAGGCGTTGACCAGGGTGATCGCACCTTCAACTGCTCAAGCTGGGCAATCGCCATCTGAACGCTGGCCTGCTGAAAGTGCAGGTCCTTGAGGGCCGCCTTCATTACGTCGGTTTCGACGTAGGTCGATGCGTCGTCGGCCAACAGCTCGACCTCCTCAAGCAACCGAAGTACCTCCTGCAGTCGAGAAACTGCGCTCGGATCCGGTGTGCCGAGCAACGCCATGGCTTCCTGATGCTTGCTCTTGGCGAGCGTCAGCATCTGGCTGATGTGTTCGACGGCAGCGTCAGGTAGTTCGGGATCGGCAGCGTCCATTCGGCACTTCTACCCCATCTTCGCGGCAGGGATATCCCCCCATCGGGTCGTGAAGCTGGGCGACAGGTTTTCTTGCCGCATCCGCCATTCGCCGCCCTTTCGGGCCAGCCCCAGGCGGACCTTGCCGCGACCGAAACGGGAGTTGATCTCGTCCAGCGCCGCCATCAGGCCGTCAGGCTGCTCAATCACGTCAAACAGCGACGCAGGCACCGATGCAGGATCGCCGAGGTCCAGCAGCAAGACTCCGGCCTTCCTCCAGCCATACCCATCGCGCCAAATGCGATCGAAGATTCGCAGGACGGCATCGGTGATGACTCGGGTGTCGCTGGTCGGGCGCTGGAATGTAGCGGAACCCGATACTGACTTCTGCGCGGCGTTCTGGTCGAATGGGTCGGTCCGGATGAACAATTGGACCGCGCCCGCCACCTGTCCGGCATGCCGAACCTTCTCGGCCACCCGCTCCGCAAAGCTCATCACAGCATCGTGAACCTGCCCCTTGTCGCGGATCGCTTCCCCGAAGGTTCGTGAGCAGCATGTTGTCTGGCGCGGCGCTGGCTGGTCGTCGAGCGCATGGCAGGCAATCCCGCGAAGCTCGTGAACCGTTTTCAAGCCGACGATACCCATGCGCTTCCTAACCCAGCCGTCCTGGGCGCTAGCGAGGTCATGGGCCGTGAGGATGCCGCGCTCCTCCAGCATCGCGCTCCAGCGCCGCCCAATCCCCCAGACATCGCCAACGGCCGTCTTACGCAGTGCCGCCTCCGTCCATTGCGGGTGATGGCTGAGATCAAGAACGCCGCCTGCCTTGGCTGATTTCTTCGCGAGACGATTAGCAACTTTGGCCAGTGTCTTGGTCGGCCCGACGCCGATCGACACCGGGATCCCGGTCCACTGGTGCGTGCGTAGCCTCAGGTCCCGACACCAGTCGGTGAGATCGGCGACCGCCATCCGGTCGAGATCGAGGAAGCATTCATCGATGCTGTAGATTTCATGGGCCGGCGCCTGCGAGCCCAGCACGCTCATCACGCGCTCCGAGATGTCACCATAGAGGGCGTAGTTCGAGGAACGGACGATGACGCCATGCTCGTCGACCAGCTTGCGGATCTTGAACAACGGCGCGCCCATCGCGATGCCCAGAGATTTGGCCTCATTGGAGCGGGCGATCACGCAGCCATCGTTGTTGGACAAGACCACGACCGGACGGTCCCGCAAGTCCGGCTGGAACAGCCGCTCACAGGATGCGTAGAAATTGTTGCAGTCGACCAGTGCGAAGGTGGGCATCAGCGTCCACAGTGACGCCGGATGCTGTGGGTCACGACGCCCCAGATTTCACAGCCATCATCGCGGATGGGCAAGGTTGGGAAGTTCGGGTTCTCAGCCGCCAGCTGCCATGCGCCGCCGACCCTCTGGAGCCGTTTGACGGTCAGTTCGCCATGAACGACGGCAATGACGATATCGTCGGGCTGCGGGGTAATGCCGCGATCGATGACAAGCAGGTCACCATCGAAAATCCCGGCGCCGCGCATGGATTCCCCGGCCGCGCGCACAAAGAAGGTTGCGGCCGGCCGCCGCACCAGATGCTCGTTGAGATCGAGCTTGCCCTCGATGTGGTCATCGGCAGGGCTTGGGAAGCCAGCCTCTACAGGCGAGCCGAACAACGGCAGTTCGAGCGGGGTGGGACATTCGACGAAGCGCAGCACTTTTCAGGTTCCAGAATGAATGGAACATAAAAAGAACATTGTTGCCGTGATTCGTCAACGGATGCGATCCGCTCGCGCGGTAAACTCGCTACAGGGGTGGCGCTGGCCGCGCCCCACGCCTTTCAGTCGTTTGCTGGCTTCAGGATACGCTTGGCCGCCGCGTTGCGGCGTGCGGCAATCCGGCCCAGCGCCACCTCGATCGGGAAAACATCCAGTTCGTCGGGATCGTATTCGTCGAGCCACTCGCTGATCTCGGCATGATCCGGATGGGTTGGGTCGGACCTGGCTTCCAACATCTCGTAAAAACCGGGAATGCCTCCGCAATCTTCGGGCGGACAATCTCGCTCACCGCCAATGTAGCGGGGGTAGGCTTTGCCGGGATCGCCGCGACGCACATCGCTGATAACGAGCTCGTGTTCCCAGTTGTCGCCGAAGTCGTAGGTGTAATCGATCGGCGTGGTGCCCGGGCCAATGACGTCACGCAGACGGGTTCGCAAGGCGGGCTTGCGCGGCGCTGTGCCCCAGTCTTCGTCCGTGGGCAGGCCATAGGTCTGACCGCCGATGACGAACTGCCAGAGGTGATAGTCCAGCCATCCCATGGTGACCTGGACGATATCATGCAGGACCTTGAGGGTGATCGAGGTCGGAACTTCAAGCTCGCGCCAGATCGGCGGGTCAGACTCCTTGAGCGTAATGCGCAAGGTGGCGATCTCGGTGAAGCTATCGACGGCGCGGGCGTTGGTCATGGTGCCTGCGATAGCAAGCCAGGGTCGCCGCCGTCAGCAAAAAGCATCCGTGATTTTGACCGAGATGCACCCCATCAGGCGTTGATGCCGAAATGTCGCCGCTGCGCGCCCCATTCATTGGGGAAAGGCGCTGCCAGCGTAGCAAGATCGATCCCGTCGCCCTGCCGGCCGTCGAGAATGGCATCGACGATGTCTGGGGCCAGCAGTGTCATGCGCAGGACCCGGGTTAGATAGCTCAGGCCGATCTTTTCCTTCCCCGCGAGGTCAGACACCGAGGTGTAGGCCCCGGTTTCCAGCAGGCGTTTCCAGCGAAAAGCTCGCGCCAGCGCCTTGATCACCGTGTTGTCGGTGCGGGGGCGCTGAAGCTGGGCACCGGCTGGCAGAACCATCTCCTTGCGGCCGCCGCGTTTGGTGATCTGGAAGGGAATGTGGATCGACACTGTCTGTGGAATCGTCACGACCTTGTTCACGCTGCCTCCTCCAGTTCCGGCACCTGCAATTCGCGGGCCAGCGCATCGAGCCCGTCCACCCGCAGCTTCAGCTCGAGGCCGGCGCTGCCAACGATGACCCGGTCGACTAGTAGCTGCACGATCCGGGCCTGCTCGGCCGGGAACAGTTCATCCCACATTGGGTCCAGATTGATCAGAGCCTCCCGCGCTTGAGCTTCGGTCATTGCGGGCGCGTGTTTCACGGCCTCCTTCCATGCGCCGATGATGATTTCCGGCTGCCGGAAAACGGCCCGCAGCTGATTGACGACCGCACCCTCGATTTCGGCGGCAGGCACGCGCCCGACCGTTGTGGAGCCTGCTCCATGACGGAGCAGCGTCTGGCTGACGTAGTAGCGGTAGAGCTTGCCGTTCTTGCAGGAGTGGGTTGGTGAAAACGCCCCGCCATCCGAACCCCAGAGCAGTCCCTTCAGCAACGCAGGCGTATTGGCGCGCGCACGGTTGGCCCGGGTCCGAGGGCTTTCCTTCGTGATGGCGCGAACGGCATCCCAGAGCTCCTGATCGATGATCGCCTCATGTTCACCGGGATAGCTTTTGCCCTTGTGGACGGCCTCACCAATGTAGGCCTTGTTGGCGAGCAGGCGATACAGGTAGCCCTTGGTAATCGACTTGCCCTGGCGGGTCGTGATGCCTCGCTCCCGCAATTCCCGAAGCAGAAGTGTGGCCGAGCCGACATCGCGGAACCGCTGGAAAATGTAGCGGACATTGGCCGCCGCCTTTTCATTCACCACCAGTTTGCGGGACACCACGTCATAACCCAGCGGCGGGACACCGCCCATCCAGATCCCCTTGGCGCGGCTGGCCGCGAACTTGTCGCGGATGCGCTCTGCGGTCACCTCACGCTCGAACTGGGCAAATGACAGCAGGACGTTGAGGGTCAAGCGGCCCATGCTGGTCGTCGTATTGAACGCCTGCGTCACCGAGACGAATGTCACGTCGTTCCGGTCGAACACCTCGACCAGCTTGGCGAAATCCATCAGGGATCGCGAGAGTCTGTCGATCTTGTAGACCACCACCACGTCGATCAGTCCGTCCTCGATGTCCGAAAGCAGGCGCTTCAGTCCCGGACGATCAAGGGTGCCGCCGGAAATGCCGCCGTCGTCATACTGGTCGCGGACCAACACCCACCCTTCGGCGCGCTGGCTCGTGATGTAAGCCTCACAGGCCTCGCGCTGGGCATGCAGCGAGTTGAACTCCTGCTCCAGACCTTCTTCCGATGACTTGCGCGTATAGACCGCGCAGCGCAGCTTGCGGACGACCGGTTTGTTCATGCTGCCCTCCGATGATCCTTGAGGCCGAAGAATATCCAGCCATTCCAGCGCGACCCGGTAATGGCGCGGGCGATTGCGGACAGTGACTGGTAGGGACGCCCCTGCCATTCGAAACCGTCCTGGGTGACGGTCACGGTGTGCTCGACACCCTGCCACTCCCTGATCAGCCGTGTTCCGACGATCGGCTTCAGGTCAGCCCGCACGCGCCGGGTGGTAATGTTGCCGCCGTCGAGCTGCTCCCCCATCTGTTGAAGACGCCTGACTGTTTCCTGCTTGAGGCCGCCGTAGGCCAGCTCCTGGATGCGGTAGGCCAGGCGGCTTTCGAGGTAGCGCCGGTTGAATGCCGGCGGTTCCTCACTGAACAGTTCACGCCACTGCTTCTTGAGCTCGGCGACCGGTGCCGCCTTCATGGCAGCCAGGCGGGCAAGTACGGGATCGGGTTTCATTGTGCGTTGCTCCACGGAGTTGGAGGTGCACTACCGCTCTGTTCAGGCGCGAAGTGTAGCGGAAAGTTTCCATCTTCTTCAGATAGTTGACCGACATTCCGAAGGTGCAGGCGGGCGAGGCCAAGCCCGAGGATAGCGCACAGCTCAGTCCGTCGCTGGGCGGGGGACATGTCGCTCGGTGGCAGCGGATTGGGGCGTTTCACTTGTGGGTCTCCGTCTCTCGTCCGGCTGTGCCGAACGATGGTGCTGAGACGGAAAAGCCAGCTGCCTGAACTCAATGGGACACTGGGCGGCAAAACTGCTCACAGGGTGTGAACAAGTGTGGAACATCCCCCTTGCGCACCAAACCTGTGACAGCGATCATATCCCGCGAATCATAGTATCCGCATCGCTAAATTCCGGGGGACACATGGCACGAAAAGCAAGTTCTATTGGACCGTTCGCCCTCGGCATCATCGAAGATGCCAAGATCGACCTCCTCTCTGATCTTCTCGTACTTCGTGAGAACGACACAGAGCCGAACTTTGGTTTGCCTGATGAAATCCCAGCCCCCGGAAATTTCGATGCAGCCACCGATTTCAGGAAGAAGTTGATCGATGCGCTGTCACTCTTCGACAGTGACGATTTGCGTCCCATTGAGCAGCGTTGCCGAAGGGTCAAAGCCCTTGCCGACGGCAAGGGCATTTCATCACTCGACACGATTGCAGAAAAGCAGCTCGAAGACGCCGTGCTGCAGGAGTTCAAGAACCAGCCCGATCCGCTTTGCCGCAGCATATGGACGTTCATTAATCAGCGACGGGCTTTCGAAGATGCCGAGAGCTTTTATTACGCCCGTCAGTTCCGGGACTACGGAAAGATGTACGACGCCTTCGAGGTCGAGCTCGAGAAGGCGGTGGCCATCGATGCTTCCTCAATCGACGAAGCGGCGCTGGCGAAGCAAATCACAAAGGTTCTTGATCTCAAGACTGCCTGCACAGTCAAAGCTCTGGATCTCCCCGCGACAACCACGCATCTGGCATCAATTATGCTGATTGTGCGGCACGGCGGGCCATTGTCGAGCGTCTACGACCATAAAGCCGATGGACGCAGAGGTACGATCTATTTCCGCCCGCCGAACGAAGCGACCTTGATTTATACGCCATCGAGCCGACAGATCGAAGTGTGCGCCGACAGCGCCAACGTCCGACAACAAATCAGCAGCGCGTTCGCGGAGGTTGCGCTTGGACACGATGTTTCGCGCAAGCCGCTCTCATGGAAGCACTACAATCTCTCTCGGTTTCGGACAGGTTTCAGCCTGCCGATTCCTTCTATTCCCGGCTACGATATTCGCCTTGCCCGTGTGCTCGAAGCGGAGGTCCGGCTCGGATCATGGAGCCGCAAACTGTCGCTCAAGGTTGCGATTGAAGACGACATAGAGGAAGTTGCTAACCGTTATCTCAGGCCGAACAATGTCTTCAGCCGAGCCGAAGGTTTCAGCAAAATCGGGATTGCCGTTGCATACAGCAAGGAAGGTGATGCGCGTGCACGCACGCTGAACATTACGATTGCCGGCAGCAAGAGTTGCAACCTTCAAAGCAACAAGGACCCCGAAGAACGTAGCTTCGGATATGCCCTGCTGGACTCCTGGGGGATCATGACCACCTTCAGACAGATTGAAAATGGTGACTTGCGGTCGATATTCTCGCAGCTGGTGAAATTGTACGATCGCGTGGATGAGCAGGTAAGCGGTTCGCGCCTTCAGGAAATGGGGCTGGATCCAGGCCGTCTGATCGAGGGCGGCTTGCTGGAGCGTCGTAGTCGGCAGGAAATCATTCTGGATGAGGATAACGGTATCGAGGGCGAATTCCGTGTCGGGCCTTCCTCGACGCTTTCGATGCTCCAGACTGTCGGTCCCTTCGGCCAATCGGGAGGCGTCATTCCTACCCAAGATCTTCAGATGTATGTGGTCAATAAGGATTGGTTGCATGAGACGATTCTGCGTTTGTTGAAGCCACTACTGAACAAGCGTGCGTCGGAACTCCTTGACGATGACCTGACCTTGCTCGGCTCCATGCAGGTCGATGCTGCTGAAGTGCCGTTGTATTTCGCGCGGCGTCTCGATGATCTGAAAACCATTAGCCGGCTGGATGTCTCTCTCCGTGCGCGGAACAGCGCGGGCGTGGGCATCGTTCTCTGCGCGAGTCCTGAAATGCCGGCATACCTTGGTCCCAACGTCGTGGTGCCGATACTCTCCAACCTGTCGCCAGTGGGCGAAGATCTCGTAATTGCACGTGATGGCCTTGAGCTTGCCTACCGAAGTAACCTGACGCTCGCCCGCGGGGGTGCGATACCACAAGTTCTGCGGTCTGGGACGCAGTCAGCTTCGCTGCATATTCCGGGCAAGGACCCGCTCACCCTTACCGGGGCTGACCAGATTAAGATCTTCGAACGATTGGTATCAGCTCATAAAGCCGGTAGCCCTGAGGTGCAGGTGAAGGTGTTGATGGATGGTTTAGGTTCGCGCAGTCCGCAAAATGCATTCCGAAGCGAAGCCTGGAAAAGCATCGACGACATTTACATCATCAAGGGCGGTAAACGAGGATATTGGCGGTTGGCGGTCGAGACCACTCAGGCCGCATAGGGCCGTCTAACAAGCGTCGAACATACGATGCGGGACGGTCAAACAAAGTGGTGATTATTCGGTGTGCTCCCTGAAACGAGGAGCACCCCGATGACGACTCCCTACCACTCCCGCCGCGTGGCCAATCAGAGCCACATTGCTGGCACTCCCACGACCACCACTGAACGCGAATGGCGCTGCAACTGCTGCGCCAAGCTGCTCGGCGTCTGCCGTGACGGCCAGATGCACCTGCGCTTTGCGCGGGGGCACGAATATCTCGTGGGCTTCCCCGTTGTGGCCACCTGCCGCGGTTGCGGGGCGCTGAACACGGTGACCGGTCCCGCGCTGCGCTGAGGCGCGAACACTCTCCAAAATCCCAAAAACGCAGAGGCGCGCGACGCCCTGACCTGGCCGGAAGGAGGCGCTGGACGCCCGGCCGCAAGGCAGGCGTCCAATGTCCTTCACGTGGCACGATTTCCACGGGAATCTCATGCATTCTTCCTCCACCCTCAACTTCCAGCGCGGCTTCGCCATGGTGCGCAACCGCCACCACGTATTGACCCGTTTTGCGGATCCGGCGGCATTGTTGGACCACCTGCACCGCGGCGATGCGTCCTCGGACAAGAAGAACACCATCCTTACGCAGTTGATCGAGAGCGCCAAATCAGACGATCGCGCCGGGGACTGTGCTCTCACTCTGATGCTGCTGGCGCTGTGGCCTGGGCTGGATGGCGTCTTCCGGCGTTCCCGCGCCCGACACCTCGGCCAGGTCGACGAACTCGCCTCCGAAATTCTCGCCCGCGCCACCGCAGCGATCAGGGGTCTTGATCTGACCAAGGTCAGCTGGGTCGCCGCCACCATCGTCAAGAATGTCGAACGCGATGTGCTGCGTGCGCACAATCGGGAAGCCAGCCGCCAAGCTGTGCAGGACAAGTTCGACGTCGATCTGCACGGCGGCGTTTTCGAGATCGCTGACCCGGAACTGGAGCCCGGGAAACTGCTTGCCGAACTGACCCGTCTGATCGGCGTGGACGCAGATCTCGTCCTTCGTGTGGTCATTGACGGCTACACGCAGGCGGAGGCTGGCCAGCAACTGGGCCTGACAGAACCGGCCGCGCGCAAGCGGTTTCAGCGCGCGCTGAAGCGGCTTCGTGACCAAACCGAACAGAAATCCTGACTCCGTTGTCCCGCCCGGTGCGTGACGTTGGCTTTTCAAATTCGGACGCACCGAGCGTCCAGCCAAAACACAGGAAGTCCCAGTTGATGAGCAATACGACTGCCATCCCTACTGAGCCTCTGAAGCGGATCCCCGGCCTCTTCCGTCGTTGGGAGTTGCCGGAAATCTTCAAGGTTCAGTGTCGGTACCACATCGAAGAGGCCGGCACCCACGCCGACGGCACCCCGCTGTTGGCCGTCTACTCGAGCGGACCTGAGGTCCAGCCCCAGGTTAGCGATCTCCCCGAATGAAAGGTTTCGCCATGTTGTTCCCCAACCCGATCGCGCGTCTGCGCAAAGCCCATTATGCCCTTGAAGACCTGCCTGACGCAGTCACCTTCCCGAAGCACCCGGCCCGCGAGAGCGATGACCCGCTCCCGCTCGAAGATACGACCGTCGATGATATCGCCTTCGCCATCGTCGCTGCCGACCAGGAAAGCATCGCTGCTTCCAACCGCGCCTCGGCCCTGAAGCGCCTTTACAAGATGGCCCGCGAAGCCGGCGCCATCGGTATCGACCCTGCCGTGAAGTCGGCCCTCAAGGGGAGTGCGAGCTGATGGCTATCTCGCTTGCCTCCCTGCAGACGTCGAGCACGCTGCGCCCGCCCCGTATCCTCATGCACGGCGTGCACGGCGTCGGGAAGACCACCTTCGCGGCGGGTGCTGATGCCCCGGTGGTCATCATGACGGAAGACGGCCTTGGCATGCTCAAGGTGCCGCACTTTCCGCTGGCGACGAGCTATGCGGATGTCATCGAGGCGCTCGACGCCCTGCTGAGCGAAGATCACCCCTATCACACGGTGGTCATCGACAGCGTCGACTGGCTCGAACCCCTGGTCTGGGCCGAGACCTGCCGCCGCAACGGCTGGGCTTCAATCGAGGCGCCCGGTTTTGGCAAGGGCTATGCCGAGGCGCTGACGGTATGGCGCGAATATCTCGACCGCCTGAATGCCCTGCGTGACCGCCGCGGCATGGCCGTTGTCCAGATCGCCCACACCGACATCAAACGTTTCGATAGCCCTGAGCACGAGCCCTACGACCGTTACGTCATCAAGCTTCAGGCACGGGCAGCAGCCCTGCTGCAGGAGCACTGCGACGTCGTGCTTTTTGCCAACTACCGCATGTCCATCACGAAGGCGGACGTTGGCTTTAACAAGAAGGTAGCCCGTGCGCTCGGCTCCGGTGAACGCGTCCTGCACACCGCCGAGCGCCCGGCCTTCCTCGCGAAGAACCGCTACGGCCTGCCCGACACGCTTCCGCTCGATTGGAAAGCCTTCGTCGCGGCCATGCCTCAGCCCGAACAGTCCTGATCCGACGGAGATTTCCACCATGGCACGTTTTGACACCGCCTTCGATGCAACCGGCATCGAACCCACCACCGGCTACGATGTTCTTCCCGCCGGCAAGTACCGCGCCCAGATCGTCGAGAGCGAGATGCGCGTCACCCGCAACGGCATGGGCCAGTTCCTCTGGCTGATGCTCGACATCATCGAGGGCCAGTACCAGGGCCGCAAGTTGTTCGACCAGCTCAACCTTGTGAACTCGAACCCCCAGACGGTCGAGATTGCACAGCGCACGCTGTCGGCCATCTGCCACGCCACCGGCAAGCTCCAGGTCAACGACAGCGTCGATCTGCACCTGGTGCCGATGACGATCCAGGTTGGCGTGAAGCCGCCCAAGGACGGCTACTCGGAGAAGAATACGATCCGCTACCTCGTCCCGGAAAAGACCACGCCCGTGGCGCCTGCCTATCAGGCCGCGCCCACGGCCTCGCAGACTTCGGCCGCTCCGGCTGCTGCTCCCTGGAACCGTAACGGCTGACCTCTGCAGGCCGCTGCGGGAAATCGCGGCGGCCTCAGCCAGACAAAGAGAATGACCATGACTGAACCGCTCAACGCGGCCCCTGTGGCCGCGAACGCCCCCGGCTTGCCTGAAAAACAGCGCCGCCTGATCGAACTCGACGACGCCATCGCCAAGATCCGCACCCAGATCGCGACCGCCGATCTGACCCGCCAGACGCAGGGGAAACCCATCGACCCCGTCTGGTTCAATCGCGCCCGCACCGCGCAGCGCCACCTCTACCGCGAACGCGCCGAACTGCTCGCCGATGGCAGCGGCTGGCACCGCCGCAACAAGGTCAAGGACGCGCTGATCGACATCCTGCGCGCCCGCCACGATCCCGAAATCTGGACCGAGCTTCTCGCCGAAGCACGCGCCCGCAGCGAAGCGGAGGATCTGTGATGGCTGAGCTTCCCGCCCCGCCGACGCCGACCCTTACGGCGATCTACAACGCCTACGAGGCACGCCAGGGTGACGGCTTCCGCGAGCACCTTGGTGCATCTCTGATCGGCAAGCCCTGCGGCCGCGCGCTGTGGTTCGATTTCCGCTGGGTCACGTCTTCGCGCTTTTCGGGCCGCATGCTTCGCCTGTTCGAGACCGGGCAGCGCGAGGAAGACCGGATCGTCGCCAACCTGCGCTCGACCGGCGCCACCGTACTGGAGGTCGATCCCGAGACTGGCCGCCAGTTCCGCGTCGAAGCCCATGGCGGTCATTTTGGCGGCTCGCTTGATGGCGTCGCCCTTGGCCTGCTGGAGGCACCGAAGACCTGGCACGTCGTCGAGTTCAAGACCCATTCGATCAAGAGTTTCGCGGATCTCGTTGCCAAGGGCGTCGTGAAATCGAAGCCCCAGCACGCGGCCCAGATGCAGATCTACATGCACCTCACCGGGCTGACCCGGGCCATGTACGTCGCGGTCTGCAAAGACACCGACGCTTTGCACATCGAGCGGATCGAAGCCGATCCTGAGGCTGCTGCCCGGCTGCTCGACAAGGCCAAACGCACCATTGATGCCCAGCATCCGCCGGCTCGGATCAGCGAAGATCCGACCTGGTTCGAGTGCCGCATGTGTTCGCACCATGCTGCCTGCCACACCGGCGAAGCGGCTGCGGTGAACTGCCGGACCTGTCTGCATTCCACGCCCGTCGAGGGCGGTTGGCACTGCGCCCGTCATGACCGCAGGCTTGGTGCCCAGGACCAGCGCCGCGCCTGCGCCCGCCATCTCTTCATCCCTGATCTCGTCCCCGGAACCGTCACCGACGCCGGCGAGGATTTCGTCGCCTACCGCATGGCCGACGGCTCCGACTGGCTGAACGACGCGCGCCAGAAGGAGGCCGCAAATGCTTAAGCTCCGCCCCTACCAGCAGTCGGCGATCGCCGCGATCTACAGCTACTTCGAAGACAAGAACGGCAACCCCTTGGTGGTCATCCCGACCGCTGGCGGCAAAAGTCTGGTCATGGCCTCGTTCATCGACGGGGTGCTCAAGGCGTGGCCCGACCAGCGTATTCTGGTCGTGACCCATGTCCGCGAGCTTATCGCCCAGAACCATGCCGAGATGCTGGGCCTGTGGCCGCAAGCCCCTGCCGGTATCTACTCGGCCGGCCTTGGGCGCCGTGATGCCGAAGCGCGCATCCTGTTTGCAGGCATCCAGTCGATCCACCGCCGCCCTGCGGAAATCGGCCACTGCGATCTCATCCTGATCGACGAAGCCCATCTCATCCCGGGCAAAGCCAGCACGATGTACCGCAAGTTCCTTGATGCGATGAAGCGCATCAACCCGAAGCTGAAGGTGATCGGGCTGACGGCTACGCCATATCGCCTGGACTCCGGTATGCTCCACGAAGGCGAAAATGCACTGTTCACCGACATCGCTTACGAGGTGTCGGTCCGCGACCTGATCATTGCTGGCTACCTCAGTCCGCTGATGTCCAAGCAACCGCAGACCAAGCTGGATGTGACTGGCGTCGGTACGCGCGGGGGCGAGTTCATCGCCCGTGATCTCGAGAAGGCGGTCGACCAGGACGCAATCACCAAGGCCGCAGTGGGAGAGATCATCGCCCACGGTAAGGACCGGAAGTCGTGGCTGGCCTTCTGCTCCGGTGTCAGCCACGCCTCCCACGTTGCCGAGGAGTTCCGCCGGCGCGGGATCAGTTGCTCCACGATCTTCGGCGATACCCCCAAGGACGAGCGCGACCGCATCATTGCGGAGTTCAAGGCCGGCAAGATCCGCGCGTTGGCATCGATGGGGGTGCTGACCACCGGCTTCAACGCCCCGGCCGTGGACCTGATCGCCATGCTGCGCCCGACCAAGTCGGCCGGGCTTTACGTTCAGATGGCTGGGCGCGGCACACGGCTGGCGCAAGGCAAAGACAACTGCCTAGTCCTAGACTTCGCCGGAAACGTGAAACGTCACGGTCCGATCGATCTCGTGAAGCCGAAGCGGCCGGGTTCAGGCGATGGTGATGCGCCGGTCAAGGTCTGCCCCGAGTGCGAGAGCATCGTTGCTGCCGCAGCTTTGGAATGTCCGGATTGCGGATACGTTTTCCCGGCCCGCAGGGTGAAACTGGCACCAACGGCATCGACACTTGCCGTGCTGTCGTCAGGCATGCCCAAGCGTCCGGAATGGCTGCAGGTCTCCAACATCTCCTACCAGCGTCATGAAAAGCCGGGTGGCCGCCCTTCGCTCAAGGTCACCTATCAGTGCGGCCTTGGCTGGCACCACGAGTGGATCTGTCTCGAGCACACCGGCTACCCCCGCACCAAGGCCGAGGCATGGTGGCGTGAACGGGCGCCGGGCATTCCTGTACCGCGCTCGGTCTATGAGGCTCTGCAGCTGGTCCACCGCCTGCGCCGCCCCAGCCACATCGCTGTGCGCCCGTCGGGCAACTACACCGAAATCAACAGGGCAAGGTTCGACACATGCCATACGCCAACCCCGGGCTCTGCTCGGTCTGCCATCGCGAACCCCGCGGCTTCGGCTGGTTCGTCCCGCACTACCGGGTCTCCGATCCCCGCCGGGACGAAAGCCGCAAGTATCTTTGCAGCCGCGATTGCCAGGAACTCTGTCACCGGAGGCAAGGCATGATCAACACCAGCCGCAATGAACAGGCCGCCATGGTCAAAGGCGGCCAGGCCGGTGGCCGCTATCTCGAACAGATCGGCAAGACCGACCTTGTGGCACTGACTGACGCCGAGTGGTCCGCCTTCGTCGAGCATCTCATCACCGGTTACTGCGACCACCTTCGCGAGCTTGCTGCCGACCTGTCGGAGTGCCCCTTCTGATGAACACGTCCTTCATGGCGCGCCATGGTTCGCGCCTTCTCGCCAACGGCTATACCATCCTGCCCATCGCGCCCGGCGGCAAGAAGCCGGGCCGGTATCAACGCGGCGCATGGGTCGACTATCCCGAATGGAACCGTCATGCTGAGCGGTCTACGACCGAGGTCGAGGTTTCCACATGGTCTGCATGGCCGGACTGCGGCATCGGTATTGTCGGTGGTGGCGTGGCCGCCATTGACATCGACATCCTTTCGGCCCCGGACCTTGCGCTCCAGATCGAGCAACTGGCCCGCGCCCGGCTTGGAGATACCCCGGCGCTTCGCATTGGTAGAGCGCCGAAACGCCTGCTTGTCTACCGTACCAGCGCCCCTTTCCGCGGCATTCGCCGGGCTCCGCTGGAGGTCCTGTGTCTGGGCCAGCAGTTCGTCGCTTACGCCGATCACCCGGATACCGGCCAGCCCTATGCCTGGCCCGAGGAAGGCCTGTCAGAACTCGATCTGGACAGCCTGCCGGTCATCGATGCAGAGATGGCCGCGGCGTTCATGGATGAGGCACTGGCGCTGGTCCCGCCTGAACTGCGGCCATCCAGTCTGACCTCAGTCTCTGCCAGCACCCCGGCGGTTCCGGCGCATGCGCAAGCCGGCACACAGGACGCGATCCGCGCCGCGCTTCAGTATCTGCCCAACAGCGATCTCGACTACGACAGCTGGGTGCGGATTGGCATGGCGATCAAGGGCGCGCTCGGCGATGACGGGAAGGACCTGTTCACGGGCTGGTCTGATCAGGCTGTGAAAAACGTCGCCGCTACGACCGAGAAGGCATGGGGCAGTTTCCGCCCGGACCGCATTGGTGCTGGCTCGATCTACCACCTTGCCATGGAACGGGGCTGGAAGCCGGATCCAGGCCTGGTCCTCGACGGCAGCCAGCCTGGGGATGAAATTCACCCGGCATCTGGCCTGCTAGCCCGGCTCGATACCACGGCCCCGGCTACTGAGGATGCGCCGCCGCCCAAATTTGCGCTGACGATCCCGGGCGGACTGGTCGGTAAGCTGACTGATTACATGCTATCGACCGCTCGCCGGCCTCAGCCGCTGCTCTCGCTTGGCGCCAGCCTCTGCGCAATCGGCGCACTGATGGGGCGGCTCTACCGTACCGAAAGCAACCTGAGGTCGAACCTCTACGTGGTGGGCATTGCGGACAGTGGCTCGGGCAAGAACCACTCCCGCGAAATCATCAACGAGGTGCTTTTCGAGGCCGGGCTCGCCAATCATCTGGGCGGCAACAAGATCGCGTCCGGCGCGGGGCTGCTGACCGCGTTGCATCGCCAGCCCGCGATCCTGTTCCAGATTGACGAGTTCGGCATGTTTCTCTCGGCAGCGGCAGACCGCAAACGCAGCCCGCGCCATATCACCGAGATCCTCGACAACATGACCGAGCTTTACACCTCGGCCGGTGGGATCTTCCTGGGTGCGGAATATGCCAATCGCGACGGCACCAATGAGCGGCGCGACATCGTCCAGCCTTGCCTCTGCGTTTATGGCACGACGACCCCCATGCACTTCTGGGGCGCGCTGCAAGGGGCCAATGTGGTAGACGGCTCGCTCGCCCGCTTCCTGATCCTGCCCAGTGACGAGGACTACCCCGACGAAAACGTCGCTGTCGGGCTCCGCACCCCGCCACCGGACCTGATCGCGGGCCTGCAACTGCTGGCGTCTGGTCCCGGCCAGCAACGCGGCAATCTTGCTGGCACGACCTCGGGGCCGCAGACCGCTGTGGTGTTGGCCACTGTGCCGATGACCGATGATGCGCGTGCCCGTTTCAAGTCGCTGAGCGGGGAGCTGACCGACGAATTGCGGGCGGCTGCAGGCACCGCCTTTACAGCCATCCTTGCGCGCATCGGTGAGATCTCGCTGAAGCTCGCGCTGATCGTGGCAGTGGGCAATGATCCGGTGGCTCCCGTCATCACGATCGATGACGCGGACTGGGCCATTGCCTTCGTGCGTTACTACGCCCAGCGGGCAATGGATGCGGTGGACCGCCATGTCGCAGATACCGAGACCGAGGCTCACCTGAAACGGCTGCGTGAACTGATCCGGGCAGCCGGCGCCAAGGGCATCACCAAGTCTGAACTGACCCGCAGCTCCCAGTGGCTCAAATCCCGGGACCGCGACGATATCATCCAGACCTTGATCGAGAGCGGAGACGTGACGACGGGCATGCGCAGTTCGGCCACCAGGCAGGCCATGGTCTACAGACTGGCGCGCTGGTCGGGTAATTGGCGGGACGCGAGTGGCCAAAAGGTCGCCACACACCACCAAGGGCCATCGTGATGCATCCATCCCCTCTGGATGGTCCTTCAATGGCCCAATATCCGTCAAAAGCAGCTTTATGGCATCCAAGCGCATGGATTTACGAAATAAAATCGGATTTCGGAGAAAGCTCAATCTTTCAAGGGGTGCCTTATATATCCCCTCGCGTACGCGCGCGTTTTAAAGATAGAGAGGCGTACCCCTATAAAAATAATAATAATTGAAATATTATATATTCCCCAGCCTACTCAAGGGGTTGGTCGCTCCAATGTTTCAATCGGCCCAGCTGAAACCCCATGAAGATTTCCGGCGGCAGTGTCCGCCCGAATGACGACCTGACCAGACCCGCTTCGGGTCCGGGCGAGCTGCCAGCCTTCACCGGCCCAGTCCTCGCCCCGACCGCCCCACACGAAGAGGAGGTCGTCATGACCCTGCCTGAAATGCAGGCCGTTGCCTGCCCCAATCCGGCTCAAGCCAACGTCGGCGGAACGATCCGCCGCGGAGCCATCCTTGCCCTCGACCTTGGCACCAGCGCCGGCTGGGCGCTCCAGTTGTCCGATGGCCACATCAGCACCGGGACTGTGTCGCTGAAACACACCCGCTACGACGGTGGTGGGATGCGCTACCTGCGCTTCCGGCGCTGGCTCGAGCAGCTGGATCTCGATGCAGGGCCGATCGAAGCGGTCTACTTCGAGGAAGTCCGTCGGCACGCCGGCACCGACGCCGCCCATGTCTATGGCGGACTACTGGGCATGTTGACCGCCTGGTGCGAGGAAATGCTGGTTGCCTATCAGGGCGTGCCGGTCGGCACGATCAAGCGGTTCATCACCGGCAAGGGCAATGCCGACAAGGCGGCCGTCATCGCGGCCGTCCAGGCAAAGGGCTTTGCCCCGGCCGACGACAACGAGGCTGATGCCATCGCGATCCTGCTCTGGGCCATCGAGACCCGGGGAGGTGTCCGGTGAGCGCGGCCGGTTTCCTGAAGCGCGTGGCGCAAGTGCTCGAGGATCGCAGTGCGGCCTACGGCGATCCCAAGACCCAGATGGATGCGATCGCTCGGCGCTGGTCGATAACCCTCGGCACGCCTGTCACCGCCCAGCAGGTGGCGCTGTGCATGATTGACCTGAAACTTGCCCGCTTGGCGCACGACCCCAGCTACGCAGACGGGCCCATCGATGTGATCGGCTATGCGGCGCTCATCCCGGAGATCATCCGTGGCACGCGGTCGTAAGCGCAAGGGGGGCCGCCGCCATCCCTGCGGCAAGCTGGTGCAACCGGGCAAAGCCGAGACCATGCGGGAAGTCACGGCGACCGTTCTGGATGCCCGCCAGCGTCAGTACGGCGTCACCGCAAGGCAGGCCAAGGACGAGCGTCTGGGCTCGGCGATCGGCCGGCTGGCATTCGCTGGCAAGATCACGGCTGAGCAATTGGCAGCTGCGGAGCTCTATGGTGACCTCATGGCTCGCAACCGGGCGGTCATGGGACTGCCGCCGATCCACCCGCATTCCGCTACCGGCTTGCTTCTCGATGAAGGGATCTTCGGCCGCAGTCTCACGGAGTACGATCCGGACTACGTCGAGAAGATCCGCAAGCGGGCAGCGGCGGCCATCCTGATGCTGCGGACTGCTGACCACGATGCCATCGCCGCGACCGGTCGGCGACCGAGCATGCTTGTCCACGCGGTGGTCTGCTACGAGGTGGATGCCGCAGGCTGGGGAGACGCGGACCTGCGTAATCTGGCGCACGGGCTCGAAGGTCTGGTCACCCTGTTCGGTATCAACAGGGACAGTTCGCTGCCAGTATCGTCCGCCTAGCGGTTGACCTAACAAACTGTGATTCAACGATAAAAATACAATTCAGCATTGACGGGAGCATTGCTCTACTGTAGATGTTTCCGAAATGTAGTGATGCGAGTTGCGCCCGGGGCTTACCAGCTTCCGGGCGTTTCTCGTTGCAGGCGTTGCGCAATGGCTGAACGACTTCGGGGACGCCAAGGCATGGTGCAGCGCCTGCGTCGATTAAGGGCGGAACCCCTCTGCCGTGATTGCGCTTCTGTCGGGATTGTCCGCGAGGCGACCGTCCCTGACCACATCGTGCCGCTGGCTCATGGCGGATCGGACGAGGACAGCAACATCCGCTGTCTTTGCGCCGAATGCCATATCAGACGGACTGCGGAACAGTTCGGGCTGCGCCGAAAGGTGCGGATCGGACCCGACGGGTGGCCGATCGGGTGACCGCCCCATGGGGGGTATCGCAAAGTCTGGCGGTTTCAGGCGGGACACCGCGCTTGGCCCAAACTTTACGCAACCGCGAAACTCGGACCGGGGGTCAGATCCCATAAAGTCGATGTTTTCCATCGAATTGACTGGATAGTCGCCGCGATAAGAGCGGTAGTCGCTTCACGAACACGGAGCGACGCAGATGACCAACTCGACCTTGCCAACCGCCAACGAGGCCTGGGGCTTCTACGGCACCAGCAGCGCATTCGCCGATGCCGATGCAGCCTGGGCCATTGCCTTCCCGGCGATTACCAAGGTGACGGTGGGCAGCGCGGAAGGGGTGCGGGATTTCCTCGACAGCCGCCACGGCCGACACTTCGCCGACGATGTGCACAACGGCATTCACACCGGGCTTGGCCTTGAAAGGGCCATCGACGCCGCCATCACCCGCTGGATGGGCTGGAAGATCGACCGCAACACTGCGCGGGAACATGGCATTCCAAAGGGCCTGCCATACCTGACCGGCTTTGTCGGCCTTTACGAGATCATGGCAGACGCAGAATGAGCGCGGGCATCACCAGCACCATCCGCCTTGCGATCCGCACGCTGCCCGAGAACTTCGACCGCAGCCGGATCATCGCGGTGATCGAGACGATCGAACAGGAACTCTACGAGGGCGGCGTTTACGCCAGCGCGACCGCAGACAGCATGACGATCGAGATCACGGTCCAGACCGACCAGTTGCTCGACGCAGCGAAGGTGCTGAGCGAGCTCGAACTTATTTGATTGGTGGGCCCGGCAGGACTTGAACCCGCGACCTAGCCGTTATGAGCGGCCAGCTCTAACCAACTGAGCTACAGGCCCAACCTCCAACGCCCATAGCGGCTTTCCAACATCGCAAACAAGTGCCGCAAGCCCTTCCGGGCCCCTGCGGCCGAACCCGTTTCAAGGACATCTATGGATCAGAACTGGCCGGCCCAGAGCAGCGAGCTCTGGCCGATAGAGAAGATCACGCCCTATGCGCGCAACTCCCGCACGCACTCGGACGAACAGGTCGCCCAGATTGCCGCCTCCATCCGCGAGTGGGGCTGGACCAACCCGATCCTCGTCGATGAGGACGGTGGCCTGATAGCTGGCCATGGCCGTCTTCTGGCCGCGCGTAAGCTGGGCCTGACCCAGATCCCGACGATGGTCGCCAAGGGTTGGAGCGAAGCTCAGAAGAAGGCCTATGTGATCGCCGACAACAAGCTGGCGCTGAACGCAGGGTGGGATCTCGAACTCCTGGCCGTCGAACTCGGCGACCTGCAGAGCTTCGATTTCGACCTGATGCTGACCGGTTTTTCGGACGACGAACTGTCGAAGCTGCTGGCCGAAAAGACCGAGGGCAACACTGACCCCGACGAAATCCCCGAAGCGCCCATCGACCCCATCGCCAAACCCGGCGACGTCTGGCTGCTCGGCAAGCATCGGCTGGTCTGCGGCGACTGCACCGATGCCGACACGGTGGCTAAGGCCCTGAACGGCGTTTCGCCCCACCTGATGGTCACTGATCCACCTTACGGCGTGGAGTATGATCCCGCCTGGCGTGAGAAGGCCGGCGTTGCCGCTTCAGGCACTGCCAAGGGCAAGGTTCTGAACGACGACAAGGCCGACTGGCGCGAGGCGTGGGCACTGTTCCCGGGCGATGTAGCCTACGTCTGGCACGCTGGTCTTTATGCCGGTGTAGTCGGCGACAGCCTCGCGGCCTGCGACCTAATGCTCCGCTCCCAGATCATCTGGGACAAAGGCCAGCTCGTCCTCTCGCGCGGCGATTATCACTGGGAGCATGAGCCCTGCTGGTATGCCGTGAAGAAGGGCGCGAAGGGCCACTGGGCCGGGGACCGCAAGCAGACCACTGTCTGGCACATCGCCAAGCCCAAGAAGAACGAGACGGGTCACGGTACCCAGAAGCCGGTCGAGTGCATGAAGCGCCCGATCGAGAACAATTCCAGCCCGGGACAAGCGGTCTATGAGCCGTTTGCTGGTTCGGGCACTACCATCATTGCTGGTGAGATGACCGGCCGCGTTGTCCACGCCATCGAGCTGAATCCCGCTTACATCGATGTTGCCGTGAAGCGCTGGCAGGATTTTACGGGCAAAGCTGCGACCCTCGAGGGTGACGGCCGGACCTTTGACGAGATTGCAGGCGGGAGAATAGCTGAGGCTGCATGATTACCGGCAGAAAGCCGAAGCCCACGCAGCTGAAGCTTGTGACCTCCAACCCCGGCAAACGGCAGGTCAACCGCAAGGAGGCAAAGGCCAAAGCAGCCATCCCGGCACCGCCAGCCCATCTCAATACAGACGCGGTTGAGGAATGGAACCGGGTGGCGACCGAGCTCTACAATCTTGGAATCCTCTCCGAGATCGATCGGGCCGCGCTTGCTGCCTACGCCATGGCCTATGGCCGCTGGGTCCAGGCCGAACGCGCGATCGCGAAGATGGCCGAGAAGGATCAGCTGACCGGCGGCCTCATGATTAAGACATCGAACGGCAACGCGGTCCAGAACCCGCTGGTCGGCACCGCCAACAAGGCGGCGGCGGACATGATGCGTTACGCCGCAGAATTCGGGATGACGCCGAGTGCCAGGAGCAGGATCGCGGCCCAGCCGCCAGAAGAAGGCACGGACCCCGCCGACCGCTTCTTCGCCTGACCGGACGTTAGCTTATGCGACTGCGGTGGTCGCGGGCGAGATCGTGGCCGGACCGCATGTCCGCAATGCCTGCAAACGGCACATTGCGGATCTGAAGCGCAAGGACGGCATCTGGTTCGACCAGGATGCGGCGGGGCACGCCTTCGCTTTCTTCGAGGAGGTGCTGAAGCTGTCCGAGGGCCAGTTCGAAGGAGAACCCTTCCGGCTTGAGCCGAGCCAGGCGTTCATCGTCGGCTCGCTGTTCGGCTGGAAGCGCAAGGACGGCCGTCGCCGGTTCCGCCGCGCCTACATCGAACAAGGCAAGGGCAACGGGAAGTCACCGGTCGCGGGCGGCATCGGCATTTACGGGATGACCGCCTGCCAGGAAGCTGGCGCCCAGATCTATGCGGCCGCAGCCAAGAAGGAGCAGGCCAACATCCTGTTCCGTGACGCGGTACGGATGGTCCGGCAATCGCCAGCCCTTGCACGGCGGCTGGAGTTCTCGGGCGGCCCGGGACGCGAGTTCAACATCGCACATCTGTCCTCGGGCAGCTTCTTTCGCCCGGTCTCGCGCGACACGGGCAAGACCGGCTCTGGCCCGCGGCCATACTTTGTACTGGCGGATGAGGTCCACGAGCTTCCCGACCGCTCGATCATCGAGATGCTGGAGCGTGGCTTCAAGTTCCGCCGCGATCCGCTGCTGTTCATGATTACAAACTCGGGCTCGGATCGCAATTCGGTCGCATGGGAGGAACACGAACACGCGATCCGGGTGGCGGCTGGCAATCCCGATGCGGTGACCGATCCGACCTTTCTGGGCCAGGTCATCGACGACACGACGTTTAGCTACGTCTGCGCGCTCGACGAGGGCGACGACCCGCTGACCGACCCCAGTTGCTGGATCAAGGCGAACCCGCTGCTAGGCGTCACGATCACCGAGCAATACCTCTCGGAAGTCGTAGCGCAGGCGAAAGCCATCCCGGGGCAGTTGAACGGCATCCTGCGTCTCCACTTTTGTGTGTGGACCGATGCTGAGACCGCCTGGATGGCCCGGGCAACGCTCGAGCCGCTGCTGGCAGAGTTCGAACCCAAGGCCGGACAATCTGTCTGGCTTGGCCTCGACCTCAGCCAGAACCGCGATTTGACCGCTCTGGCCGCCGTCCAGCGCAATGGCGAGAAGGACGGCAAGCCCTGCTTTGACGCCTGGGTCGAAGTCTGGACGCCGGGCGATACGCTCGCCGCCCGTAGCTTGCGCGACAAGCAGCCCTACGACCTCTGGGTGGCCGACGGATTTCTGAATGCGCCTGCCGGTGAGAACATCAGCTTTCGCCATGTGGCGCAGGCCTTGGCCGAAATGGCCTCGGACTACCGCGTCGAGGCGGTCGCCTATGACCGCTACGCCTTCCGGCGCTTCGAAGAGGAGGTCGCCGAACTCGGCCTCGACCTTGCCTTTGTCGAGCACCCGCAGGGCGGCACCAAACGGGCGAAGCCTGCGGGCGAGATGACCGAAGGGCTCTGGATGCCGGGCTCGCTCCGACACCTGGAAGAACTGATCCTCGAGGGCCGCATTCGCTTGAAGCGCAATCCGGTGCTCATCTCGGCAATGATGTCAGCGGTCACCGAGACCGACCGCTGGGACAACAAGTGGCTCTCCAAACAGCGGGCCATCAACAAGATCGACGCAGCCGTGGCGCTGTGCATGGCAGTGGGGGCAGCAATGGCAGGCGATACCTCCGGCACCATCGATGACTGGCTGAAAAGCCTCGCATGAACCTTCTGCAAAAGGCGCTCGGCTACATTGCGCGCTCGATCGGCCTTACCGACCCCCGGCTGGTGCAGGCGGTCGGCGGCCGCACGACAACAACCGGTGAAGTGGTATCGACCAACTCAGTGCTCGGGCTCGCCTCAGCCTGGGCCTGCGTCAATCTGCTGGCCGGTACGATCGCTTCGCTGCCGCTCATGGTTTACCGGACCCGGGGCGGCGCAAGGACGGTCGCGAGCGATCATCCGCTCTACCGGATCTTGCATGACAGCCCGAATGCCGACCAGACCGCAGTCGACTTCTGGGAGTTCATCTGCGCCTCGATCGAACTCAGCGGTAACGCCTATGCCGAGATCATCCGTGGCAGCAATGGCCGGGTGGTCGCGCTGAGTGTCCCGATTGCGCCTGAGCTCATGACGGTGCGCCGTCTGCGCGACGGCAGCCTCGAATACGAGTGGTCGGACAATGGCGTCCGGTCGATCGTCAGCCAGGACAACATGCTCCACATCCGTGGCTTCGGGGGCAACCCGCTGGGCGGCCTCTCGACCCTCAGCTTCGGCCGGCAAACCTTCGGATTGGCGCAGGCCATCGAGCGGGCCTCCGGCGACACCTTCCGCAACGGGGTGCGGCCCTCGGGGCTTTTGAAGACTGCCGACAGCCTGACCCTCGAACAGCGCAAGCAGGCCGAGGAATTGCTGCAGGAGAAGTTTGCCGGCGCGATCAACGCGGGGCGGCCGATGCTGCTCGACCGGGGCATGGACTGGGTCCAACTCTCGATTAGCCCGGAAGATGCACAGATGCTTCAGAGCCGGGCCTTCTCGGTCGAGGAGGTTTGCCGCTTCTTCGGCGTGCCGCCGTTCATGGTCGGCCACACCGAGAAAACCACTAGCTGGGGCACTGGTCTCGAACAGCAGACGCTGGGGTTTCAGAAGTTCACGCTGCGTCGGCGTTTGAAGCGCATCGAACAGGCGCTGGCCAAACAGTTGCTCTCGCCCGCCGACCGGCAAGCGGGGCTCGTCATTGAGTTCAACCTCGAAGGCCTGCTGCGCGGCGACAGCGCGGCACGCGCCTCCTTTTACCAGTCGATGTTGGGGAGCGGCGTCATGACCATCAACGAGGTCCGCGCGCTTGAAAACCTGCCGCCGGTCGAAGGCGGCGATGTCCCCCGCATGCAGATGCAGAACGTGCCCATCACGCAGGCCGGTGCTCCTGCCGGAATCCTGCCGCCAACCGGAGCGAATGCCCCATCGGAGCCCCCTAAATGAAACATCTCACCCTGACCCTCAAATCCAGTGACCTTCAGGACACCGGGCAGTTCGAGGGCTACGCCTCGACCTTCGGCAATGTCGACCAGGGCGGCGATCTCATCGAACCGGGCGCTTTCCGGGAGAGCGTCGCCAAGGCCCGCGCCGAAGGCTGGGGCATCCCGATGCTCTGGCAGCACGACCAGCGCGAGCCGATCGGCGTCTGGCGCGACATCTTCGAAGATGACCGCGGCCTGTTCGTACGCGGACAGCTGATCCTCGACGGCGATCCGGTTGCCCAGCGCGCCTATGGCAAGTTGAAGCATGGCGCACTTGGCGGCCTCTCGATCGGCTACACCATCCCGAAGGGCGGTGCCGCTCCCGACCCCTACAAGGCCGGCGTCCTTCGCCTCAAAAAGATCGATCTTCGCGAAATCAGCCTCGTCACCATGCCGATGAATTCCGAGGCGAAGGTGACGGCGGTCAAGACCGTGACGGACGGGCAGATCCTGCCGTCGCTCCCAGATTTTGAGAATTTCCTGCGCGAGGCAGGGTTCTCGAAAAGCCAGGCCACCGCAATCGCGGGCAAAGGCCTCAAATCACTGCTCCGGAGCGAGTCCGGCAGTGAGACCTCCACCGACTTCCTGTCGGCACTCGCCGCGCAAATTCGCGGCTGAACCTCACTTGCACGGAGTTACCCCATGACTGACACCAAGAGCGCCGAGCAGCTTGCCGGCGAAGTGAAGGCTGCGTTCGAAGCGCAGCAGCAGGCCGTAAAGAAAGACTTTGATACCCGCCATGACGAGGTCAAGGCGCTCGCCGAAGAAGCCCTCGGCAAGGCCGCAAAGGGCGAAGAGCTCTCTGCTTCCACCAAGCAGCTGGCCGATGAGGCGCTGACCGCGCTCAATGAAGCCAAGGCCCGTCTCGACGAAGTCGAGCAGAAGCTCGCCCGCAAGAAGCAGGACGACGAACGCATCGAAGCCCGCACGCTCGGCGAACGGGTCGTGACCAACGAGGCGATCCAGCCTTTCCTCAACAGCAAGACCGCACGCGGCCGCGCCAGTGTCGAGGTCAAGGCGATTGTCTCTGCCCTCACGACCGATGCCAATGGCTCGGCAGGCGACCTGATCGTTCCTGACCGCCAGCCCGGTATCGTCACCCCTGGCCAGCGTCGCCTGACGGTTCGCGACCTGCTAACCCCGGGCCGGACCGCCAGCAACGCGGTGCAGTATGTGAAGGAAACCGGCTTCACCAATGCGGCCGCAACCGTCTCGGAATCGGCCGGCGCCACCAAGCCGCAGACGGACATCAAGTTCGATGTCGTGACCAGCAGCGTTACCACGATAGCCCACTGGGTTCTGGCAACGCGCCAGATCCTTGACGATGTGCCGATGCTGCAGTCCTATATCGACGGCCGCCTAACCTATGGCCTGGCGCTCGTTGAGGAGAACCAGCTGCTGAACGGCGGCGGTACCGGCACCGATCTGCACGGCGTCTACACCCAGGCGACCGCCTTTGCGCCGCCGATCGCCATCCCGGCGCCTGTCACTCGCATCGATGTCCTGCGCCTCGCCATGCTGCAGACGGCTCTTTCCGAGCTGATGTCGACGGGCGTCGTGCTGCATCCGTCCGACTGGGCGGCGATCGAGCTGCTCAAGGACACCACCGGCCAGTTCATCATCGGCAATCCGCAGGGCAACCTGTCGCCGACGCTGTGGGGGCAGCCTGTGGTGGCAACGCAGTCGATGGCGACGGGCAAGTTCCTGACCGGCGCCTTCCAGCTCGGTGCGCAGATCTTCGACCGCATGGACGCCATGGTCGAGATCTCGACCGAGGACGACCAGAACTTCCGCAAGAACCTGGTGACGGTCCTGGCCGAAGAGCGCCTCGCGCTCGCGGTCTACCGCCCGGAGGCTTTCGTGAAGGGCGACTTCGCTGCTGCTGCTACCGCGGCAACGGCTGCTTGATGATGCAGGGGCCGGCTCGTTCCGGCCCCTCTCATCCAACGGAAGGGATAACCCATGATCCTGAAAGCCCTTGATACCCTGCACATCAGCTCGGTCAGTTCCAACAACATCCTGGCCGGCCAGAGCTTTGAGCTCGACGATCATTTTGGCCGACAGCTGATCGAACGCGGGCTTGCGGTCGAGGTCGGCGAGAATGAACCGGCCCCTGCTGTCACGCGCAAATCCGGCTCCACGCACCGCACCAAGGCGGAATAATGTCCGAGATCGTCACGATCGAGCCACCTCAGGACCGTGCCGTGACGCTGGAAGAAGCGCGCCAGCAGCTGCGCCTTGATGGCCGCGCTGAGGACCTGCTGCTTGGCGCAAAATTGGACGCCGCCCAAGCCGAGCTCGAACAGCAGACGGGCCTTAAGCTGTGCGCACAGACCCTCGAATTGCAGCTGGAAAGCTGGGAAGACGAATTCACCGTGCCCATCCGGCCCTGCACGGTGGCCGAGATCCGCTACACTGCCCTGGGCGGTTCAACGGTGCCCCTCCCAGAGACGGACTATGTCGTCCGCCGACGGCACGGGGTCACCCGCATCCGCCCGGCATCCGGGCAATCTTGGCCCGAGCTGGGTGAAGACGGCCTGATCCGGATCACACTGTCGGCCGGATTGGATGAGAACGACCCTGATCTGGCGATCGCCCGCGCTGCAATCCTGGTCAAAACCGCATCCCTGTTCGAAAACCGCGAAGGTGCAGCCTGTCTCGCCTTCGACACGTTGGTGGGTCAGCTCAAATGTCGCTGGATCTAGCCTCGAAGCTCGACACAAGGATCCGGATTGAGTGCAAGGTTGTCACGCACGACCCGCACTATGGCACCGAACAGGTCAATTGGACCGAGTTCGCCTGCGTTTGGGCCGAGGTGAAGGACATTCTGCCGTCCAAGGCTGAGCGCCTGGCCGACAGCATCCAGATTGGTCGCCGTCCTGCCCGGATCCGCATTCGGTATCTGGCGGGGCTCGCCGCAGATATGCGGGTCATCATCGATTCATGCGTCCACCAAATCATTTCCGGCCCTGCAACGCTGGGGCGGCGGGAGGCCATGGAGTTTATGGTCGAGGAACATTCGAGCGAAGGAGCTGCACCATGACGATACGGCTCAAGGGCGGCCCTGAACTGCTGCGTTTGCTCGACGAACTGCCCAAGAACCTGGAGCGCAACGTGATCCGTGGCGGACTTCGGGCCGGTGCCAAGGTGATCCAGCAGCAGGCCAATGCCAATGTGCCGGTGAGGACCGGGCAATTGAAGCGCGCAATCGGGATTGGCACCCGGACCGAGGGCGCCAAGCTTTCGTCTTACGTCAAACTGCGTGGGAAAGGCTCCTATCTTGGCCTGTTCATTGAATATGGCGTCGCACCTCACCTGATCTCGGTGTCAGACGCCGACAAGCCGGTGCGTGAAACCCGGCGCGGCCCGCGCAAAGTCGGTATCGGCACAATCAATAAGATGGTGAAGCGCGGTAGTCTCAAAATTGGCAAGAACTTCGTCGGGCCGACGGTCATGCACCCCGGTCACGCCGCAAAACCCTTCCTGCGCCCAGCGCTTGACCAAAAAGCCGAGGAAGCGGTGAACGCCATGGGGTCCTACATCGCCCACCGCGTCCAGATCGGGAACCTGAAGGCGCCGACCCTGGAGGTCGATGACGAATGAATGGTGTTATTGCGGTCCGCTCGCTCCTGGTGGCTGACACCGGGGTGACGTCGCTTGTCCCCGTTGCGCGGATCGCCGCTGGGATGCTGGCACAGGGCACGGACTTGCCGGCGATATCGCTGATGTCGGTCAGCAGTGTCGACCGCAACGTTCCGGCTCCGGGCGCGAAACGCCGCGTCACCGAGCGCGTGCAGGTAACCGTTCTGGCCCGGACCTACCCTGAAGTGAAAGCCATTATCGCGGCAGTCCGCCAGGCGGCGGCCGACCAGATGCCCACCATCGATGGGCTCTTTGCCGTGACCGTCCACACAGATTCCGCCGGTCCTGATTTCCTCGACGAGGAGACCGGCATCCACATGCAGACGCAGGACTTCCGCGTCTCATTCAACGAGGCGCGTTGAAGCCTCACCTTCATAAGGACCCATTGCCATGACCGTTCGGACTTCCGCCGGCACCACCTTGAAGGTGTCGGCCTCTACCCCTGCGACTTTTGACGCCACCGGCTACAATGCGCTCACCATGACCGTGGTCGGCGAGGTTTCCGATCTCGGCGAGTTCGGCCGCGAGTTCAATCTCGTCACCTTCAATCCCGTAGGCAGCCGCGGCGTCGTTAAAAAGAAGGGCAGCTTC
The DNA here is from genome assembly GCF_023823125.1 of Erythrobacter aurantius. NCBI lineage: Bacteria > Pseudomonadati > Pseudomonadota > Alphaproteobacteria > Sphingomonadales > Erythrobacteraceae > Erythrobacter > Erythrobacter aurantius. The sequence continues at coordinate 3,186,196 of NZ_CP090949.1, read as the reverse complement.
AACCAGGGCACGATGCAGATCCAACTCGGCCTCGACACTGATGATGCCGGCCAGATCCTGCTGAAATCCGCCTCGCTCTCGGACGCTGATCACAGCTTCCTGGTTACAACCCAGAACGGCGACAAGTACTATTTCCAGGCGCAAGTCATGAGCTTCAAGGTCAATGTCGGTTCGGTCGATCAGATCACCACCGCCACGGTGACCCTCGAACTCACCACCAACTCCGCTGGTGTGGGCATTGTCGAGGTGCTGGCGCCATAATGATGCTGTGGTGCGGATGGCGGGACTCGAACCCGCACGAGGATACCCTCACAAGATTTTAAGTCTCGGGCGTCTACCATTCCGCCACATCCGCGCAGCCATATCGGCATGGTGCGGGCGAAGGGACTCGAACCCCCACGCTGTTAGGCGCCAGAACCTAAATCTGGTGCGTCTACCAATTCCGCCACGCCCGCACTCGGGCGGGCATTTCCCAGAACATTGCGATATTGCCAAGGAGAACATTGATGTTCGACATCACGACGCTCGCCGCCACCGATACCTCGACCCTCGAACTGGTGGGCGGCGACGATGCCCCGCTCTTCGACGAGAAGGGCAAGCGCCTCTCGATCACGGTCTACGGCCCAGGCTCCAAGGTCTATCAGCGCGCCCAGGCGCGCCAGCAGAACCAGCTGATGGACAAGATCAAGAAGCGCGGGAAGATGGACCAGTCGGCCGAGGAGAAGCTCGCCGAACAGGCTGATTTTCTGGCTGCCTGCACGGTCAGCTTCAACGGCTTCACCTATCCGCCCGCCGACGGGCTCGAAGGCCAGGAACTGTTTCGCAAGGCCTATGCCGATCCATCGATCGGGTTCATCGCCACGCAGGTCGCCGCTCACATCAATGACTGGGCAAATTTTACGAAGAGCTCGGCCGAGAGCTGAGCCTTTACGTCCGGCAACTGGCGTGGCTGGGCACGGCGCCCAAGCCGCGCACTACCAAACAAATCAAACCCGACACCGATGCTGAACCGCTGACCAGGCTGCAGCGAATGGCCATCGACGACCTTACTCCGGACTTTCCACCCATCCGCACCCCTTGGGTGATCGACTGGCTCATGGAAGTCGGCCCCACCGATCCCGGCGCGATGGGAGCAGTCCCCATCTCCTGGGCCACGATTGGCGAGTGGCAGCACTGCATGGGGCTCGATCTGCCTCCGTGGCTGGTCCGCCTCTTGCGACGGCTTTCGGGTGAATTCGTCGCCGAAACCGTCCGCGCCCGCGAGCCTGATTGCCCGCCGCCATGGACAGCCACGTCCGTCCTCAACCGTAATGAAGTCTCCCGGAAAGTGACCAACGCCTTCCGGGCGCTGATGATGTCGAAGGAGCCCAGCACGTGAAAGCAGGCACCCTCGAAATCGAAATGATCACCAACGTTGCCCGGCTCCAGAAAGAGATGGCTGACATGAAGCGCACGGTGGCAGGCGCGATGGGCGACATGGCAGACAGCGCCTCGCGTGCAGACCGGGCGCTCAATGCGGTCGGGGGCGGCGGTGTCACGCGCATGGGTGGTTCGGCGAAGCTTGCCGGGCACCATGTCCAAAACCTCGTCTTTCAGCTCAACGACATGGTGGTTGGCTTGTTCTCTGGCCAGAAACCCATGACCGTGTTCATGCAGCAGGGCTCGCAGATCGGGCAGATCGCCATGCAGGCCGGTGTCGGCATCGGCGGCATGGCCCGGGCGCTGCTGGGGCTCGCGGCCAGTGCCGCTGCGGCAGCGCTGACAAACCCCTATCTTCTCGCAGCCGCTGCTGCCGCTGGCATCGCGTTCGGCGCATTCAAGCTGTTCCAGTCGAGCGTCAAACAGACGGGCGAGCTCGACCGCTATGCGCAAAGCCTCGGCCTCACCAAGAAGGAAATGGAAAAGCTGGGTCCCGTCGGGATCACCATCGGCGACACCATGAAGGGACTGTGGAAGACAGTCTCGGATGGACTCAACCTGGGCTCGGTATTCTCGACCCTTAAGGATTGGGCGGTCACGGCCTTCGAAGCGGTGCTGACTGCTGGCAAATATGCGGTCGCCATTCTCTATGCAGGCTGGGTCGGCGGGTTCAATGCGATCCGTGTCACCTGGGCCGCACTGCCCGGTGTGGTCGGCGAAGCTGCTGTTGGCGCCGCCAATCTGGCAATCAGCGGGATCGAATACCTCGCCAACAAAGCGATCGCAGCGCTCAACTGGCTCGCCGAATGGGTGAACCCGGTGCTTGACCGAGTGGGCCTTGCCACCATCACCCGGATCGAGAGCGTGGCTCTACCGCGGATGGAAAACAGCTTTGCCGGTTCGACCGCGCGTATGGGCGCCCAGGTCCGCGACGAGTTTGCATCTGCTTTTGGCGATGCGATGAGCATGATGGATGCCTTTTCAGCGCGTTGGCGGGAAAACAGCATCGCTGCTGCAAAGGCCCGGCTTGCCGCCAAGGCGGAAGAGATCCGAGGTGACAGCACCGACCGTGCCAGCAGCGCCAAAGGCCCGAAGGAAACTGAAGCTGAACGTGCGCTTCAGGCCGCCCGCGACTTTGCCGCCAATCTTGCGCTTGAGACCGCCAAGATCGGCAAGACCCCGATCGAGATCAAGCGGATGGAAGTCGCCATGGCAGCGCTCAAGGCGCCGACCGACGAAGCGCGCGTTGCAATTCTACAAGCCGGCGAAGCCTGGGAACAGGCCACCCGCGCTTTTGCAACCTCGGAGTTCCTGCGCCAGACGGTCGGCCCGCTTGAACAGCAGGTCGCTTTGCTCGGCCAGTCGGCCCGGGCGCAGGCACTCGCCAATCTCGAGGCCGAACGCGAACAGATCGTGCTGGAACGCGGGGTCGAGGCCTGGGAGCGGTATCGGGCCGCGCGCATTCGGCTGATGGAAGCAGACTTTGCGCAAAGCGGTCAGGAGCAGTTCCTCCAAAGCCTGGTAGACATGGTCTCGGCTACGGAAGCAGCGGCACAAAACATGGCTGATGCCTTCGGTTCCGTCGGCGGGGCGATTGGCGCGATTACGGTCGAGATTACCCGTTTTGCCTCGGCGCAGGTGGCTGCAGCCCAGCGCGTGGCTGAGGCCGAGCGCGAATATGGACGCACCTCGTTTCAGTATGCCGACGCGCGTGCGGCGCAGGCATCGGCCGAGATCAATCACTATGGCAATCTCGCCTCGGCCGCGAAGGGCTTCTTCAAGGGGGGCTCGGACGGTTACAAGGCGCTGCTGGCGGCCGAGAAGGTGTTCCGCGCCTTTGAGTTGGCCATCGCGATCAAAAATGCGGCGGTGAAGATCGGCCTCATTGGCGCGCAGACAGCAGCCAAGGTCACCAGCGACACTGCCATGGCCGCCTCAGACACTGCACGTGCCGGCGTCGAACAGGGCAACTCGATTATCACAACCGGCATCAAGGCGGTGGAGGCCGTGGTGAACGCCATCCGCTCGCTGCCTTTTCCGCTCAACATTGCGGCAGGGGCCATCACGGCCGGTGTCATTGCATCTCTCGGTGTCGCGATCAGCGGCGCCTTTGGCGGGTCTCCAAAACTGCCGGCTGCCAATGATGGCACGGGCACAGTGTTTGGGGACAGCACGGCCAAGTCGGAGAGTATTGCCAAAGCCATCGATCACCTGCGCGAGGTCGACACGCTGACCATGCGCTACTCCGCCGCCATGCTTGCTTCCTTGCGCAACATCGAAGCCAATATCGGCGGGCTTACCAACCTCATCATTCGCACCAATGGCGCTGAAGCCTCGGCTGCAGGCGTGAACACTGGCTATCAGCCCACGGGCGTGACCGGCCTCATCGGCAAGGGTCTTGAAGGCGTGGGGGCCGTTCTCAACAAGATCCCCATCATCGGCGGCATTCTGGGCGGTCTGGTCGGGCTCGTCGGCAAGGCGTTCGGCGCACTGTTCGGCACCAAGACTACGATCACCGGCCAGGGCATCTTCGGTCGCGGCCAGTCGCTGGCAGAGATCCTATCCGGCGGTTTTGACGCGAGCTATTACAGCGACGTCAAGAAGACCAAGAAGTTCCTCGGGATCAGCATGGGCTCGAGTTACTCGACCCGCTATTCCGCGGCCGATGCCGAGCTCGAACGCCAGTTCGCGCTGATCTTTTCCGGCTTCTATGATGCGATCTCGGCCGCAGCCGGGCCGCTTGGCTTGTCGCTGAGCGACGTTCAATCCCGCTTGCAGGGTTTTGTCATCAACATCGGCAAGATCGATCTGAAGGGTCTGACCGGGGCCGAGATTCAGGAAAAGCTAACCGCTGTCTTTGGCGCAGCGGCCGACAATCTGGCTCGCTATGCCGTGCCAGGGCTCGAGCAGTTCCAGAAGGTTGGCGAAGGCTATTTCGAGACGCTGATCCGCGTTGCCTCGAGCGTCGAGGCGGTGAGTTCCTCGCTCAGCCTGCTTGGCACCTCGGTCGAGGATCTGAGCCTTGCGGCGAAGATGAACCTGTTGGACCTGTTCGGTTCGGCCAGCGACATGACCTCGGCGACGGGCGATTATTTTGCGCTCTACTACAGCAAGGCTGAGCAGGCCTCGGTCCAGACCGCGCAGATGGCCCGGGTGTTCGAGAGCCTTGGGCTTGGGCTTCCTCAAAGCATCGCAGGCTTCCGGGCGCTCGTCGAAGCGCAAGACCTGACCACCGAGGCTGGCCGCGCGGCCTATGTCACCTTGATCCAGCTGGCACCCGCCTTTGCCGAGCTCATTGGCGCCGCCCAGGACGCAGCCAGTGCGGCCGCCATTGCCGACGAGCGTCTGTCGCTCGAACGTCAGCTGCTGGAGGTTCAAGGTAATACCGCGGCGCTTCGGGCGCTCGATCTTGCCCAGCTCGATGAAAGCAACCGCGCGCTGCAGCAGCAGATCTGGGCCCTTGAAGACCAGAAGAAGGCAGCCGAAGCCGCCGCCAATGCCGCTGAAAAGCTTCGCTCGGCCTGGGCGGCGATCACCGATGCCTTGATTGCCGAGATCGAACGGATCCGGGGCGTTATAGGCACCAGATCAGGCAGCTATGCTGAAGCGCTGGCCAAGTTCAACAATGCCTCCATGCTGGCGCGAGGCGGGGACCAGGAGGCCGCCAGGGCGCTGCCGGCTCTCAGCCAGGCACTGCTGTCGGTTGCCGCCAATACCGCACGGTCGGCAGAAGATCTGGCGCGCCTGCAGGGTCTGACGGCCGCCAGCCTCGAGCAGACGCTGGCGATCATAACCGAGGCTGCCGGCACCAATGCCGATGCAGAAACGGCTGCGACCGGCAATCTGGATCCAAGCTGGTGGGAGCAGTTCGCCGCCAACCAGATGGGCACGGCGACCATTCCGGCCAATGACGGCCAGTCGGCGCTGCTCGATGAATTGCGCGCGGTGCGTCAGGAAATGGCAGATCTGCGCGATGAACAGCGGATTGCCTCGGCAACGATCGCGTCCGGCACCAGCAAGACGGCCCGCATCCTCGAACGGGTAACGCCAGACGGCGATACCCTAGCCGTGAGGGCGGCGGCATGAAGCTGATCCGGCCGACCACGCTGACGGACGCGATGCTAACCAGCAGCACGGCCCCGGAGAACGACCACCTGGTCTGGGCGTCGGGGACAGCCTATGCGGTAGGCGCCAAGGTGATCCTGACTTCAACCCACCGGCGCTATGAGGCACTGGCAGCATCGACCGGCGTGAACCCGGCGAGTGATCCGACCAAGTGGCTTGATCTGGGGCCGACCAATCGCTGGGCCATGTTCGATGACCGGGTGGGCACTGCCACAACCCGGGCTGGCAGCTTGCAGGTTGTGCTGGCTCCAGGCGCAACCGACGGCGTCGCGCTCATCGATACCGATGCGGAGAGCGCTACAGTGTCGCTCACGGTGTCGGGCACGCAGCTCTATTCGAAGACCCAGAGCTTCAATGCGGGCGGGAATGCGATTGATAGCTGGTTCGCCTGGTTCTTCGAACCGCTGGGCAAGAAAAGCAGCATGCTGTTCCTCGATATCCCGGTCTACGAGACGGGTGTCCTGACTGTCAGCATGACTCGCGATAACCCGGCTGACCTGGTCTCCTGCGGCACATTGCTCGTCGGGCGTCAGTTCGACATTGGAGATACCGAGCACGGGGTCGATCTCGGGATCATCGACTATTCGCGCAAGGAAACCGACCAGTTCGGAGTGACCTCGGTGGTCGAACGCGCCTTTGCCAAACGGATGACGGCGCGCGTGGTCATGCAGACTTCTGCAATCGACGATGTGCACCGCACCCTTGCCGCAATTCGTGCAACACCCGTCCTTTGGATCGGCTCGGAGAGCTTCGAGAGCCTGACCGTATTCGGCTTTTACAAAGAGTTCTCGATCGACCTTGCCTATCCGACGGTCAGCTACTGCAGCCTGACCATTGAAGGCCTGACTTAACCTTACCCTCAGCGCAGGAACTGCCATGCCCATCACGGCCTTGCCCGCGCCGCCCACCCGGTCGGACGCGACGAACTTCAACGCGCGCGCTGACGCCTTTCTGTCGGCGCTGCCGAACTTCGCCACCCAGGCTAATGCCCTTGCCAGCGAAGTGAATGGCTATGCCAGCAACGCCGCGGCAAGCGCTGCGACCGCCACCAACGCGCCAGGGACCAGCGCCACCAGCACAACCTCGCTGACGATTGGTACTGGATCCAAATCGCTCACTGTCCAGACGGCAAAGGCCTTCGTGGTTGGGCAATGGGTGACGATTACCAACACGGCCACACCTGCAAACTGGATGCATGGTCAGATTACCGCCTATACCAGCGGCACCGGCGCGCTTGTCGTCAACGTCTCGGCGATCGGCGGCAGCGGAACCTATGCGGCCTGGACGATTGGCCTGAGCGCCCCGGCCCAATCCAGCGCAGCGCTGCTTTCTACATCGAGCTATGCCGATCCTACCTGGCTGACGTCGCTCGCCGCCTCCAAGCTCACCGGCACGGTGCTCGTCGCAGGCGGCGGCACCGGCGGGACCACCGGAGTTGAAGCCCGCGCCAATCTTGATGTGCCCTCACGAAGCGGTGTGGGCGCAACCGGCACATGGGGCATTTCCATCAGCGGGAGCGCGGCAAGCGCCAGCACGGCAACGACGGCAACCGTTGCCGGGACGGCCAATGCCCTTAACACGGCGGGCAATTATCAAGTTGGCTCCCTTGGCATTGGAACACCAGCCTCCGGGATTGCCGGCGAGATCCGCGCGACCGGAGACATCACCGCATATTTTGCGTCGGATGCGCGCCTAAAAGAGAAAGTCCGCCCCATTGGCGGTGCGCTGCGCGCCGTTGGCGAGATTGGCGGCAAGTATTTTGACTGGCGCGACGATCACCTTGCAGCCCGGGGCGGCGAAGATGATCTCTTTGTGCGCAAGGCCGACTTCGGCGTGATCGCCCAAGACGTCGAGCAGGCCTTTCCCCTCGCTGTCCGCACCCGGCCAGATGGGTTCATGGCCGTTGATTACGCCAAACTGACCGCGCTCGCGTTTCAGGCCATTGTCGAGCTTAAGGCCGAGCTTGATGCGTTGCGAGCGCAGGTCTCCGCTTCAAACATCACGCGGGAGTGACCATGGCTGAGCAAGACCCCGCCGTCGAAATGGCGCTGATCCGTGCTGACCTTGAAGCCGTCCAGGCCGAACTCAAGGCCGTGCGCAAGGAGCTCAAAGATCTGCTCGACGCCTGGAACACAGCCACTGGCGTCGTCCGCTTCGTCAAATGGCTCTCGACCCTGGTTGCCGCGATCGCGGTGATCACGGCAGCCTTCAAGGGCTTTTCCGGCCGCTAACCTCCCACAGGAGAAACTCCCATGAACTCTTTGCCGCCGGCCTATGGCTGGCTCGATGAACTGCGCCCATTGCCCCGGATGCTGGAAGAAGCGCGCAAGCTCTATGGCACCTTCGAAGTGGCTGGCCCGGCTAGCAATCCGCTTATTCTCGACTGGGCCAAGGAGGTCGGGCTTGCCCGGACCTATTTGGAAGACGGCATCCCGTGGTGCGGTCTGTTCATGGCTGTGGTCGCCAAACGCGGCGGCAAGCCGATCGTCGAAGGTCCGCTCTGGGCACGCAACTGGGCAAAGTTCGGCAAGGCCGCTGACAAGGCCCAGCTAGGCGATGTGCTGGTGTTCCGCCGCGGCCAGGGATCCGGCCATGTCGGGCTCTATGTCGGCGAAGATTACGGCGCCTATCATGTGCTCGGCGGTAACCAGTCTGATGGCGTGACCATCACCCGGATCGCGAAGGACCGCTGCATTGCCGTGCGCCGGCCCGCCTATCGCAAGGCGCCTGCGACCGTGAAGCCCGTGCAGCTTGCTGCCACCGGCACTCTCTCGACCAACGAGGCCTGAGCAGGCTCGAGCCCTATCCGCTGCCGCCTTTGCGCAGGCGGACAACCACCCGCCTCTGGCGGGTTTTCTTTTGGAGAACTGACATGGAAGACTTGAAGCCGTGGTGGACCTCGAAGGCCATCTGGACCGGGATCATAGGCAGCATCTGGGGTGTCGCTGGCGCGATCGGCATTTTGCCGGAAGGCCTCAGCCAGACGGACGTCCTGACCGTGGTCCTCGCGCTCACCGGCATTGGCGGCGTCCTGTTCCGTAAGACGGCAACCACCCGGATCGGCTGATCCCGAGACATTCACCTAGCAGGCGGAGGTTTTGGCCTCCGCTCGCCCTTTTACGAACAGGTGCAGGCATGACCAGGCTGACTATCCGCCGCGGCGGCACCAGGCGGCTGCGCGCGACGCTCTATGCCGATCTCGCTGCGGGCGACCGCCGAGATCTGACCGGTCTTTCCGCGCTGGTCGTCGACCAGAGCCCCAATATCGAGGTTCCAGCGGTCACCATTCGCTCGCCGCCCAATTTGGGCGAAATCGAAGTGCTTTGGACTGACGAGCAGACGGCCCACCTCAAACCAGGAGCTGGCCGGGTCTGGCTGAGTATCGGCCTCGAAAATGGCGAAGGGGAGCGTGAGGTCCTGCCGGTCTTCACGTTCGATGTCGTATGACGGGTACCATCCAGATCCTGGAGACGGTGCAGACCATCGTCATAGAACCGCAGGGCATTGCCGGCCCGCGCGGCGAAACCGGTGCGACCGGCGCCCAGGGTCCTCAGGGGCCACCTGGACCGCTGAGTGCGCTCAACGACCTTTCTGACGTGGACCTCACGCAGCCCGAAGGCGGCGATGTCCTGATTTTCTCATCCCCCGACAACCGGTGGACCAACACGAATTCGGCCAGGCTGGTCGATGGAGGTAATTTCTGATGGCCAACACCTTGCGTATCAAACGTCGGGCTGCCGGCGGTGCCGCTGGCGCTCCAGCATCGCTCGCTAATGCCGAGCTCGCATTCAACGAGCAGGACAACACACTCTACTACGGCACTGGCACCGGGGGTGCTGGCGGCACGGCCACATCGGTCATCGCCATCGGTGGCCCGGGTGCATTCGTCGGGCTTTCGGGCGACCAGACCATCGCCGGGGCGAAGACCTTCTCAAGCACGATTGCGGGTTCGATCTCGGGCAATGCCGGTACTGCAACCGCGCTGGCAACGGCGCGTTCGCTTGGCCTGTCCGGCGACGTGACCGGCACGGCCACGTTCAATGGTACCGCCAATGTGACCATTGCCGCGACCCTTGCAAACAGCGGCGTCACCGCTGGCTCCTATGGCTCTGCCACGCAAGTCGGTCAGGTTACAGTCGACGCCAAAGGGCGCGTAACGGCTGCCAGCAACGTAGCGATCACGTTTCCGGTCACCTCGGTAGCTGGCCGCACCGGCGCAATTACGCTGACCACAACGGATGTCTCAGAAGGCACCAACCTTTACTACACTGACGTTCGGGTACGTGCGAACCGTCTCGACCAGATGGCGGCTCCGACGGCTGCGGTGGACTTCAACAGCCAGCGCATCACAGGCCTTGCTGACCCGACAGCTGCCCAAGACGCAGCCACCAAGAACTACGTCGATCTGACTGTTCAGGGGCTCGATCCCAAGGCTTCAGTGAAAGCCGCATCGACTGCCAATATTGCCTCGCTGTCAGGCACAATGACCATCGACGGCGTGGCGCTTGCCGCGGGCGACCGCGTGCTGGTGAAGGACCAGACTACGCCGTCCCAGAATGGCGTCTATGTCGTTGCCTCTGGCGCCTGGGTGCGCGCGCTCGATCTCTCGACCTGGGACGAGCATGTCTCGGCTTACCTGTTTGTCGAACAGGGCACAGTGAACGCCGACGTGGGCTACCTCTGCACGGTGGATGCCGGTGGGACGCTAGGCACCACGGCTATCACCTTCGTCCAGTTCAATGGCGCAGGCCAGATCGTTGCCGGCAATGGCCTCACCAAGACCGGCAACACGATCGACGTTGGGGCCGGCACAGGCATTGCTGTGGCCGCTGATGCTGTCGCACTGACCGGTCAGGCGCTGGCGCTCCACAACCTTGGCACCAACGGGATAATCGCCCGCACGGCCGCTGGAAGTGTCGCAGCGCGCACGCTGACGGCTGGCTCAACCAAGATCGCAGTCACCAATGGCGATGGTGTGGCGGGCAACCCAACTATCGATGTCAACGAAGCCAACCTCACGCTGGGCAATATCGGCGGTACGCTCGGCGTGGCCAAAGGCGGCTCGGGTGCCACCACGCTCACCGGCTACCTCAAGGGCAACGGCACGGCGGCGTTCACGGCGTCCGCGACCATTCCCAATACTGACATTTCTGGCCTCGGCACCATGTCGACGCAGGCAGCGAGCAACGTCGCCATCACCGGTGGCTCGATTGATGGCGTGACGCTGGATGGTGGAACTTTCTGATGCCGAGCACCATCCTGCTCAAACGATCGTCGACCGCCTCCAGCGTGCCTGCGGCGGCATCGCTGCAAGCGGGCGAACTCGCCGTCAATCTGGCTGACCAGAAGCTCTATTCAAAGACTGCGGGCGGGTCTGTGGTGCAGGTGGGCTTTGGCAATCTGACATCTGGCATGGTCACCACCGCGCTCGGCTTCACGCCCTACAATTCGACCAACCCGAGCGGATACATAACCAGCAGCGGGTCGATTACTGGCTCGTCGGGATCCTGCACCGGCAATGCCGCGACAGCGACTAGGTGGGTGACTGGGCGCACCATTGCACTGACCGGCGATGTGACCGGGACCAGCGGCAGCTTTAATGGCTCCGGCAATCTCTCGTTCGCCGCTACGCTTGCTAACAGCGGCGTGGCGGCCGGGACCTATCTCAAGGTCACCGTAGACGCCAAAGGCCGGGTGACGGCAGGTTCCTCAATGACGTTAGGCGATGTGACCGGTGCGCTGGGCTTCACGCCCGCCAACAAAGCGGGCGAAAGCTTTACGGGTAGTATCTCGGTCTCGGGAACCATCACCGCTACTGGCGACGTGACGGCGTTTTCCGATGCGCGGCTCAAGACCGACGTGGAGACGGTCTCTGATGGCCTGGATCGCGTCCGCAAGCTTCGCGGAGTGACCTTTTCCCGGCGTGACACGGGCAGTCGCGGTATCGGTCTCGTTGCCCAGGAATTGGCGCCCATTGTGCCCGAAGCAGTTATGACCCATGAGGATGGGCTCATGTCTGTTGCCTACGGCAACCTGGTCGGCCTGCTCATCGAAGCGGTCAAAGATCTCGCTGAACACATCGACGTCCAAGCGCGTCTCATTGCCAAGCTGGAGGCTCGGCAATGACCCTGCAAACAACCGGCCCGATTTCTCTGGGCAATGTCGGCACAGAGCTCGGCCGCGCGGCCGGCACCAGCACTTCACTGGGCGAAACCGCTGTCCGCAATTTGGCTGGGATTGCTTCGGGGGCGATCAAATTGTCCAACCTCTACGGCAAATCGTCTGTCGCATTCACGCCCGCGGGCGGGCTGTCGAGTGGATCGCCGGTCGTACTTAGCGACTGGGCTGCTGGCGGTGGAAATGCGACGGTTACAATCCAGTGCACCCAATCTGCGGTCTGGACCTGGTCTGGTTCGGGGGGAGCTGGATCATTTGTGAGCGTCGCGTCCGGCGGATCATCAACAGCGATCACCTTCAGCCTGTCCAATACAGGCTACACCATCCGGCAAAGTTTCTGGACGGTCAGTGCGACCGCTGGAGGTATCACCCGATACTGGCAGGTTGATCTGATCAATGAAGGGTATGTGTGATCCGGTTTTGGTTGGAGAAACGGGGCGTCGATTGACATCCTGCATATCAACGCAGCGGCGGGCTTATTGCCCGTGCTGAGCATCTCGGAGGCCGAATTGGTTCGGGCCTACTACCGGGAAGATTTGCCGCTATAGTGCACCGATGAACCGGGACGACGAAAAGCGCATTGCCGCCAAGATGGCGAAAACGCTCGCGATGATGTGCGTCCGCAACACCTGCCTCGAAACGCTGCATGCGGGCATAGTCCCGGTTACCCATGCAGGGGACTACTCGGACGTCCGCGTGATTGATGCTGATGGGCGCGAAATCGCCTGGAATGATGTCTCCCACATCGACGATGAGCAAATGCGCGCGCTGATGAAAGAGATCGTGAACCGTGTCTTCACATTCTACATTTCAATCGATGATCAGGAATTCCGGGATCGGGTCGATCACTGGGCACGGCTTGCCAGCCGTTGGGACGAGCCCGAGGAAGACAACGCCTTTCTTCAGAGATTGCCAATGAGGGATTGATCGTGAAGCTCTCTGGTCATGAGGGCTCTTCGCCAAACCGTTTGTCGGAACAAAAAGAGGTCGCCGAAAATGAGTTGGGACAAGGGTTGCTCTCACCGGTTACGCTCAGTTCTCGAATCAAACGATTAAATGGCAAGGGGACCAACGTGCGCTTTTCAGGTTATTGGGTTTCAAGCGATCAAGGCAAAGTCGAGGTTTCGGCAGGTGAATTTGACGAAACAGACCTGTCAGCCCACTCGGACTGGCAGGAAGCTTGGCAAAATGAAGATCCTGAAATTGCGCATGGCTTTATCGATCCTCTCAGCATGCTTCATGACGTCAGCAAGAGGGTTGTGGGCGAAATCGAGGCAGCTGAGCTTGCAAAGGCTGTTGCACACTTCCGGTCGGGGGCACCCTTTCCGGTGAACGATCTGCAAGATCTGGCCATGTTGATTCAGTTGCTAATGCCCAAGGCTTTGCCCAAGCCACCCAAGAACACGCCGTCTCCGGCCTAGACTGACGGTGCAGGGGGTGAATTGCCAATTTGAGTCATGTGACACTTCAATCATGGCATATTGGGAGCAATATAGGGGGCGCTTGTGGACATTAGAAAATTCAAGGAATCTACATTTGAGGCGGCCAAGGAACATGTCCTAAGCCACGGCCTTAGATCTCTGAAAAAAGACGATGATGATTTCTTTTGCGAAATCCTTATGTCAGGATGTCTGGATCTGAACGAGAAAGTCGGTCTTCTTGTTTCCTCTGGTGTTGATGTTAACGCGCAAACGGCTGGCTTTCCCAGTGAGTTTACTGCGCTGGCAAGAATCGTAAAAAAGGAAAAACATCCGCACGAACTCATTGACCTTCTGCTCACTAACGGCGCAGATATAGAAGCGCCATCGACGCTCAGCCTTACTCCGCTGCATTGCGCGATTATCCTCCAGAATTTGGAATTGGTGAAATACCTTATTTCAAAGGGTGCGGACCCGAATGCTATCTGCGACAATGGTTTCTCGTGCCTTATGCTGGCGTTGTCGTCGAATGATGAATATGAAAACAGACGATTTTACTGGCCGTTTTATGACATATCAGGGGGTACTAAAAGGGCGGTCAATATCGAAATTCTCGATGAACTTGTGCTATCCGGGGCGAAGTTAGATTACCAAGCCGGATGGCGTGGAAGTGTTCTGGAGGTGGCCGTCAGAACTGGGAAAACCGAGGTCATTGACTGGTTGCTCAAGCATGGAGTTAAACCCAATGACACGGTTTCGTCGGGTTCCTCTAAAACACTGTTGATGTCCGCCTGCGAGAGCGGGGCACTGCCAGTCATAAACCACCTCCTGGAACGGGGGGCGGATGTGGATGCCGTGGATAATGACGGTCAAACTGCCTTGTTCTACGCAAGTGATAAAAAGGTCGCAAAGGCCTTGCTTGATGCCGGTGCGAGCCTGACCCACTTGGACAAGAATGGGCGCTCTCTCTTTCAAAGGCCCTATTGCAGCGTCGAAATTTTTCAAAATTATGGGAAAGAGTTCGTCCGCCTGGGAGGGGATGTCAATGCGAGGGCTGCTGATGGCCGAAGTGTACTGCATCTACTGGCAGATAGCTACTATAGCGAGGGGGCAATCAAGCTAGCGATATCCCTCGGTTGCGACGTGAATGCGCAAGACCAGAATGGGACTACGCCTCTAATGCTGGCCCGCTCGGAATATTGGCAGGAATTGGTTGCTGCCGGCGCACGGGTAAACGATGCGGATGCTAACGGCGACCACGCGCTCAACCTGCATCTTTCCTCAGATCTTCTTGAATTCGGCGCAGATGTTAACTGGGCCAACGGGCGGGGGCAGACCCCGCTTATGCTGGCCGCTCAAAAAGGCGATGTGTCGCTGGTCAAGGCGCTGCTGAAGGCAGGGGCGGGCGTTGATGCCATTGATCAGGAAGGAAAAATGGCCACCGACTATGCGGACGTCAAAGCTCTTCGGACGCTTGTTGAGGCTGGCGCACCTCTCAACCCGGAGAGCACGTCTGCGCTGGCCACCGCAATTACCGGGAAAAATGCCAGCCTGTCTAGGGTTCTGTTAAGAGCCGGTTTGAAAGCTCGCCTGTCTGATGTGCAGGTGAAGGGCCATTTGGCCTTGTTGGAGAACATTGCCCAAGAAGATTTGGACCTCTTCAGGGAAGGCATTGTTGGTGATGGCGAAAAGGCAGATAAGCTAATTGCCAAAATTATTACGGCCCGGAATCAGGTTCTCGAGGCAGCAAAGGCCCTGCCTGTTTGTGGGGACGAGGACCTGCCCGAGGTGCTGCGACCGGGTGTTTGGCCTCGGAAGGCGGAGGCCCCAAAGTTACATCTAAAGGTTGCAATGCCATCAAATGATGGCCGACTTCCTATTTTCAGTCCTCCGGAAGTGTTTGATGAGCGGATGAGTTCTCTCCACGATGATATTCTCACAGATATATCAAGCTGGGAGCCAGCTGAACAGAAAAGCCACAGAAAAGAAAAAGAGAAAGAAATTTTAAAGTTATGCAAAAGACATAAAACTCGCAAGTCGGGACTATCCAGTTGGGATATCTATGAAAATAGATTGGACGTAGATGACTTTCTGTTTTGTTCAGATGGCGTAATATTGCAATTATGGAACGATTGCTTTGATATATTATCAGATATGATTTGTTCTTACAGCCGGAAAATATCTGATAAAAGTAAGTACGAATTTGCACTCTATCGTTTGAGAGGAGAAGCTTTCGAGGGCATCAGAAAAGATCATTGTGTCGCAATCCAGTGCCTATCATATTTCGATGCTATCGAGGTTGCACCAGTTATGGCGCAGGCCCTTGGGAGATTGTCAGCGCAAACATGGCTAAAACGCTTTCCTGACACCGCAATTACGGGTTTGTTAGCTTGCGCATTTGGTGAGTTTGAGAGCGACCGAAGTGATGCCCAGCAGGCGTTGCGCTGGCTCTCAACTCAAGGCTTCAGGGGGAAAATTGAAGAGACTGCAAAACGCTATGGAACGGAAGCCCTTGCTGCTGCCCTGGCTTTTCTTGACCGCAGCGATGAGGCCGACTTTCTCCCCAAAAAGCTCACGAAGCTTCCCTCCTATTTTGTTGCGTCTGCACATCCGGCCCCCATTCTGAAAGAGAGCGGCAAAGCGCTGCCAGTACATGCAGTCGAGACGATTGGCCGCATGATGCTTGCATCGACTTGCCATTTGCAGACGCCAGCGCTGATTAAGGTGATGGAGGTTTGCGATCGAGAGTCACTCGCTGATTTCGCCCTAAGCGCATACGATAGCTGGGTCAAAAATGGTGCGAAGAAGGACGGGATCGGTTTCCTCCATGCGTTAGGTTATATGGGCGATGCGCGAGCTGCTGCGCTGCTGGTAAAAAATTACCGGAATGCCCCCTTCTATCCTGCAACAGCTGCGGCCATTGATGTCTTGGGCGCATTGGGCACAAACACCGCTATATCCGGCCTCCAGACAATCATGCGCTTCAGCAAATATGACAAAGCACAAGCCTACGCCCAGGAGGTAATTGAAAATATTGCGGAAGCACGCGGTCTGGCACCGGAGATGCTGGAGGACCTTGCGGTTCCCGATCTTGGCCTAGAACACAACAGCCAGATGACCCTCGACTTTGGTCCTCGGCGTTTTTCGGTAACTCTCGATTCCAATCTGGATGCTGTTCTCACTGACGAGAATGGCAATATCCTCAAGGCATTGCCCAAGGCCACCAAGAGCGACAACGCTCTGTTGGCCAAAGCAGCAACTGCCCAGTGGAAAGAATTCAAGTCTGCGCTCAAGGGGCAAGCATCGGACCAGAAAAAAAGGTTCGAGAAAGGCATGCTCAGTCGCCGCGAATGGCTTGGGGCCACCTTTAAAGAGGTTATTGCAGTCCATCCGCTGCTCTCGAAGATGGTTCGTAGCCTTGTGTGGGCAACCCTCAGAGATCAGGCTCTTGAGACGACGTTCCGGATCGATGCCGAAGGGCGATACGTGGCTGCTGATGGGAAGGAACTGTCTCTCGACAATGAGGCAAGAGTCACTCTGCCGCACCCGTGTCTGTTCGGCGACAATGTCGAGGCCTGGCTTCAGATCTTTGCGGATAACAAACTCACCCAGCCGTTCCCTCAACTGGCAAGGAAGTGGTTCCTCCAAGGCCCTCAAACCGAGAACCTTATCAGCAAGAAAGATGGCACCAAGGTGCCGCTTGGCGCGCTGCGGGGGCTCAAGGCCAAAGGCTGGGAGTTCGAGGAAGGTGGCGCTGGGATGGTATGGAGCGTCTACAAATCCGATGAGGGCGCCCGGGCATCTATCGACGTCGAGCCGGGCTGGTCGCTATCTGGGTTCGATTACGAAGATTTCGGCGGCGATCAAACTGTCAAGCTGGATGTCAGCGGAAGCGACCCCATCGCCTACAGCGAACTGGTCAGGGACTTCCTATCGTTGCCGGTTGCGACGGGTGAGGAGCCTTGATGAGTGATCAGGTGGATTCCAGTCCTGACCTGACCAACCTGTCGGCAACCGAGTTGGACAGGCTGGTTGGGACATCTGACAAGCTGGACGTAAAAGTCGCGCAACATGAGCAGGCAGCCGGTCCAACACTGGAGAAACTTACCCAGTCGCGCTCGCCATCGGTGCTGCGCAGTGTAGCTATGAACCCAGCCTGTCCGAAAGAGGTCCTGCTAAAGCTAGCGCCGAAATTTCCCAATGAGTTTTTTGCCAATCCCGCCATTCTCATTCAATTGCTGATCGATCCAGATCTTTTTTCACGACTGCCGATAACTGCTATCAAAGCGATACTGAGATCCCCAGAATGCCCACAATCGATCATCGACTGGGCAATGCGCTCTGGCAACAGTTCACATGCCCTTGCCCTGGCAGGACGGGGGGACGTACCAGCGCCCTTGCTACGGCAGATTGCAAACGGTCCCCACATCAAGGCTGCGGAACTCGCAACATCTCGGTTAATGGGCATGGGAGAGCCACTTAAAGAGAAGCTCGAATGACTGTGAAAGCCACAAAGCAAGCCAAAAGCTCAGTCGGTTTGGTTCATACGCCTGAGGCCTTGGCCAGTTCACTGGCGGCAATAATTTCCAATGACGTCAAGCTGAGCCTGATGATCTGGGGGCCACCGGGGGTGGGAAAGTCGAGCATCGTTGCGCAATGTGCCAGCGAGAACGCGCTGGATCTGATTGATCTCAGGCTTAGCCAACTCGCTCCGACCGATCTGCGCGGCCTTCCAGTGCCGGTAGGCAACGTATGCACTTGGTACCCGCCAGAATTTTTGCCGCGCGATGGTCGGGGCATTCTGTTTCTTGATGAAATCAACATGGCTCCGCCGGCCATGCAAGGCATCGCACAGCAGCTAATCCTCGATCGGAAAGTGGGCAGCTACGAGGTCCCTGATGGCTGGTTCGTCTGGGCAGCAGGCAACCGGAAAGAAGACAAGGCCTCGGTGTTCGATATGCCGGCGCCGCTCTCCAATCGTTTTGTCCACCTAGAGGTGCAGCCTGACTTCGACAGCTTCAAATTCCATGCTCTGAAGACATGTGTCGACGAGAGAATTCTGGCGTTTCTGGCCTACAGGACCAACCTGCTGCATCAACTCGATCAGCGGAATCCAGCTTGGCCATCGCCACGCACCTGGATGATGGCCAGTAGATTACGAGCAATCGGACTGCCGATCTCATCGGCTGTAGGCAATGCCGCAGCAGTCGAGTTTGACGCGTTTGAATCCGTCTACCGCAAGCTGCCGGATCTCGATGCCATTGCCGCCGGCAAGAGGGGCATCAAATTTCCGGATGAGCCATCTGTCCGCTATGCAGTCACTATCGGCCTGACCATCAGAGCCGTAGATTTTGAGCGGGCAAACCACATCGTCGAATGGGCCAGTAAGGAGGCACCTTCAGAGTGGCTCCAGGTTCTTGCCTCTGACATTCTCAGGCACAGTCGCGAAGCGGGATTTGAAGACGATCTCGTTCGAACGTTGGTCAGCAACCGGGAAATCAAGGAGCGCCTGCTCGCCTTCAGGGATCTGCTGTTTGGATGAGCGAGGATCCAGTTCTCCAAAGGGCTATTCTGGGGCTGCGAATGTCAGCCCCCTTCTTTGCTGGGTTGTTGCTATTTGCGGACCTGCAACCTCGCGTGGGTCTCGGAACAGCAGCAACAGATGGCTCAAAAATCTACTACGACCCGGCCTACCTTGCCACGCTGACCGTCAAGCAGACTCAAGGGCTGCTGATGCACGAAGTGCTGCATTGCGCCCTGCAGCATGTTCCGAGGCGCAAACATCGCAACCATGAGCTCTGGAACTTTGCCGCGGACATTGTCGTAAATGGAATGATTGCCCCCCTCGAAGCTTATGATTTGCCGCTTGGAGCAATCCGCCGGCCAGCAATCGAGCATTTCAGCGTCGAGGAGGTCTATGCTATCCTTGAGAGAGAATGCATCGTCATCCCGCCAATTCTCGTGATGGACCTGGCGGGAGGGGACGGCTGCCCGGTCCCTCTCAACGGTTCCGACATCTCCACAGCGGCAGGCGAAAACGAGGCCTATTGGCAGCATGCAATCAGATCAGCCCAGATCATGGCCGAAACAAGCGAAAGGGGCCGTGGCTCAATCCCTGCCCAGTTTGACCGGGAAATGCGGATTGCTGATGCACCTCAGATAGACTGGAAAACGTCCCTTTGGAGATTCCTGGTCCGCACACCGTGTGACTTCGGTGGTTTCGACCGCAGGTTCATTCACAGCGGATTGTATATCGATGACATGGCTGGAGAAAGCCTGAAAGTTCACATCGCGATAGACACCAGCGCATCTGTCAGTAACCAGGAGCTTTCGCAATTTCTGGCCGAGGTGCAGTCAATTGTCGGGGCTTATCCGCACATCGACTGCGATCTTTATTATGCTGATGCCGATCTTCACGGTCCGTATAAGCTCGGCCGATCTTCGGATATGCCGCCTCCCAAGGGCGGAGGCGGAACATCCTTCAAGCCGTTTTTTCATGCTATATCGGACGCAGCGTCATCGCATGAAGAGGGCCTCTGCATCTACCTCACGGATGGTTACGGCGACTTTCCAGCAAAGGCACCCGATTGCCCTGTAATGTGGGTCCTCGTCCCCGGCGGGGCCAATGACGAGCACTTCCCGTTCGGGGAAGTGCTCCGAATGATTTAGGCCGCAAGGCTGCAACAATTGCTTGGATCTACAAACCCTATGGAAGACGAAATCATATTCTATCCGCCGATTTTCAAACGGGACACCATGGGCCGAATTCGTGTGTGGCGGATGGAGCGTCAGGGTGCGGCGCACAGAGTGCTATCTGGACTACGCGACGGGGCACAGGTCGCAACAGGCTGGACAATGTGCGAAGGAAAGCAGGGGCGAACCGACCTCCAGCAGGCTGAATTCGAGATTAAATCGGCCTATGCTTATCACCTGAAGCGGGAATATTTTGAAAACGTCGATGATGTGGATACGCCTCGGTTTTTCAAACCGATGCTTGCCAAGAGTTACGAGGCCTTTGCACCGGGCTTTGCTCAGCCAAAGCTCGACGGGATCCGCTGTGTCGCGCGTCAGGATGGCCTCTTCACCCGCGAAGGGCAGCCAATTTTGGGCGCCCCACACGTGCATGAAGGCCTTCTGCCGCTGTTTTCAAACAACCCTGATCTGATCCTCGACGGGGAACTCTACAACCACGAGTTGAAGGACGATTTCAATTCCATCGTCAGTCTGGTTCGCCGCAAGGAGCCCGACCCTGAGCACCTAAGGCGTTCGAAAGATTTGGTGCAATATCACGTCTACGACCTACCCTCGTCGGAAGCGATGTTCGCTCAGAGGTGGGAACTTCTGCAGGAAACGATCGATCGCGTATCAGCGGATATAATCAAACTGGTTTCCACTAACCGGGTGGTCGATGAAGATCACTACGATACCCTTCATGGGGAGTGGCTCGAAGCCGGATATGAAGGTTCGATGTGGCGGGCCGATGCTCAATATGAGCAGAAGCGCTCAAAAGGCCTGCTCAAGCGCAAAGAGTTCCAGGACGCTGAATTTGAATGTGTCTCTATCGAGGAGGGTGTCGGGAACTGGTCCGGGATGGCCAAGAGCGTGATCTGTCGTCTGCCAGACGGCCGAACATTCGGGGCCGGCATCAAGGGGAGCCAGCAAAGGGCTGTTGAGCTTCTGTCAGAAAATCACCGCGTCGTGACTGTTCAGTTTTTCCACCTGACCCCTGACGGGATACCGAGGTTCCCTGTCGTCACCAAGTTCTGGGGTGATGAACGAACCATGTAGTGCTGTTGGCTTGCACGGGAACTGAGGCATGAACGACAAAGATCTATGGCCTATCCATATAATATTCTTCGGATTTTTGATTGCCTTGGTGATTTTATACCAAGACTCGCTGATCACGACCCATGCGCCCACTGCCGCATGCCGATGGACATGATGCGCCATGGCTGATTGACGAGGTTGTTCCAGGCGAAGCAGCAGTGGTCGACGATGTCGTCGTAGGACTTGAAGATCCTGTTGGAGAGCCAGTTATCGCGCATAAATTGCCAGACGTTCTCAACCGGGTTGAGCTCGGGGCATCGTGGCGGCAGCGGCAACAGAGTGATGTTGGACGGCACGACCAGTTCGGCAGAACCGTGCCATCCAGCCTGATCGAGGATGACGACGGCATGGGCGCCGGGTGCCACGTGGAACGCGATCTCTTCCAGATGCATGGTCATCGCTTCACTGTTGCAGCGGGGCATGACGATACCGGCAGCCTTACCTTCCGCAGGGCAGATCGCGCCAAAGATCCAGGCCGAGGAGCGCCGTTGATCGCGAGGAGCCGAAGGGCGCGTGCCGCGCTTGGCCCAGCGCCGGGTGAGCTTGGTCTGCTGGCCGATCCGGGCTTCATCCTGCCACCACAACTCTATGGGAGTTCCTTGTGGGAGGCGTTCCCGGATTTGCGCCAGACGGGTGGCGAACTCTTTTTAAAAATGGCGATGTCCTCGCTCTTCTGCCCGCGGTGACGCGGACGCGCGGAGAGCTTGCGATAGCCCATCGCGCGCAGTTCATGGCCAAGCGCTTGTTTGCTGATCGACACCTGGAACTCATCCCATAGCCATTGCACCAGATCGATGATCCGCCAGCGCACCACACCGTGAACAGCAGGGATCGGCCCTGCCTCGATAATCTCTGCCAGCGCATGAAGATGATGGTCATCAAGAATGGTGCTGGGCCCTGGGGCCTTGCGTGTCGCCAAGCCGGCGACCCCGGCCTCGTTGAAGCGAAGCACCCAGTCCCGCACGATCTGCAGCGTCACGCCAGCAATCCTGGCGGCCTCGCTCCGGCTGCTGCCATCAAGGATCGCCGCCAATGCCAAAAGGCGCCGGACTTGCCCAGCATCCTTGCTACTCCGCGCAACGCCACGAAGCTCGTCAGAACTCAAATCTTGTCGGACCTTGACCGGTGCCGCCATCGCAAACCTCCAACAGTTTGCGATGCTGAATCACGCTCAAGCCCTCAAGAACACCCCCAATGAGTCAGATTCCACAAGTTTTGGTATTAGCTGTCAAAATGATGCTCGAAGAAATTTTGAATACCCCACTTTTGCTCGTTTTCATACTGGTGGGAATTCTGTAACTTTGGCTGTTTCGCAAAGGCAATTAGAATTTGTTGCGGGGCACTGATGCCATGAGAAGTAACGGATCAAAGCGCAAAGCTTCGGGCTCGACAGCTCCTTTTAAAAAATCAGAGATTTCATCGATAGATGCATTTTTGCTGCGTCGGTCAACATATTGAAAAAATGCGTACGGCTTATCGGTTGTCATCGCTACCCATTCCGGCTTGTCATCGGCATGAAGAAATGTCCTGACATCCAGAATCTTCGTATCGACAACTTCATTCCCGGCTATGACCTCGCGTACAGTTCCCGTCAGAAAGCCCCCCAGAAACCGAAGGGCAAAGGCATTTTCGCTTCCTTCGGGGTCTCCAATCGAGTGAAGTTCAAGGACAGTGTCGATAAACTGACTGTTCACGATAGCCTTGGCCACCTCATCGGGGGGGCGCAAATCTCGTTCAAAGATCCGACCAAATGCATGGTGCGGGATGTTCATGAACGGAGTGATTTGGGTGACTATCCCGGATTTCTGGACTTTGTAGGCGATCCTTGAAATCATCACATTGCGTTCAACTTCCTCTCCGTCGGAGACGTAGGCAGTGCCAAGACAAGGGGCAATGAATTCTCGCTTGCCTGTGATCAGGAGGCGGCTCTCCTTCTCCATGCCAAGGAGGTAGGTTTTCAATTTAATCTCAGCCGCGGCTTTCTTGAGCTGTTGGCCGGCCTTGGGCATCACCTTGTACAGGGATACATAGGCAGGCGTGCCATCCATCAAGTCGACCGCCTTCCTCGCATTATTCCTGGCCCAAAGCGGGGGTCTTGAAGCGTTATTCACGTCAATGCCGATCTATACTTCGTTAATGATCAGAAGATTGAAAACTCATCTTGCTGTTCGAAATCAGATGGTTAAATTTTATGCAGGCCTAGATATTGGGATCATAATGCTTTTCGATTCAAAGCTCATGTGCCATCCAGATGTTCTCGCGGTGCCACTTTAGGCGTTCCCGATGCTGGTCTGAAAGAGGCAGTGGCGGCACGTTTTCCAGTCTCAGAGCTTCACGGGCATCCAGTCCCAGCTTTGGGGAAGCTATCGACCGTCCCAGATCATCAAAAGTCACAAGACCGGCATCAAAGGCCGCGTCCCACAAGGCTGAGAGCAGCAGGCCATTGTGGACGTTCAACCGCTCTTGGTCGCTGCTACACGCCGCCCACGGAACAATGTGTGATGCCCGCAAGAGTTCGGGTTCCCTCACACCCGTTAGGGGGCAGGTCGCATTCCAATAGTCCATCAGTGCCGAGCGAAAACGGTTCTGGCCGATGCGAACTTTTTGCTCTCGTTCGGCCTCGGTATCGCCCAGATGCGCGGTATCGTTGAGGAAGTCCTCGTAAGGCAGTGTCGGCAAGCACATCGACAATCGGTAGACCGCACTGACTGCTTCGAAGAGGCCATCTCTATCCTGGAATGCGAAGGCTCCCGCGTGCCCTTTTGCGCAAGGTCCGGCCAGCTCAGCCTTCAGCTCCCGTGCCGCCCCGGGATGGGCGACGGACAGGAAGAAAGGTCCGGCCATCCCATTTGTTGATGCCGCGACTGCGATTTCACCGGGCGCTGACGCCGACGAGAAAAACAACCAGCCCGCTGCCTGTCCTTGCGGGATCCGATAGCCATGCTCGTTGGCAGCGTCGCGCAGTTCGGATTCCAGCGCGAACGGATATTCAGATAGCCGATCTCTGGTATCGATCATGCGACAGGCTCACCCTCGACTTCATGGTTCACATATTGGCGGAAAGCCTCTGCAGTCGTGAAGCACCTGAAACCGGCTGAGTTGGCCAGCGACATCAGCTCTGCGCTTTCGTCGATCAGCACTGCCACCGCTTCCGTCAATTCCTGCCTGACACCATTGGGCCAAGCGATGTCGAGCACAGCCTGCTGTCCGCCGGTAGCTTCATCTACCAACTCAAACGCCAGAACGCCTTCCGCCAGCCCGCGGTCTTGCGCCCAGGCATTGAGTTCGACCAATTCGTTCTCTTCTTCCTCGGTGGCGAACCCGCCAATCACTGCGGGGGCTGCCAGAATAGGTGCGGCACTTGCCAGCCAACGATCCGCCTCTGTACCAAGCAAGCTCGCCAACTGTTTATTGGCCTCGGCCGCCAGAAGCTCACGCCGCGCGGCGAGGAAGTCCTGATAGTTTTCGATCCGCCACAAGTTGCGATCGATCGGCACCCACTGGGATGCCAAGGCCCCGGGATGGTTGGCCTCGATCTCCTCGAAATAAACCTCTGGGCGCTCATCGGAAATATTGAGGTTCGTGCCCTTCGTCAGGAAGCAGAAATTGGCGATCGCGTTGACATCGGCCCGGCTGAAATTCGCCTTGTAGAGTTGGGCCTTGGGGAAGATGTGGTGGACTTCCAGCTTGCTCAGCTTGCCCAGCATGTCGGCTTTGAGCGGCAGGCCAGACCCCCAGTCGCGTGCTTCGGCCATGCGGGTCAGCATGTAGAGCACCGGGTAGAAACGGGATCCCATGTTCCAACCGGTGAAATGGCCCGGTTCCACGCGCAGGCCACCATGCCACAGACGCAGGGCATCCAGCATGCGGTCGAGCCCACCGGCAGACAGAGCTTCGAGGTCCGCGTCGATGAAGCTTTCGGTCGAACCTGAAAAACGCCCCCACATGGCTGCCTGCGCATACCAGAACAGCAGCTTGTCCCGTTCCTGCTGGCTCATCGGCCCTGAATGCTGATCCAGATACCGAGCCATGACGGGCACAGCCCCGCGGCCAAAGAACACCCGATCGTGATCAAGGCCAAGGCGCCCGGCAATCAGGTTCAGCGCTGTCTCCACATGCTTGCCGGCCCGTGAAAGCGCACCCTGCACCTCTTCAGCGGAGCGTTCATGCAGGTGCAGGAACTTGGCTTCACCAGTCAGCACGGTGTTGACCGACCGCAGCAGCCAATCGAGCGAGAAGTCGTATCCCGCCTGCTTCCATGTCGAGAGGCGCGTCTTCATTTCGGCACGCGCTTCAGGCCAGTCGGCGCATATCTTGGCCAGTGCCAGATCGCCCTTCGACAGCTTGGTGCCGCCGCTGTTCACCTTGTTGAAGATGTCGACCACCACATCGAGCGTCATGTCCGCTCCGGTGATCTCCTCGATATGCAGATCAATATCCCGAATGCCGAGGAGCTTGTTCAGGCGGCCGGCATATTCGCCGATCTGCGGGGCGTGTTCGGGTTTCGCGGCTAGCGCAGCGATCATAGTGCCCAGACCATCATTGCCGCCCTTGAACAGGGCGCTGACGTCGATCCACAGCGGATCGTCTTTCATCGCAATCGGCTGGTAGAACTGGAATTCCTCGCGTCCGATATGGAAATGCAGGTTGGTGAAGGCCTTTTCATTCCCGTCGAAGAACTTGGGCGGCATACCCCGGATCACGCCATAGAGCGACGTCATCCGCTGCTGGCCATCGAGCAAGAGCTTGACGACACCCGGCGCAAGTTCCTGATCGCCACGATATTGCGCGCCCTCGGATTGCGTGGCCCACACCAGCAGACCGCCGACCGGGTGCCTGCGATAGAGCGACCCGAACAATCCACGCACCTGATCGCCGCCCCAGACATACCCGCGCTGGAACTCCGGCAGGGCCATATGACCGTTGTCGATGTAGTTGAGGATGGTGGAAATTTGCATCAACGGTGGCCTTTGGATTGGGTGTGCATTTTGTGTGCGGGCGCTGCCGAAGGTAGCCCGGGAGAACTCATGCCTGAGCTTCCCGTTCTAATTTCTTAAGCCGCTCATATACATGGCTGCAGTGTTCAGATTGGCCATTGGCCCAGCTGCGATTGGCTGCCTTGCGGGCTTCCGCCAGGAATTCCGGTGTTCTCGTTTGCTCGTAACGGTCAGCCAGCAGGGCTGCTCGTTCGGTGAAAAGCACGCGCTCTTCGCTGGGGGAGAGACCCAATCCCGACGATCTTAGAATTTCGCTGCGTGCCAAGGCTTCCGAACTGCGGCCAGAATGGCGCAGCGCCGGCAAGAGGGTGATCAGAACGTCAGGCAGTACCTTGGCAGGATCGGCATCAACGCAGGCTGAGGCCAGTTTCGCAACCACCCGTTCAGCGCCATACTTTTCGGCCAGACGAAGAGCGTGCCTTCGCTCGTCGATCGGAGGAATCACGCCTTCCTGGGCGCTGCGGATTGCACTGAGGAGCGGGTTAATATCCTGCTGTTCGATCGCGCCGGTAAAACCATATGCGGCAATAAACGCGCGCGCTTTCTTTTCCGCACGTTGGGCGGGCGTGATCGCGGCTTCCAGTGCGGAGCGCAAGGTAGGGGTGAGAAGCACGTAGCCAGAGGCAAGGCCGGCAACGCGTGTCGCACCCGCGGGAGACTGCAAGGACAGACGGCCCGAGCCGCGATCGCATTGGGTAATCGTCGCAAGGTCATCAGGATCATCGCGGTAGAAGCTGCAACCGATGAGGGCCTCGGCAACAGGCGCACCATTTGCCCCCCGGATTACCGAGGCCAGCTCTTCGCCCGGGATATCCTCCTCATCGCCCATTACTTGTAGCCCTCGATCCGCGGGCGCATGCCGCCGGCCACCAGTGCGTCATAGGCGGCGAGGACGAGGCGCTGGGTGCGGTATTCGCCGTATTTGGCGATCTCGTTCTTCTGAAGGACGCGGAAGGTTTCGGATGGGTAGTCTTCGCCCATTACGTCCTTGGGATCGAGCACATAGCGCAGCTCGTCGCGGGTCAGGCCGTAGGCGAGCGCATACCAGGCGTCGAGCTCCGCCCGCAGTTGCGCGCGGCGGTCTTCGTTCCAGGCGAACGGTGGTCCTTCATAGCCCATATCGCGGGCGAATGGGGCCATAGAGTGGCTGGTGAAGACCAGTTCCAGCACGCGCGGGGCGATGTATGCGAGATCAGCGTCGGAATATGCGCTGGGAGGAAGAATAGGAAATTGTTGAACATAAAAGAAGTTCATGTTGGCGCCGCCGACCTTTTGGCGCACGATCCAATCTGTAACTAGAGCATTTATGTTCGCCAATAACGGTACCGCATCCTGGTGTCGTGCGACAGGTTGCTTCCAAACAGCAGCCGAATTACCAACCCCGGAGTCCGGTATCATCGAAGCAATGAAGGTACGCTCGTCGGTCAGACGGGCGATCATTCGACTGGCTAAAAGCCAGCCACCCCCCCGGCGAGCATCTTGAGCGGCGTTTCGCTGCTCTTTGGCATTAATCCAGTATCTCGGATTAGGTTCGGACGTGCCATCTCGCGAAAGCGTCTCCCCACCGTCTTCGCTGTCGGCGCCATTGGCCCAGCGGTGATCGAACTGGTGGATCATCTTAGCTTCATAGAGCGGAACGTAGCGCTGTCCGTCGGCCTGCGCCCAATTCGTGCCGTCGCGCTGCCAGCCGTCATCCCGCAACTGTTCGGCGGTGCGGAACAGGCCGCTGTCGTTCGACATGTGGAACATGGCCATGAACGACAAACCCACGGGTTGCCCGATGCCCCCTTTGCTTCCTCGATCAGCACTGGCACGCGATTATAGATGGCGGCGGTCAGTTCTGCATCGCGGCGAGAGCGAAAGACAGGCGCGGTCTTGGTGTTGGGGTTGATGGCCGCGATCTGTGCGGGCGACAGGGTGAAGCAGCGGCGGCTGTCCTCCAACTGGGTGGGGTCTGTCAGGAAAAATGCGAATTCCGCTTCGGCCACGCCGCTGCCCAGTGTTAGCAGGGCGAATTTGAAGCTGCGATGGACACCGGGGAACAGCGGCTGGCTATTCTCAAAATCAACCAGCCCAGCCAGCCGCTGGCTCGATACCAGATGTCCAAAGAATGGCGCGGTGGTGGCATCGGTGGCGATACCAGTGGGCACAATAATGCCTGCACCACCGCTGGCATTTGCGAGATTCAGGAAATGCTCGGCGAACAGGGCGTAGGTGTTCACATCTCCGCGCCCGGTCCACGGATAGCGCCGCGCCTTGGATACCTTAGCCAGCGCAATCTTGGTCGGGTCTTCATCCTTGGGAGAGCTGAAGAAAACTGATGACGCCTCCGCCGTGCGCTTGGCCGCTTCGAAAGCGGCATGAAGCTGGCGGCGCGGCATGTCCGGTGATCCATCCGCCAGCACGGCGGTGGGCAGCGCCTTGATCAATTTCGTGCGTGCCGCAGCATTGGGTGCATTGGCAATATCGGCATCGCGGCTGGCGAAGAACTCCTGCTCCTGCAGCTTGATCCGCTCCCAAGGCGGATTGCCGAGCACTACATCGAACCCGCCCTTGCCGATCATCACCTCGGGGAAGGCCAGTGGCCAGTGAAAGGCACGGGCATCACCCGCCGCATCGACTGCGGCGGCTTCCAACGGGCCGTAAATCTGCCCGCCGCCGAGCCTTTGACGCAGGTGCGAGGTAGTCGGCACCGTCACGCTGTTCGCGTTGGCCGGTGCGCCGCCCGTCTTGGGCAGAAGGAAGGCGGCGATATAGAGATCGCAGGCCACCTTGGTGGCGTAGCGTTTTGGGTCAGCCTCCCACGCGGCGAAGCGACGGCGCTTTTCCGCAACCTGGGCAACCGTATCTTCCGGCAGATGGCGCAGATCGTCCATCGTCGCAGCGAGTTTGGCCGGGGGCAGCCCGGTGCCGCCGCCCGCGCTGAAATCGAAAGCGGCCTGGCCCTTCTTCTCGTCCTTGTTGCGCTTGGCGTAGTACTTGGCGGTGTCCTTGTCGTCGCCGGTCAGCGGCTTGTAGGCATCATCCGGAATGCCTTCTTCCAGCGCCTGCAGATCGAACACGCCCAGCAGGCTGTCTCCGCACTGGATGTTGGCATCGAGGAATCCGAGCGGCTTGCCCGGTTCCACCGATTCAATCCACAGCGCCACCTTGGCCAGTTCGATCGCCATCGGGTTGCGATCCACCCCGTGGATGCAGCCGCGCACAACATCGCGCATCGCTGCGTTATAATCGGGCGCATCGGGGTTGCGGATCTGCGCCACCCGCGTCGCCATGCGCCGCGCCGCGCCCAGCAGGAAGTGGCCCGATCCGCAGGCAGGGTCGATCACGTTCAGTTCAAGGATGGCATCCGCGCCGCCCTCTGCTTCGGCCCGGTCCAGCACCGGATCGAGAGCGCTGTCGAGCAGGCACTGCACCAGACTGTCCGGCGTGTAATAGCTGCCTGATACCTTACGCGCATTGCCGCGTGCTTCCGCACCGCCTGCGAAGCCGAAGGTGCGCCCGCCATCCTCGCGCACGGGCACGAGTTCGAGCAGGCCTTCATAAACGCTGCCCAGTTCCTCGGTCGCCATATCGCGCCAGTTGATCCGAACCCGGCGGCCATCCTCGATCAGCCAGCCCAGCTTGAACGCGGCTGCAAGCATTCCCCGATTGGGGATTTGCGCGGCATCTAGATCAGGCGTGAGGGCCCGGTCGAACAGGCCGCCAAGCGCGGGCAAGCCCAGCAGCTTTTCCCCACGCTCCAGCGCGCGGAACACCACCTTCACGCCTTCCCAGGCATCATGGTGATGATCGTGCGCGTTGCGGCGCGTCGACCGGTCTCGCAGCCAGGCAAAACCATAGTTGTTGCTGTAAAGATCGCGCACGGCCTTGGGCGTCGCGGGTGGATGCAGCAGATCGCGATCCTCGGCCACGCCCAGGAAGATCAGCCGGTAAACCACGCGCAGCATCTGTTCGAACAGATGCGGCATGGTCAGATCATTGGTATCGAGCCGTTCCCGGATGGTGGGGTTAGCATCAAGGATGCCCTGGCCCAGTGCCATCAGCGCATCCTCGACGTTGACCCGCAGCCGCTCTCGAGCAGAGGTGCCGGCCCGCATCCCAGCCTCGCGCCAGCGCTCCAGCGCGCAATCGCTGGCGCCTGCGCCTTCCGCACCGAAACGGCTGGCGTGGATCAGCAGCCACAGGGCCGCAAAATCAGCGAACATCTCATCGCGGAAGATCGCGCCAAGGTCTGCCTCGATCCAGGCCGGACGGGTCAGGCTGGCATTGTCGCGCATCAGCCGTACCCGGTCGCCTGCAAAGACGAGGCCCCAATAGAAGTCCGGGTTGGCATTGAGCCATTCTTGCAACAGCACGGTAGGCGAACGGCGTGCAATGCGACCGCTTGCTCCATCTCCGAACTCCGGCAATGCCCGGGCGAACCCATCGCCTGCCTTGCCCTTTTCTGCTGGTGCTGGCGGTGCGACGACTACCGGGACGCGCCCACCCTTAGCTTCCCATGCGATGGTGTAGCGCCGATCTTCGCGGGTATGATGATGCGGCCCAGTGAGCTCGAAGCCGAACGCTTGTTCCAGCAGGCTCCGCGCAAAATCAGCGGTCTGCTGCATGGTGGGCTGATCTAGCCGGGTATAGGCCTGCCAATGGGCCTGACCGATGCGGAAATAGCGCGTAATCTCATCGCGCAGGCCGGTGCCCTTCGGACAACCATAGTCGGCCGCCATCTTTTGATCGGGCGCAGCGGAGGCAATCGCCTGCACTTGGGCGGGGGCGATCAGCCCACCTTCAATTGTGATCGCGGCAAAGCCGATGTCGGCAGCGCGCTTTATGGCACGGGACATCAGTTCACCTCCGGCAGCAGGACATAAAGGCCGATGATATCGGCTGGCAGAACGGGACTGACCTTGACGGTGGCACCGCCGCCAGCGGCCTCGGTCAGGCGGAGGTGATCGAACGAAAGTGCTTCACCGCGCTGATGAGCGAACGCCTCAAGAGCGGGCGTGTAGGAAGCCAAGCGGTCGCGGGCAGCGTCGATCTGCCGGATGCGTGCACTTTCATCGATATTGCTTGAAGCTTCGGCTTCAAGCAGGGCCAGCGCGTCTTCAGCGCTCAGCGATACGTCCTGGCCAAGCCCTGAGAAGGCCAGCCCGGTGGCTTCTTCCGCTAGCAGGAGACGGTTCATACGGCCGCTGGTCACCAGCTTGTAGCGCAGGCGCAGCAGCAGCAGCGTTGTCATCTGGCTCACCGCACGGGTCCGCCAGACGCCAGCGCGACCGAGGGCGCGCCCTTCTGCAGCTTCTGGGTCTAGTGCGCCCTCAGCCAAAGTCTCGGCCAAGACGGCTACTACCGGGTGGACGCGGCCAACATGGGTTACACCGGGAGACGGGTCGTCTTCAAAGCTGACCCGCTTCGTGCCATGCAAACCTCGCTGCCCCAACCGCTCACGCATCATCTCGGGCAGGAAGTCGAGGTGAAGCAGCGAATGGCCGAGCAGAGGTTCCAATGGGGCTTGGAGGCGCTTTAGGGCCCGCTCCGTGAAGCGGGCTACTTCCTTGGGGCCACCATTAAGCGCCCGCATCTTGCGCCACTCGGGGAGAACTTCGTCAGGCTTCAATGATCCCTGGGCATAGCGGGCGCGGCTTGCCTTTGCCCCCTCAGCCGTATCGCGCCATTGCCGCTCGAACAGGTCGGCACCAGGGCCGAAGTCAAACGTCATCTGGCTTTTTGCGCTGCCGCCACGGTGCAGCAAGACCGCCTGCATCAGAGCTGAGGTCACGCTTTCCTGGTCTTCCGGCATCGGAACGCTGACGCCCGTCGCCTTCTGGATTTCTTCGGCCTTTCGCAGGATCACGTTGAGCACAGCCCCGTCGATTGGGCTGTTTTCGCCATACATCATGAGCGAGCGGACAACGGGCGCCTGTTGTCCGAAACGGTCGACGCGGCCCTCGCGCTGTTGATGCCGGGTCGGGTTCCAGCTCAGGTCGTAGTGGACGACCGTGTCGAACAGGCTCTGGAGGTTGATACCTTCCGACAAGCAGTCGGTCGCAACGAGGATCCGGTTTTCGAAGGGCTCAAGCGCATCGACCCGGCTGCGTCGTTCATCAGGCGGAAGAGTACCCGTGACCACGGCTATGGCTGCCTTCGGGAAGATGGCTCGCAGGGTTTCTCCCAGTGCCTCAGCCGTAGCTATGAAACGGCAGAAGATGACAGGCTTGGCGCCCTCCTTCAGAATGGGACGCAACTCCGCAACGAGCTTCTTGACCTTGGGGTCCTCATCCCGCCGGGCGTCGAGGGATTGGGCCAGTTCGATGAGGCTGCTAAGTGCTGCTGCCTCCTCCTGGTCTTCAATGGCAGTGGCGGGCTCCACGTCGCTCTCATTGAGAACGCCATCTTCGGCATCGAACACGACCGGTTCGATCGCTTCTTCCTCTGCCATGCCACCAAGGCGGTTTCGAAGAGCACTGACCGCTGCGGCAGGGGACGAGCCCACACAGCGCATGAGTGCAAGCGTCCCCCAGAAGGCGAGACGGCGATGCCTCTGATCTGATCCTGCACGCTCAGTAACGTTCAGGCAGTAATCGAGGACTGCCTCCTGGAAGGTGGCAAAATCACCTGCGAGCGTGAATGGCGATTCCTTGGTCTCATGCCGGGCAAAGGCACGTTTCTCGTCCCAGCCATCCTGGATGTCAGGGCGACGGCGCTGGATGAAGTGCTGAGCCAACCGGCGGGCATAGCGCTCACGGGCATTGGCATCCCCTGATTCCGGGCCGCCGGCCAGATCTGGATGGACCAGACCCAGCAGGCGGTCATAAGCCACAATGTCGCCGCTGTGCGGCGTCGCAGTCAGAAGGAGCATGTGTCGGTCGGCGTCTGCAGACAGTGTTTGCAGAAGATCGAAGCGCTGGTGCTTCCCCCTCTCATTACCGACACACGCATGCGCTTCATCGACAATGACGAATTGCGGGCACGCCCGTGCAAACTCATCACGCCTACTGTCTGCCTTGATATAGTCGAGGCTGACGACGGTGTACGGGTAAGCCTCGAACAGACTTTGCGAGGTAGGCAAGCCCCGCTCGAGCCCGCGAGCCCGTGCTGCCGTGACGGCTACGGCATCAATATCAAACTTCTCGGCAAGTTCGCTGACCCATTGATCAACGAGATGCGGCGGGCACAGGACGGTGAACCTGTCTGTAAGGCCGCGATCCAGCCACTCGCGAAGGATCATGCCTGCTTCGATGGTCTTGCCGATACCAACATCGTCAGCAATCAACAGCCGTGCAACGGATTGCTTAAGCGCCATCATCAGTGGGACAAGCTGATAGGCACGGGGTTCGACGCCCAAGTGAGCAGCGCTTCGGAATGGTCCAGCGCCGCGACGAAGCGAGAGGCGAAGGGCATCGGCCAACAAACGGCCCCCGTCCTGCGTGTCGAGACGGTCGGCAGTGGGGGCCGCGAAGCTGGCAGCGCTGACAGGTGTTGCCTCAAGGGCGGGCGCAATCAGCTGCGCATCATCGTCGGTTCCCGACAGTGGCCGGATATTGAGCAGTTCCTCGGAGGGCGATGGCAGAACAATCCATTCACGCCCGCGAGCACGGACCATGTCACCAGGAGAAAATACGACCGCGTTCATCGGGAAACTCCAAGTGCAATAAGTAGTTCGGCTGGCGCGTGCTCAGCCGGACGATCAGGCAGATCGATTACGTCGAGGATACCGAGAGCAGCGGCCTCGTTGACGAGTCCAGGTGATGCCCCGCCGGGCACAGCGAGTACCCCCTTGGCTGGCCAGAACAGGGGCAGTTGTATCCCCGCCATGCTGAGTCCTGACGGGTTAGGAAGCCCCCACTGCCGAACAGCCTCACCCCAAGGGTCGCCTGCACTGGCGGTTTCGGCCTCGCTTTCGTTAGCGGTTGTAAGCTCGCAAAGCAGGCTGATCACGTTGTCGTTTCGGCGGTCGATCAGTTCATGATCGGGCTGATTAAAATAGGACAAGATGCAGCGATAGCAGCCAGCGACGCAGGCATCTTCAGTCTCAATCATGTCACCAGGCTCGAATGGCTCCTTGAAGTGCATTAGCTTGAGGCTCTCGCGCGCCACTTCGGCAACCTTGGCTGGATCGGCAACCAGTCGGTTGAGAACGCCCGCGCCACCTTCAGTCGCTTCATAAAGCAGAATGGTGTGACGAATGTCCCGGGTCGGCAGAGGTTCGCCAAGGATTTCTCCCTCTTCGAGTTCGAAGACCAGCTGGATGCCGCGGATAAACGCATGCTGGAAGGTCGCCATCTCCTCGGTGCTCAATGAGACCTTGGGCTGCAGCAGGAGGGCATTTTTATGGTCTTCGACCATCGGCACGATTCGCTGCGGCTTTGCCTGGGTAGGATCTCCCATGCCATCGTCATCATCGCCGTTTTCTGGATCTTTGAGCCATCGCCCTGAGTTAGGGTCTATGAAGAAGCCGCAGATGGATTTCGACTTTCGCCGCCTGAGCCCCTTGTTGATCCGGGAGAGCTTGGTGGCTGCACCATAGTCGAGCCTGAGCAGCTCCGTGTCGTCGGCGCATAGGGTCGTCGATCGAATGTCTGGCGAGCCGTTGTGGACGGGCCACTGGAACACGGTCTGGATCTCAAAACCGCGCCGCTGACGATCCTCGTCATTCGCAGTGATCCGCTCTGAGGGCGCAGTTTCGACATTGTCGATACGGAAAACTGTGTCGAGGCGCTCGGCACCGCCCAAAGGCGCGGCACAGGCGTGGCAACGTTCTTGGAGTTCATCGGTGTGAGCAGCCCCACATTCAGGGCAAAGGATAAGCGTCGTGGTTGATAGCTGCCCATTGTCCAACCGCCCCTGTGCGGGCAGCTTGGCCTTGGTCACACGGAAAGCTCGCCCTTCATGATAAATCATGCTGTTGGGGCCGAACTCAGCAATGGCTAGGAAACGAGGCCTCTGCAAGATGGCGCTCTTCGAAGCCGGAATGAACGCGTAAAGTGGGAGCCTCGGGAAGTTGTAGCCCGGCAGGAAACCTTCAGTAGCGAGATATCTGTAGATATAAAAATCCGACCCACTGGAAGCTTTACCGTGCTCTAATATCTCCAGTTCGCGAGAGGCATTCCAATAACGCGAGGCTGCGGCCTTTCGTTCACCGAACGGCAGCCCGGGCTTACTCTGAATTGAGTGTGCTAACTCCTGTTCTTCCCGAGCACTGTTATGGAGGTGACGCCAACGATCGAATGCTTGGTTGAACGCGAAAAAGGCATCTCGGTCAGCATCTTCAACGAACGCATCAACATCGGAGAGCCAAGGGGCATCCCGCAATGTTACTGCCGGTAGCATTGATTCAATCAATTTGCGCATGATTGGCTTTGCTGCGCCTGACTTTGCCAACTGCTTGAGGCCCTCGGCAATCTCAGGGGCGATCGGCATATTCTCGCCGCTCATGTCGAGATTTTCCGGGATGGCAGAATTGAGAGACACAGAAGCCGCAGCCAACCACTCAGCGTGTAAATGGCTCTTCAACAGATCCTGGTTGGCTAAATCCAAGGCTGGAGGGCGCACCGCGCCTGCCACCAAAGCGGGTTGATCCGCAAAATAATACTGATCGTGCGGCGATTGAGCCGCACAATAGACGACTACCAGCGCAGCCTGACCGCTACGCCCTGCACGTCCTGAGCGCTGTGCGTAGTTAGCCGGAGTTGGCGGTACATTGCGAAGGTAGACCGCATTGAGGGCGCTGATGTCCACGCCCAGTTCCATGGTTGGGGAGCAGAACACTGCAGGGAGAAAGCTGTCCGGTTCGTTTTGCTCGCGCATTTGATCAAGGTTTCCCTTGATCCTGTCCTGATCCGCCTGTTCGAAGCGGAAACGATCTTCGCGCCACGCACGCACGTCCTGATCGACCTGTGCAGTGTGTTCACGAGCCTCGAAACTGTAAGGAAGGTTGCCTTCATGGGCGAGCATGTCAGCAACCTGTTCGTACAGTTCGCGGAAAAACAGGTTCTGGCGCTTTCCGTCACGACGCTCTTTAGCTGGCAGCAAACGGATCGCCGTGGGGGCCATACGCCATGCAGGCGCGTCGTAGCCTACGTCTACCCGCCGAACGAACTGGTGCGCCTCAGCTGCTTTCAGCAGGGTCTCAATCAGCTCATCATATTCTTTGGATGGGACTTGTTGATTGTCCCAAAGCGCGGCTTGTCGAAGGGCTTTCCCGAGCTTGCTCTGCCGGCCGGCCCTCAGAATTAGGACAGCCTCGGTTGCCCTGACCTTATTGTTACGAGGCGGATTGATCATCAGGAAGCCGCACTCACGAAGGGTGTTCTCTTCCTCGCGATCTATCGCCCATGGAAGTCGGAGCCTGTTGCGCGACACTTCCGCTGCCTGTCGAACTTTACCTCGATCAAGAGCATCCGTTGCAACTGCCAGCCCTTGGCGCATGTTATCGAACAGAATTTCGTATAGCTTGCGCCGCTGCTCCGGAGACGCTTTAGCAAGGCGCTCGTTGCCCAAAAATTCTTCTTCGTCTTGCACCAGATCATCCAGCCCAGGGAAGCTGGCGGCGACTAACCCGACCTCTTCAAGGTTTGGATTAGTGTAACGCCAGCCTCGCCGCAGGTCGGCCCAGAGGCGGTGGGCCAGAATGTCAGAGAGGATCTCCTGGGCTTCCTGCCTGTTCTGATATCCTTTGGCGTTCGGATCGAGCATCCATTCACCGAGCCGGCCCTTCTCTTCGAGGTCGAAACCTAGTGCCTGCCTTACAGCCTCACCAAACTTGTCTGGCTTTAGCCCTTGGGGGCCTGCAGTTCTAACGGCTCGTAGAATCGCTCCTCGCAGCAGAGTGACGAAGATGAAGTCGTTGAAGTGGCCAGCTTGTAATGCGGCGTCCTGGCGATTGTCGGTGAAGCCGAGAAGCTTACGGGTGTGAGGATCAAGCGTGCCGTCACGCTCCATCCAAGCTAGGATTGTCGACACAATCAGGGTGGTCGCTGAACTTCGCCCTTCAGCGGACAGACCTGCCAGCTTATTGATCTCGCGCGCGCCGGATGCCGGCTGATGACCGCATTCAGGGCAAAAGCGATACTTGCCAGCAAAGAACCATGCGGGGATCCCGTCATCCCCAAAACTGCCATCGGGGCGCACCCTCATCAGGCGTCCTTCGTGTTTACCCCGATGCGACGGCTTCAGGCGCTCTTGGCCGTTTGCTGCGACCTCTACCCAATCATCAGGATAGTCGCTGACTTCGCCTGAGAAACGGAAGTCTTCATTTACCGCGGGGACCAGATAGCCGGTTTCGGTTCCATCGGGTTCAGCCTCATCGCGTGCTGGTTCATCAATTGGCCGGGCAATCACTCTTTGTGCGCCATCAGCAAAAGTGACGGATACGCTATGATGCTCTTGCCCGCACTCACGGCAAAAGAAGAGAGGGTAAAGACGAGCTTTCTCATCCTCGGGATGATACTTCTGGCCCTCGAGGCTTACCCTCCGTTTTCCGGCTGGCTCGAGTGTCGCGTAGGCCTGACCAGCACCAGAAATGAATCGATGCAGCTTGAAAGCAAGAAAAGCCCGTGACGATGTGCCGCCGCGCTGATCTTCCCGCTTACCCATCATGGCCAGCATCTCGGCAATAGCCCGAGTGCAATCAGCCTGCGCTAGACCTGTTTGTTCAGCTAGCTTCGCTGCGGCGTCAGGAAGCGTCATAGGTCTACGTCGACGGAGTTTTTCGCCGTCTTCGAGACCGATCTGCGTTTCAATCCAGCAGGCAAGAGGATGAACTCGCAGTTCCGTATCTGACAACTTCGGCGCTAGCGGCTGCAAGACTGCCCGACGCAAAGGCTCGCCAAGTGTCTCCGCTTTGATCTCATGGGAGGTGGCCCGGTCGAGCGTTTCATCAATGATGCCGCCCGAAGAGATTGGCTGACCAAAAAGCTTCGTCGCGACCTCTGCCACCGCTGCGGCGCGCTCCAGCTCATCTGGCGAGCTGGACATGGTTGCTGACGTTCCGATGCAGATCAGATCCTTGGACGGCGTCAAACGCTGCTTGACACGTCTTACCAACATGGCGACGTCAGCGCCTTGGCGCCCTCGATATGTGTGCAGCTCGTCTAGCACCAGAAAGTCGAGGCCCTGAGCGTTTTCGATCACCGCGCGATCGAGCTTTTCCTGCCTTGTCATCAGGAGCTCGAGCATCATGAAGTTCGTCAGCAGGATGTCCGGCTTGTCGTGGGAGATCTGCTGTCGCTCAGTGGGTGTCTCTTGACCCGTGTAGCGGGCAACCGTCGGGCGCAAGTGCTCAGGGATGTCGGCCTCAGCGATAAATTTTCTAATTTCCCCGAGCTGCGAGTTTGCCAGAGCATTCATCGGGTAAATGATGATTGCCCGAGTGCGGGGAGCTTCACCCGACTTCTTTGCTCGGATGATGGCATCCACGATCGGAACGAAGAAGCAAAGTGACTTGCCTGATCCAGTGCCGGTTGTGACCACGAAGCTCTCGCGATTTCTCGCCTTGGCAACGGCACGCTCCTGATGCCGGTGAAGGCGGATCGGCGTTCGCTCTGCACCTACCGCAAAAACTGATGCCAGCTCCGGAGTGACATCACCTGATGCAGCAAGCTCCTCTATCGACTTTCCAGGCAAGAACCGCGGGTTGATTGTGATCAGTGGAGCTGGCCAGAACTTTCCTTGCTCATAAACGTCACGGATCTGGTGATCGATCTCCGGCGCACGGATCGAAGAGAATGAACGAGCGAACGAAGCGTAACGGTCAACAAGAGCCTTATCGAGGTCGAAGATGTTCATGCCGATGCCCCTGGAACGTCATTGGTATTTAGTAAAATGATCTGCTGATCCTGCGGCTTGCGGGCCGAAGGATCCGTGTCGAGGCCCAGCCGCTTCAGCGCATAGTAGAGCAGCGCTCTGCGGACCGGGATCGTCACACTCCCATTCTCCATCCCATAATCCAGCTCGATTACGCGCCTCTGGTTAGGGCTGAGATCAGGGTGAGGTCCAACCTCAAGCTCGACCACCTCCTCCCAAGCGGCATCTGACACTGCCTGCTTCTTGGCGGCTCTTGTTTGACGCGTCTCAAGGATGCGAGAGATTAC
Source organism: Erythrobacter aurantius (assembly GCF_023823125.1). NCBI lineage: Bacteria > Pseudomonadati > Pseudomonadota > Alphaproteobacteria > Sphingomonadales > Erythrobacteraceae > Erythrobacter > Erythrobacter aurantius. Next base: position 3,147,145 of record NZ_CP090949.1, on the reverse strand, counting down.
GAAGTCGCGGTACTCATCGCTCTTCTCGCAGAAGGATCTGGCGTGCCATCTGAACCCATCGAATGCGAGGGCGTGCGGTGCAATCCAACGCCACTCTGGGTCCGTTGCTGACATGGATTGATAGAGGACTTCGATAGCCTCATGCCGCCTGATGGCGATGACAATCGATCGCAGCACAACCGGATCAATCCCGCGGACCGGCGCAGGCGTCGCGTCAAAGGCTGGCAGGTTTCCGATCCAGGCGTCCTCAGGAGTAATAACCCTCTCAGCAATCGAGCGGACCTGAGAGAGAAATTGAGTTGCGTCCGGCTTCAGAAACAGCGGTTTGAAAGCGGATGAGCGGACATAGGTCTTGCCGCTCTTATCGTAGACCATGTTGTCCGGGGCTAAGGCGATATAACGGTTGAGGTCGCCTGAGGCCTGGTTGGGCGACACTCCAAATTTGTCGATCAGATCGCTCCGGTTGACGTGGCCTTCCCAGAACAAGCGGAATTCGATGAACTGGAGCTTCTGCTCCACTCCCCATCGCAAACTTGGCTTGCTGTCGCCCACGGCCACCCCCGAATCACTTTTCGGAACCTTCCAAAAAGTTGACAGATTGGAGCCTAAGCCACTCCAGATCGATTGAGCAAGGAAAACTGGTCGGACTGGTCCGGGGCTCACGGGGCTTGTATTCGCCGCTTTCCACAGCCAATCATCGTCATGTTCACACGAGGGATTACAGAATGGGCTTCAGATTGCGGGGTGGTCGACCCAAAAATATGGGTCAAGGCATATACTGGGTCCAACGTCACCTCGCCGATTCTCGCGCAGCAGAGCGGCGTCGTGTTGCAGAGCAACGCAGAGTCGAAAAACAAAATGAGGCTGCCAGAAAGTTCAACGAAAAATGGCACCGCATCTCAAGCAATGTCACCGGGTATTTCACAAAATATGCCGATGTAGATGCAAAGGCTAGCGAAGCTAAACGCGACAAAATTGTCGAAAAGATTAACGAATACAACAATCTGAAAGACTTCATTCAAAATAACATTGAATCTGCGTCTATGGGTGATTTGTCTAAGCTAGCCACAGCCGGAAGGGCATGTGTACTTCTGTGCGCCAAGGCCCGCGGTCAAAAAGCTGCTTACGACGCAGGGAGTAAAATTTTGATGGTCGAGGGAGTGGCCTACGACTTTTCGTAATCAAAACTGTGGGCTCAGGTAGGTAAATCAGGAGGGGGTAACTCAATGTTGTTTGGTCTGTTTGATAGCAAAGCCAAGAGAGCCAAAAAACTTCGAGAGGCTGCGTCGAACGGGTCTTTCAGTGAAATCTCCACCCTAATCAAGCGGGGGGTCGACATCGATGAGCCCGATGGTGACAGCGGCGAAAATGCTCTCACGATCGCCATTATGGGCGGACATAATGATGCCGTCGAACTGTTGATATCAAGTGGCGCAAATGTAAATTTCGTCGCATCTCAGGGAAACACGCCATTATTGTCTGCCGCTTATCAGGGCGACAAGAATATTGCGCTGTGCCGTCGCCTGCTAGATGCAGGGGCAAGCGTCAATCTCAGTCCTTCCAGCGGTCAATATGCTGGGGTTACGGCACTATATCTGGCCGCATCAAAAGGCGCAGAAAAAGTTAGCAGGTTGCTCCTTGATGCAGGAGCGGACGTCTCTGTACGGCTGCCAGGCGGGCAATCACTCATGTATGCAGCCGCCATGGGCGGAAATCCCAATATCATCAAAGAATTCAAGGGTCGCGGCGTTGAGGCCAACGGCAAAGAAAATGGCGGGAGGCGGCCTATCCATATCGCCACTGCAGCTGACCAGCCCAAAGCAGTCCAGTGCCTTATCGAACTTGGTGTTCCCGTTGATCAGCTATCCGATGACAAGGAAACACCTCTGCTTGTAGCGGCCATGAACGACAACGTAGCCTCGGCCAAGGTGCTCATCGAAAACCGGGCTGACGTGTCATATGCAATCACACCTGCGGATGACAGGATCAGCCCGTTGCTTCTTGCTGTGACAAACGGCTTCGACAATCTGGCGAAGCTTCTGTTGGATGCGGGTGCAGATCCAGAGGCCCCTGTACGAGGGGATAAGACCATCTTGGACTATGCGAAAGCATCTAAGCGCAAGTCCACGATCAAGCTGCTTGAGGCACGTGTGGCGCCAACGAGCAGCCCCGCGAAGGCCAAAGCAAAGCCAAAGGAAACGACCAAGAAGCCCGAGACGGCTGCGGTCAGCTCGACGGGGTCGATTGCTGTTCCGAGCTTCACTGTCGAAGAGCCCGCGCCCAGCACGCCTAAAGTGGCGCCCGCAAAGACAGGCTCGCGAACCGGGAGTGCGTCAACAACGCTTGAGTTGGGTGTCTACTGTACCGACCTCAGGTATGATGAGGAAGATCATGGCGACAGCCTCCCCTCTGCATTCCAGAAGGCTCGTGCAGCGTGGATAAAATCTAAAAATGATCCGGAAAGTCCTCATTACGCCGAAGCCTGCCGGCTCCTGAGTAATTGGTTCGAATGTAGGTTCACCGGGGCACCGGACTTTGCACTTGAATTTAATGTCGATGCGAAAACCAACAAGGTGAGCCGAGGCAAAACTCGTGAGAAGGAGTATTTTCAGGCGGTCGAGTACGCATTTGATGGCGAGCCCAAATTGAAGCGTTTTGAGGTAGCAAGTGTAGATTTCAGAGAAGAAACTTCCAACGATGTGCTCGAGAAGGGACAGCCCATCCTCCAGTCACCTGAAGTCGGACTGGTGGCCATATATGAAACAAAAACAAAGGAATCCTTCAAAGGTGCCAAGGCGCTGAGTGAGTGGATTAAGGAAAATGACGAACTTGTTTCTCGCAGGTTCGAGTTTCGAATCAAGGAGGAGGCCATAACAACCGTTGAGGTTGATGAGGATGGGGATGAGTACACATCTTCCAGCGCTTCCTGGTCTGGTGGGGACCCCTGTTTTCTCGTGAATTTCGGCAACGAAGATGCCGAATTTTTGGCCAAAATTAAAAACAAGTTGGCTCAGTCAAAGGCCGATGTTTACCTGCTTGATTATAATGAATCTCCTCTAAAAAAGGCGATCATTCTCGCGGATCTATCGGAGTTGAGCGGCATCATTAAAAGCGGCGCCGATATCGTTTCGCCGATTGATGGGCTGACGCCAATCCAAACATGCCTCATGGCTATCTATCAGCACCAGAACTACTTTGACTATGATGATGCCCATGATGCCTTGGGAGCGCGCTTCAAAACCGCAGAAAAATATCGTGAAGCTTTGGTCACTGGGTTGAAGGAGCTCCTGAAGGCAGGGGCTGACGTGAATGTCAACGTTAAGGAAATGCCTGTTGTTGGCTTGATTGAGTTGCTCAATGATGCTGACCTCAGCGCCCTTTGCCGGGCTGGCATTAAGTCCTCAAAGACCATTGATGATGCCGTTCTTGTTTCACTGGCTGAACGTGCTGATATTGATGGCATCAAGGAATATGTCAGGCTTGGCGCCTCGGTCGATCCGAAGGACCGTTCGGCGCACACCCCTCTGATGTATGCTAGCCAAGGGCCTGGCGGTGAAGATGAGCCTCCGCTTACCGGTGAGGCGCTTGCTCGACACGAAAATGCGGTGAAACTGCTGCTGTCATTGGGAGCGAATGTGAATGCCAAAACAGATGAAGGGGACACTGCAATCGGAGACGCTGTGCGGCGAGGCAATGCCACGATCGTCCAACTGCTGCTTGATGCCGGTGCTAAAACTGCAGGGGCGCTTCCTGGCAAGCAGACTTTGTTGTCTTTGGCAAAGCGCAGGAATCACACCGATGTGATACGCGTTTTGGAACAAGCGGCGAAAACCACTAATCGCTAGAGTAACTTAACAGCCCGAGTGGTGAAACCGCTCGGGCTGCTTCTCATGACAACTGCTTGATAATAACCTTCAACACCTTTTGGGCCTTGGGATCTTCCTCTAGATTCAGAGTGTCCCGGGCAACCTGAAAAGCAGCTTTGCCATCGTCATTTTCCATCGTCTTATGAGCGCCAGCAGCGATCAAGGCTTTCACAATTTTCCCATGAGGCAGCGCTTCCTCAGGCTTAACGCCGATTTCCAAAAGGGATTCCATGACATGATCGCGTGCAAGTTCGCAGGCTGCGATCAACGGCGTTAAACCGAGACCGTCTGTGGTTCTTGCGTTCGGATCGGCGCCAGCAGACAAAAGCGCTTCTACGACGTCGATGCGACCACGGTATGCTGCGCTTATAAGTGGATTCCAGCCCTCTTTGTCTGCAGCCTCAATGTCGGCCCCTCTTGCAATGATCAGTTTGACCAAATCTGTCTGACCATGTTTCGAGAACATTTTCAGTGGCGTATTGCCATTGCCATCAGAGACCGAAACGTTTGCCCCACGCTCGATTAGAAGCTCCGCGACACGTGGGCTGTTTTCGAGTGCTGCGACGGTAAGGGGCGTTCCTGGCGTCCACCCCTTGAGTGAAACACTTGGAACATCAGGATCGACCTCTGCCCCCTCCTCAAGTAGGAGGTGCGCGCACTCAAGCGCATCGTTTTGAGCGGCGGTCATCAACGGCGTATGTCCGTTTGACAGTCGCTCATTCACCTTCGCTCCGGCTTTGATCAGTGCCTTGGCCACTTCTGAGGAATTCGCTTGCGCGGCAAGGTGGAGTGGCTTGAATTCCCATTCCAAGGGCTGGCCATCTAAGTCAGTTCCAACCTTTAGGACGCCCATCTCTGGGTCTGCTCCAGCGGCTAGCAGTAGTTCGGTTATGGCCAAATTTCCCCGCGAAACTGCCAAAGCCAGGGGAGAGGCACCGTTGGGCTCCCTCACATTTACGTGGGAACCATTTTTGACCAGAAACTGAGCTATGCCGCCTTCCTCTCCGCTAATGGCGCGGAAGAGGAGAGGCACACCGTCGAAGGTGTCGTTGGCGTTCTTGTCGGTTTCTTCCCATACAGCTCTGAAGTCTTCTTCTGGGCCTAGAAAGGCTAGCTGATGTATCTCTGGCAAGCTGTCGAGGTCTGTGTCAGCGATCGTGTTTTCGTCGCTGGGGTCCTCCTCTGTCGATTGTAACTCTTTGAGCTTCTCGAGAGACTGCAGGATTTCGGAAAGTTCGGCCTTTGCCTCATCGTCGATGTCGTCAGGAAGCGTCGCGATACTCTCTTTGAATTCGTCAAGGAGGCTCCCGAGTTCACTGTTTTGCTCGCCTTCGGTTGGCTCACCGGTGAGAATGGGCTTCGCCACCGAATTGTACCAATCGATGGTCTCCTCGAGATCGAGCCCCCATTCCACGGCCATTGTCTCGAGAGTGTGAAGCTCTCCGGGTGACAAACCATCCACTGCTGCGACTTCCAAGCAGACAATCAGCGCAACCTTGCGGAGGAACACGGACCTCAGTTTTTTCGCCGTCTTGCGCTCGAGTTTGGTTAGGTTCTCGACTGTCTTCACGTCCTGGCGTTGGGTTATCAGGTCGTGCAAATAAGGCGAAGGCGCTCCCCACAGACTGACCATCATGTGATGCTCAAAGGGGGTGTATGGGCTGAACATTTTCCGCGATGAGGCTATATCACCTGTCTCAGAAAAATGCTCGATGGCTTTCTGGGCCTTAATTATCCGCCTTACTACGCCGTAATACTCTTCAATTTTTAGGCTTTCAGGATCTGAAACCTCAGCGTCTCCCGCGCAAACGAGATATACGCACTCCATCACATTGTTGATTTGTTGCTCACGAGACATCGGATTTCCTAGCCATGCGCGCGTTCTGACGTTCCGGTTAGCTTGTTAGTCCTTGTGCTTCATGATCGATGGATACCGACAAGGCAACGCGGTCGCGAACGAACAGGGACTTCCCGGACAGCTTGAGGGTGAGCGACGCCAAAAACCTATCAATCTGTGATCCCACGCCAATGAAAGGTTGGAACAACTACCCCAGCCTAGCAGTCAGTCTTATAAAATCCAAAATGCCGCCGCTGAGCTCCCCATTCCGTCGGGAATGGGGCGGCTAGAACGGTCAGATCAATCCCGTCCCCTTGGCGCCCATCAAGGATCGCATTGATGATGTCGGGTGCAAGCAGTGTCATACGCATCACGCGTGTGAGGTAGCTCATTCCGATCTTCTCCCGCTCGGCGAGCTCGGTGATTGAGGCATATGAGCCCTCTTCGAGCATCCGCTTCCAGCGGAATGCCCGGGCCAGAGCCTTTAGCACGGTGTTGTCATGCCGCGGCCTGCTTTGCTCGTTTGCCGGAGGAAGAATCATTTCCTTGCGTCCGCCACGCTTCGTGAGCTTGAAGGGTACGAAGACGGAGACAATTTTCGGCTCCTGGGGCGTTTTCATGCCGCTTCCTTCATTGCAGGTGCACACAACTCTCGGGCTAGGGCACCAATGCCTTCAGTGCGAAGCCGGACATCAAGCCCTTCGCTGCCGACAATGACTTTATCGACGATGAGCTGAACAATTCGAGCCTGCTCCGCCGGAAACAGCTCATCCCACATCGGGTCCAGATCTCTCAGAGCCTGACGCGCTTGTGCTTCGGTCAAAGCCGGTGTGCTGCGCGTAGCCTTCTTCCATGCGCCAATGATGATTTCAGGTTGACGAAATGCTGCCCGCAGTTGTTCGACAACGGCGGCTTCAACCTCTGCAGCTGGGACCCTGCCAACCTCACAAGCTCCTGCGCCGTTACGGAGCAATGTCTGGCTCACATAGTAGCGGTAGAGCTTCCCGTTCTTCAGCGTGTGCGTGGGAGAAAATGCCGCGCCATCCTGTCCCCAGATTAGCCCCTTCAGCATGGCAGGAGTGTTGGCGCGTGTGCGGCCGCCACGAACCCGAGGGCTCTCTTTCAGGATAGAATGAACGGCATCCCAAAGCTCGGTGCTGATGATTGCCTCGTGCTCGCCGGGGTACCGGGTTCCCTTGTGGACTACGTCGCCGATGTAGATCCGGTTGTTGAGCACACGATAAAGGAAACCCTTGGTGATGCGCTTGCCGTTTCGGGTCGTGATCCCTCGCTCGGCGAGCTCACGCAGCAAATGCGTGCCCGAACCGATTTCCCGGAACCGCTCGAAAATGTATTGGATTTTGGCCGCGCCAGACTTGTTGATGACAAGCTTGCGAGCCTTCACGTCATAACCCAGCGGCGGTACACCGCCCATGTACATGCCCTTTGCGCGGCTAGCCCGGAATTTGTCGCGGATCCGCTCTGCCGTCACCTCGCGCTCAAATTGAGCGAAGGACAGAAGCACATTCAGCGTCAGCCGCCCCATACTGGTGGTCGTGTTGAACGACTGGGTCACCGACACAAAGCTGACCTCGGCTGCATCGAAGGCTTCGACCAGCTTGGCAAAGTCGAGCAGCGAGCGGGTCAGCCGGTCAACCTTGTAGACTACGATGATATCGATCGTTCCCGACCTTACGTCGTCAAGAAGACGTTGAAGGGCAGGGCGCTCTAGCGACCCGCCCGATAGCCCGCCGTCATCATAGTGTTCGGGCAAGAGCTTCCAGCCCTCGCTTGCCTGGCTGAGCACATAGGCGGCACACGACTCGCGCTGGGCGTCGAGCGAGTTGAAATCCTGTTCCAGACCCTCCTCGCTCGACTTGCGGGTGTAGATCGCACAGCGCACGGTCCTCATGCCGCTGCTTTCGTCTTGAGGCCGAAGAAGGCAGGACCTGACCAGCGTGTGCCCGTGATTGCGCGGGCAACCGCGCTCAAGGATTTCCATTCCTTGCCGTTCCAGCGAATGACTCCGTCCTCATCGATCGACACCGTCTGGAGGACACCATGCCATTCTCGCGAAAGCCGCATTCCGGCTTGCACTTGGCCAGTACGGGTCTTGCCGCGCGCGATCTGCTCCAGCTTCTGCAAGGTCTGGCGCGAATGACCGCCGTGGATTGCAGCCTGCAGTTCCCAGGCAATGGCGAGGCGAAGAAGTGCGGCACTCACTTTCGGCAGGGGCTTGTCTGCCACCATTGGCCATCGTTCGCGCAGCTGCGCCAGAGACATTTTCGCCAGCGCAGCCAGTTCGGCATCGAGATCGGCGGGTCGCATCACGCGGCCTCCGTGATGCGATAGCAGGTTGCATCATCGCGCTTCGTTTTCTCGATCGTGTGTCCCTTCTTTTTGAGGCCAGTCAGGGCGGCGCGCGCAGAGTGCGATTGCAAGCTTGTCGCCGCGACGATCTCGTCCAGCGTTGCGCCTTGCTTGCGCAAGAGCAGGTCGATGACGGCCGCGATCTTGGTCGACTTTGCTGCGCCAGTTGTATCGGCGGCGGGGGTCTTCTTGTTTGCCATGGGTGGTTCTCCTTTTTTCGGAGCGGCGACATGCCGCCCCTACCACCCAGAGCCCCATATCGCCTCGGGCGAGGGGGCGGCGGCCAGCTAAGGACCGCGTTTCAGTGGGAACATCAATGCTTGCCGAGCCGAGGAAGTCGAGCGGAATCGCGGTTGATGCCGCAGGAAAAGCGACAGTACTCGATAAAACTTGGTTGGGTGCCAATCACTAGTTGGCTGCCGGACCGCCAACCGTATCGAGGCGGCGTTGGTTCGGGAGGATCTGACTTGGCAATCCAGGGCACTGGTCTTTGAGGCACTGTCAGAGCAAACGCACCTGATGGACGGGTGACGTTGGAGGGTAGTGCACTGGGATGCGCATTCGATGCGCAGGCGGGCATAGTCGGTCAACCGATCACATACCGAGCCAATGGCAGGTAATACACTATTATTCTGGTCGGAGCATCCAACGCGCCCACGCTCTACGGCGGAATTGCGTCGCAGTTCGGCTGGAAATACCGCGCGCAGCAAAGACGTGTGCTGACGTTTGTTCTGGACAGACAGGCAAGCTTGCCCGCGCGCAGGCAGACAAAAGATCAGCAATCCGGATTGCAGCGCGCCGACCCAAACCCGGAGCTGTTTGACACAGGCATGGGAGTCTACAACGCGAAGTGCTTTGGATGCCACGGCGCGGGCGTGGTCGCGGCGGTCTCTGCGCAAGATTTGAGGTCGTCCCAAGCCGTCGCATCTCCCGAGGCTTTCCGACAAATCTTGCTCGAAGGCATATTGGAGGATAATGGGATGCCGCGCTGCGGCACTACATCGAAGCGAAGCGCTAGCCGCTGTTCAATAGACGGCAGCAGGGTTCTTTGGGTGCGGTGCGCCGAGCTTCTCCCGAAAACTTTGCCGTTCTTCGCCGCGATCCAGAATCCCAAGCTCTTTCGCAATCTCCGCGCCGTAATACGTGCCGCCAGACAGCTCATCGCAATTGTCCGAGCGGGCAATCGCATCGAAAATATGCGCACTGAATTCGGGGTTCTCTGCGGAATCCCACAGCTGCTGAAACTGGTCTGAAAGCACAGCGACACGCGCCGCGCGCTCGGTCTTCTGCAATCCTAGCCAGAGCGACACCGCGACGACGCCCGTTCCGCGCAGGTCATGCTCCATGTCGTGTGCTAGCTTGTCGACACCGGCCTTCTGCGCGCCATAGGCAGGTCCGTGCATGTAGCAGGACCCGCCCGGCGATGAGGTGAAGCCAATGAGGCCAGACCCTTGCGCGACCATGATCTGCGCCGCGTGCCAGCTCGCGACATAGGCCGACCGCAGGCCCACATCGAGAATCTTCTGCGCATCGAGGCCCTTCTCCCAAAATGGCTTGGGTTGAAACAATTGCGCGTGCATGTAGGAGGCATTGTTGATCAGCATGTCGAGCCTTCCGGCTTCGGACCGGATCCGCGCAAATAGCGCTGCGACCTGACTGTCGTCGGCATGATCGCAGGCAATGGCTACGCCTTCGCCACCCGCCTTGGTCACAGCTTGGGAGGTTTCGACGACGGTGCCGGAGAGCGAGGACCCGTCGAACGCGACGCCTTGGCTGACCTTGTCGGAGCGGCCAGTGACAAAGACCTTGTAGCCCAATTCGCCCAGACCCTTGGCGATCCCGGCTCCGACACCCCTACTGGCTCCGGTGACTAGGGCGACGCGAAGCGCACTCATGCCTCGCGCTCGCGCACCATGTCGAGCGCGACATCGACGATCATATCTTCTTGTCCACCGACCATCTTGCGCCTGCCAAGCTCGACAAGGATGTCGCGCGAGTCGATCCCGTATGTCTCGCTCGCCTTCTCCGCGTGGCGCAGGAAGCTCGAATAGACCCCCGCATAGCCAAGGCTGAGCGTTTCGCGATCAACGCGGACCGGGCGATCCTGCAAGGGCCGAACGAGTTCTTCGGCTGCGTCCATCAGGGCCATGACGTCGCAGCCATGGTGCCAGCCCTTGCGGTCGGCTGCGGCGATGAACACCTCAAGCGGCGCATTGCCTGCGCCCGCTCCCATTCCGGCGAGGCTAGCATCGATCCGCAGCGCGCCTTCCTGTGCCGCGACGATCGAATTGGCGACCCCAAGCGAGAGATTGTGGTGCGCGTGGATGCCGCGCTGGGTCTCGGGCTTCAGCACGCGCTCGTATGCAGCGAGGCGTTCGCGCACCCCGTCCATGTCGAGCGCGCCTCCGCTATCGGTGACATAGACGCACTGCGCGCCATAGCTTTCCATCAGTGCAGCCTGACCCGCGAGCATCTCCGCATCGATCATGTGGCTCATCATCAGAAAGCCCGAGACGTCCATACCGAGATCGCGCGCGATACCAATGTGCTGCTGCGACACGTCGGCTTCGGTGCAGTGGGTCGCGACCCTGACCGAGCGCACGCCCAGATCATAGGCACGCCGCAGTTCCTCGGCGGTGCCGACGCCGGGCAGGATCAACGTGGTGAGCGTGGCGCTGGTCAGCACCTCGGCAACCGCTTCGAGCCATTCCCAGTCGGTATGCGCGCCAAAGCCGTAGTTGAAGCTCATCCCGTTGAGCCCGTCGCCATGCGCGACCTCAATCGCATCGACACCGGCCCGGTCGAGCGCTGCGGCGATCTCGCGGACATGATCGATCCCATACATGTGGCGAATGGCGTGCATGCCGTCGCGCAGCGTTACATCCTGAATATAGAGCTTGTCGCCTGCTTCGACGTCGAATTTCGTAGGTCCCATGCTCGCCTCCTATCCTGCACGCGCCATGCGCCGCTCGGCGATCAACTCGCCAGTGGCCTTGGCTGCGGCGGTCATGATGTCGAGATTGCCAGCGTATTCCGGCAGGTAGTCCCCGGCGCCTGCGACTTCGAGGAAGATGCTGGTCTTGATCCCGGTGAACTCGCCGAGACCAGGGATTTTCAGGCGATTGTTGTCACCGAAATGTTCGAACTGCACCGCCTGCTTGAGGCGATAGCCAGGGACATATTTCTGCACCTCGGCGACCATATCCTCGACCGATTGCCGGATAGCGTCCTCGTCCGCGCCTTCGGAGAGGGTGAACACGGTATCGCGCATGATCATCGGCGGATCGGCGGGGTTGAGGATAATGATCGCCTTACCCTTGGCCGCGCCGCCGACCGCCTCGATCGCGTTCGCCGTCGTGCGGGTAAACTCGTCGATATTCGCGCGCGTGCCGGGGCCGGCCGACCGCGACGACACCGACGCGACGATTTCGGCATAGTGGACCTTGGACACACGACTGACGGCGGCGACCATAGGGACCGTCGCCTGTCCGCCACAGGTCACCATATTGACGTTGTGTGCCTCGACATTGGCGTTGAGGTTGACGGGGGGCACGGTGAAGGGGCCGATAGCAGCCGGAGTCAAATCAACGACCTGAATGCCGTCGGCGCGCAGCACCGCATCATGTTCACGGTGCGCATAGGCGCTGGTCGCGTCGAAGGCGATCGCGAGTTCGGGATAGCAAGGGAGGGCGCGCAGCCCCTCAATCCCTTCATGCGTGGTCGCGATGCCGTGATCCCGCGCCATCGCCAACCCCTCGGATGCCGGATCGATCCCGACCACCGCGGCCAGTTCCAGATTGTTGGGATTTTTGATCATCTTCATCATCAGGTCGGTTCCGATATTGCCCGATCCGATGATCGCCGCTTTGAGCTTTTGCATGGGGCCTTCCCTCACACGAATTCGATGGAGCACGAGCCGATTTGCTGATCGGCGGCGGATAGCTGCATATGGAAGCGGTCACCGGGGCACGCGGGTTCGAGCGGGACGAGCGAACCTGACAGGATCACCTCTCCAGCCTCGAGCTTCACGCCATAGGCACCGAGTGTGTTCGCCAGCCACGCGACCGCCATGGCGGGATCGCCCTGAACCGCATGGCCATATCCTTCGGACAAGGGCTCGCCGTTCTTCGTGACCGAAACGTGCAGTTGGGGAAGGTCGAAACCGGCGGGGTCCAGTCGCTCGGCGCCAAGCGCGAATACCCCGCATGAGGCATTGTCGGCGACCGTGTCGACGATACCAATTTTCCAGTCCTCGATCCGGCTGTCGACAATTTCGAAACATGGCACGATCGCACTGGTCGCGGCGAGCACGTCGGCAGGGGTAACGCCCGGCCCCGCGAGTGTGTCACGCAGGATAAAGGCGATCTCTGCCTCGGCGCGCGGCTGGATCAGGCCGAGTTTTGCGCAGTCAATTGCGCCTTCGACGAACATCGCGTCGGTCAGAAAGCCGAAGTCGGGTTGATGCACACCCAGCATGTCCTGCACTGCCTTGCTGGTCACGCCGATCTTCTTGCCGACGACCTTCTCGCCCTCGGCAGTCCGGCGCGCCAATATGTCGAGACTGATGGCATAGGCATCGTCAATCGTGAGCGCCGGCTCGCTCACGCTCAAAGGCGCAGTCGTCCTCCCGCTTCGCAGTGCTGCGAAGAGCGTTTGTCCCCAATTTTCGGCCATGTCAGGCCTGCGGATTGTATTTGAGGAAAGCGGTTGATAGCCGCGACATCAGATCGATGAACTCCTCATCCGACTGGGCGACATGTTCGCCCAGAATATATTTGCGGATATTGGCGAGGATGCTGATCTCTAGCGTGACCAAAGCCGATTCCAGATCGGGCACCACAATCACATCGCGATGCTGTTCGAGCAGGGCGAGGTTGGTCTGGTGCGTGAATTTCTCGACCGAAAGGTTCTGCGTCATTTCGATCAGTTCGGGTGAGCGCTTGGGGAGCGAGTAGAACAGCTCTTTCTTCTTGCGGAAATTGTGGAGCAAATAGGTGAAGGCCGCCCGGCTTGCCTGCTCCAGCGGGAGCTCCATCGATTCGCGCAGCACGTTGCGAATGCCGTTTGCGACCTTCGAGACTTCCTGCTCGATCAGCGCAGAAATGATCGCGTCCTTGTTGGGGAAATATTGATAGAGCGAACCAATGCTCACGCCTGCACGCTCGGCGATGTAGTTGGTGGTTGCCTTTTCGTAGCCTTCGCCCACGAGGATGAGCTCTGCTGCCTCAAGAATGGAATCCGAGGTGACTTTCGCACGGTCTTGAATGGGTTCCTTGCGCCGCAATTTCCTCACCTCTGTCGTTTTTGCCCCCGCAGCATCAGAACTTGCCGACCTGCGGGGAAATTGCAATCGCGCTTCGACTGTGACGCTCCGCTTGGGCGGGCTATTTTCAATCGGCTTTTTGGCTTGCTGTCCCATCGTCGCTATCCTCTAGGTCGCTACTTGATATTGGTGGCCCCAGTAATCGGGCACAGTGCTGACGGTCGGCTCGGTGGTCGACCAGTCTACCTGAAGACCGCCGTGCCCGATCTCGAACGGAACCCCGCCGGGGCCGATGACGTAGAATGAAAACATGTCGTCATTGCAGTGGCGACCAAGGCTCGCCATCAGGCTCCAACCCTGCGCGTTGACCCGGTCGAGACAGCGCCCGACGTCGTCCATTTCGGTCATTTCGAACATCAGATGCACGACGCCGGTTGGGCTCGGCAGGTTGAACAGCGCGAGGCTGTGGTGGCGTGGATTGTCGACATGCAAGAACCGAACGCGCATTTCGGGCGCACCTTCGGCTGGTGGCGGCAAGGTCAGGTCGTCGCTATCGCCAAGGCCGAGAACCCGCGTGTAAAACGCATGGGTCTCGTCGAACACACCGGCGGCCGAGATGACGAGATGCCCCAGACCCATTTCGCCGGTGACGAAGCCCCCGACACAGATGGGTGAGGTGAATGGCTCGCCGCATCCGGTGCGCCCGTGGTAGAACTCCACCCTGTTGCCGGCGGGATCGCTCACCCAGAAGAAGTTGGTGACGCAGCGGGCATCAGCCTCGTCTGCGGTCCCTTCGCAAATGGGAAGTCCGGCATCCGCGCATTTTAACCGCATGGCATCGAGCTGGTCGGACGAAACCATTTCCCACCCGATGGCAGCCAGCCTGTCGGCATCTCCACTCAGGATCAGGACGCGAAAAGGATGTTCGTCAATCTTGAGAGCAACCCGGTCGTCAGTCTCTGACGCGTTCATCGCGCCGATCGTTTCTGTGCCGAAGCGACGCCATTGGGCGAGGTCCGCAGACGAGAGGACAACATATCCCAGATTCGCAATCATGACGTGAGCTCCGGCTGCGACGCCGAGGCCCAAACCTGTTCACGGCCAAGCCGGGCGAGAAACTCTCCGAGCTGCGCATCAAACATTTCGCGCCTCTCGACCATCACCCAGTGGCCGCAATTCGCGACGATGGTGAATGCGCAATCGGGGCAGGCGTCGATGAGCTTCTGGTAACCGGATACCGGAGTGAACTGGTCGTCCTGACCCCAGAAACCAAGGATCGGGCAATCAAGCTTGCCAAGCTCGCTCTCCATATTCGCAACCCGCAAACGCCCTAGCACCTCGACCGGCTGGGTCTGCAGGATCGCGTGGCGTTCGGTCACCAGCGCGTCGGTCACGACTGCGGGGTCCTTCACCAGCATTGTCAGGAGCGCGCCAAGGCTGTCAAAATCGAGCGCGCCGCTGGTGAAGCTTGCGATCATCTTCTTGATGCCGGGCATGTTGTAATAGACCGCATCGCTCTCGATCCCGCCAGGTGCCATTAGGACAAGGCCCTTGACCAGTTCGGGATTGTCGAGCGTCAGGCGGATACTCACCGCACCGCCGAGTGAATTGCCGACGAGCACGCATTCGGAAATACCAATGGCATCAAGCGCGTCCTTGATCGTCTGCGCGAACAATTCGGTTGTGTAGTCGCGGTCGGTTGGCTTCGACGAATAGCCAAAGCCAAGCAGATCGAACACGATCGCGCGATGACCGTTCGCGACCACAGCATCGAGGTTCTGCTTGAAGTTGCTGTAGCCACTTGCCCCGGGGCCACTGCCGTGGAGGAATACGACCGCTGGTCCTTCGCCGTAGCTTAGATAGTGGATGCGGTGTTCGCCGAGGTCGACCTCGTTTCCGCGCGGCGGTGCGCCTGCTTCAGATGAAGAAGTCGACATTGTCACCTCCCAGCAGCATGTTTCCATAGTTGCGGCCAAGCGGCACCGGATTGTTGGCGACATGCGCGCGGGTGATGTGGATGTCGTGCCAGATGTTCTGCAATTCAGCGCCGTTGAAGACGCTGCGACCGCCGCCGATGTCGAACAGCAGGTCTACCGCCTGCATCATCTGCGTCGCGATCGATCCGGTTTCGAACCGGAAACGCGCGCGCTCGACCAATGGGATGGGTTCGCCTCGATTGATGCGGTCCATCATCATGTCGAAATTCGCCAGCATGGTCGTTTCGGCCCGGTTGATGAGCGTCTGCGCCTCGGAAATGCGGCGTAGCACGTCCGGGTCACCTTGCAGCTTGGTGGGATCGGTGCTGCTTGTGCCCGCCTTCTGCGTAAACAGCTTGAGGGCATGGCGCGCCGCGCCGATCGTTGGCACCGCTACCGTCGCTGCAAAAATCTGAGCCCAGGGAAGGGCGTAAATCGGCTCGGGGCGATTACGCAGCGAATTGTAGCCGTCCATTTGCGAATGAATGTGGTGATCGGGCACAAATACGGGCTTGTCGATGACGACGTCCTTGGAGCCGGTCCCCTGCAAGCCCATGACATGCCAAGTATCTTCGATTTCATAGTCGGAGCGCGGCACCAGCATCGTCTGGAGCATCGGGCGTCCCTCAACGATCGATCCGAGCAGCGCCCAGCTGCAATGGTCGCAGCCCGAGCTCCAACCCCAGCGTCCCGAAAGCATGACGCCGCCTTCGACCGGCTCGGTTCGCGCGCCGAACGGGTTGTATGAACTGCTGACCCGCGTTTCCGGGTCATCGCCGTAGACTTCTTCCTGCGTCTGCTTCGGCATCAACGAGATCTGGAAGGCGTGCACCGAAATGATGCCGCCGATCCACGCGGTGCTCATGTCGCGCTCTGCGATCTTGATGAGGGTGCGGATCCATTGCTGCGGGGTTGCGCCAATCCCTCCCAAATCCGGGGGGACAAAGGCGCGGAACAGGCCGGTTTCACGCAGCGCTTCGACCGACTCCGCTGGCACCATCCGGTCTTCGCGACCCTTGGGACCGTTTTTCTCGATCAGGTCGAGCACGGCATCGATCTCGATACCGCCCGCGTCTGATCGCGGTGCTATGGTGAGAACGTCAGCTTCCATTTTTCCTACTCCTCGTCCGATGCGCTCAGCGCGTCGCTGGCTCGAGTTCACGAGCGATTTCGTATGGGGGCTTCTTGTGGCTGGGCACGTGCTTGCCCGTCGCAATCTTGCGGATCTGCGCCTCTTCGCTGCGCGGATTGTAGAATTGCCGATACCAAGCCCGGCCAAGCGTGAAGTTGCGCTCGGTCGGCACGCCCATGATGGTGAAGGCGGGCTGTTTGTTCGACCAGATTTCAAAGTCCTGCGCGAAAGCTGCCAGAACTTCGCTCTGCATGTGCTTGGCCGCTGCGACCTCCTCCGGACCGGGATTGTCTGTGCCCACGCGGAAAAGATTGTTGTGCCACACCCGCGTGGTGCCATCGTCGACTGGCGTATGGAAGATGAACTCAACCCCGCGAATATCGCCGATGGCCTGCCGCGAGAGGAGCAGGCCGGGGCCGGTATACCAGGTATAGGTGCTCAGAAAGGCGTTGTATTCGCGCCGGAAACCGCCCTGCCGCTGGATATACACATGCTCGTCGAACTCGTTTTCGAAATACTCTGGCGGAGACCCGTGGGTCGGGCCGAGGTGGTTCGAATCCGCCATGTTATCGAGGATTTCCTGCGGGTGGACCTCAAGCACGCCCAGATGATCGTAGGCGCCGTTGACATAGTCGCGCACGGTCCATTCTGGGATCTCGGGCGGTTCATAATGCGGCGGCTCGCCTTCGGGATCGTGCCACATCATGATCGCGCCCATGACCTCGCGCACGATGTAGGTGTCGAGTTTGGCCGCCTTCGGGCAAGGCCCATCGAAGCCCGGAATGTCGTCTACCTGACCTTCGGCGTTGTAGCGCCAGCCGTGGTATGGGCAGCGGATCGCATCGCCATCAATCTGCTCGCCATGCGCTGCAATCGAAGCTGAGCGACCGCCTGCCAGATGCGCCCCCATATGCTTGCAGAACGCATCCATGCAGATCACCCGCCCGCTTTCGCCGCGGAAAAGGGCAAAGTCCTTGCCGAAAAAACGCAGCGGCAGAGGGCCTGCATCAAGTTCGCTCGCTTCAGCGATCATGAACCAGCCGCGCGGGAAGGTGAACTTCCCCAGATTGTAGTCACTCGTCGTCGCCATCGCGCTGTCCTCTCAGATCATCTCTATGCGGCGTTGGTCTGCATCAGCCGGTTGCTGCCCCGGAACGCCATGGTCAGCGCGGGGCCGAGCGTGCAGCCGGCTCCCGGATATTTGTCCCCCATGATCGATGCGGTGGTGTTGCCTGCGGCAAACAGGCCTGGGATCGGGGTGCCCGTGTCGTCGAGCACCTGGCCGTTGTTATCGATCACCAGCCCGCCTTTGGTGCCGATGTCGCCGGGATAGACCGCAGCGCCGTAGAAGGGCGGCTTCACGATCGGGCCAAGGCAGGGATTAGGCGACACGTCTGCGTCGCCATATTGCTGGTCGTGTTCGTCCGAGCCCCTGCCGAAGTCTTCGTCGACGCCGGTTCGGGCAAATTCGCCCATACGCGCGGCGGAAGCTTCAAGCCCATCGGCGTCGATGCCGAGCTTCGCGGCGAGTGCGCGCAAGGTAGGGGCCTTGTGCAACATGCCGCCACGACCAAACGCGCCTGCGTTCATCCAGTCGGGTGACATCGAGGCCTGCAGCAGGCCGCCGAACATATAGTTCTCACGGTAAGTCCGGTCGAAGATAATGAAGGCGGGCACGCGGTCCTTGATGTCGTAGCCCTCGCCATAGAGGCACTTGCCGTAGCTGTTGTAGGTGATCGCCTCGTTCATGAAGCGTTGGCCAGCACGGTTGACCATCACCATGCCGGGCTTCGATTTCTCGAAGAACAGTACCACCGGCCGATCACCCCACATGACGACAGGGGCCCACCATGCTTCGTGCATCAGCCCGGTCGCCACGCCAACTTCGCGACCTGCTTCGATCAAGTCGCCGGTGTTGCCGGGGCTCCCGGCAGACCACTCGGGCTTGGTCGGGTTGGCGAGGCTGTCGCGGCGCAAGTTGTTGCTTTTCTCAAACCCACCTGAGGCAACGATCACGCCCCGGCGCGCAGTGAGCTTGTGCCGCCGTCCGCCACCGCCATCGACGATCACCCCAGTGACACGGTCAGCATCGCGGATGAGTCCGGCGACGGGCATGTTGGTTTGCAGGTTGATCCCGCGCTCCTTGACGGCAAGCAGAAGCCTTCCGATCAAGGCCTCGCCCATGCACAGCCGACGGTCGCGCTTGCCTTTCAATCGTCCGGCGATGTCAGCGGCATAGCGGACAAGAGCCTTGCCAGCGATCTTCTGCCAGCCCGGCGCAACCGCCTGAACCTTCGACACCTCGGTGATCGAGAGATTGATGCGACCAAAGGCCTTCGAGGCATGTGGCATCTGGCGCAGACGATGGAGATCATCGCCCAGCTTGCGCCCGTCGAGCGGCGCGCAGTCCATTGTGCGCCCGCCCGGCTTCCATCCGGGTATCGATGGATAATAGTCGGGATAGTGCTGAACCGGCTCATAGGGCACGCCGATTTCTCGGAGATATTCGATCATCTTGGGGGCGGAGTCGATATAGGTGCGGATCGTCTCGTCGCTGATCTGCTCGCGCGGAATGACCGTGCGCAGATAGCTGAAAGCATCGTCTTCGCTGTCTTCGATCCCGGCGGCAGCGAGGCGCTCGTTATTGGGCACCCAGATGCCCCCGCCCGAGGTCGCGGAATTGCCGCCGATCATGTCGGTCTTCTCGAGGATTCGCACCGATGCGCCGAGGTCGTGCACGCGGCATGCCGCCGCCAACGCCGCAGCGCCCGACCCGACGACGATAACGTCGACGTCGCTTGTTGAAGTCTCGTTCGCGTGCGTCATCAGCGGATCAATGCGATCCTGCTGCAAGCTGTGCACGGCATTGCCCGCCGGCGGTATTCATGGCGAAGTTTCTCCTCAATCCCAGTGCCCAAGAGACTAGGTCTGTCGAGAATTCACCTCAAACTCGCTTTTTAGTCGCCACCCCGTCGCTGGCGCATCGTCAAACGGTGAAAGCGAGTTTCTGCTGAGGGGAAATGGCCGATATTTCACACCGCAAGCTCCCGCCGCAGTTCGAAGCAGAGGGCCATAGGTCCGGGCCGGCGAAGGGGAGCATTGCGGAGATGGTCGATCAGGTTCGAAACCCTAACATACGACGTTGAGGACGGGATTGCGCTGATCAGGCTCAACCGGCCCGAGCGGCTCAATGCGGTCAACAGCGTGATGAGCAGAGAACTTCCGCAAGTCTGGAAGGCTTTTCGCGAAGACCGTTCTGCTGTCGTCGCAATCGTCACGGCAGCGGGTTCGCCTGCCTTTTGCACCGGCGCCGATGTCGCCGATCTGCCTGAAATGATCACCGATGCCGAAGGTAACGCGCAGCCGGAGTCTGTGCGCTGGACCGCGATGCAGAACGATGTGTGGAAGCCGGTCATATGCGCAGTCAGCGGGGATGTAATGGGCGGCGGGCTGCACTTCATTGCCGAGAGCGATGTCGTGATAGCGAGTGACATGGCGATGATATCCGACCCGCATGTCAGCATCGGGCTGACTTCGGCGATCGAGACGATTGCACTGGCGCGTCGCATTCCGATTGGCGCAGTGCTGCGTCTCGCGCTGGGTGGCCGCGGTGTCACTTTGTCCGCTGACCGCGCGCATGAGCTGGGCATGTTCGACGAGATTTGCCCAGCTGAACAGGTGCTGGGCCGAGCAATGGCTTTGGCGGGCGAGATACGGCGCAATTCGCCTTCCGCCATGGAGCATACCAAGCGCGCGATCTGGAGTTCCAAGAGCAAGGGACTCGACGAGGCGCTGGTGCGTGCGTGGGATGCGATCAACGCGCAGGCACGCAGCCCTGACTTCAAGGAAGGCGTTGCCGCCTTCAACGAACGGCGTGCGCCGCAATGGACGCCTTTGTCGTGACAGCTCAGCAACCCGAAATGGAGACACACATGGTCGCTCCTCAAAACCCCACCGTTGTGGTCGAGCACTATTTTGCCGCTTTCAATGCAGGCAACGCGGCAGCAATCGGCGCTTTATTCGCGGACGACGCGAGCGTTCAGGACCCGATCGGGACGCCGAGCCACATCGGTCGTGAGGCGATCACCCAATTCTATCAGGCTGCGATCAATACCGGAGCGCGGCTGACGCCAACCGGGGCGATCCGTGTTGCCGGCAAGCATGTGGCCTTCCCTTTCTGTGTTCAGCTCGAAGTCGGCGGGTCTGAGATGATCATCGAGGTGATCGATACGATGCGCTTCGATGACGAAGGCCAGATCGAAGAAATGCGCGCCTACTTCAACACAACAGGTGTACGGGATTTTCTGGTATGATCGAAGGACTGCCCCTGCCGAGCGTCGACGATCCGCTCGATCAGCCATTCTGGGCGGCTGCGATCAAGGGCAGGCTGGTGGTGCAGCTTTGCGACCAATGCGGCGAAACGCGGTTTCCGCCGCGACCCATGTGCCCTTCGTGCCAGTCGGAGGTGTCAGAATGGGTGGAAGATGGAGGAGAGGCGCAAGTCTGGTCCTTTGCCGCTCCCCAGCCACCCTTGCTTCCGGCATTTGAGGCAATGTTGCCATACGTCACCGTGTTGGGCGCGCTCGACAGCCATCCGCACATCCGCATCGCAGGCATGGCGGTGGGAGCGGATGGCGAGACATCGACCGGCATTACCGCAGCCGACATCCAGATCGGTCAACCAGTGCAGCTGCGCTTCCGCCGCGCAACCGACGAGAGTGCCCTGCCGGTCTGGCAGATCGCGCCGTGAGCTGTCGTGAGGAACCCATGGAGCTCTCCCTGTGACTACGCCAACCGACGCGCTGCTTTCTCCGCTGGCGGACTACAAGCTCGAAGATCGCTACACCAAGGCATCGGGGCGGGTGTATCTGTCTGGCTCACAGGCGCTCGTCCGATTGCCGATGATGCAGCGCCAACGCGACTTGGCCGCAGGGCTCAATACTGCCGGTTTCATCTCTGGCTATACCGGCTCGCCGCTGGGCGGATACGACACCACATTGAAGGCCGCGCAAAGCTACCTCGATCAGAACCATATCGTCTTTCGCCCCGGCCTGAATGAAGAGATGGGGGCTACTGCGGTGTGGGGATCACAGCAGTCTGACCTCGTCGGTGAGCAACGCTATGACGGGGTGTTTGCGCTGTGGTATGGCAAGGGGCCGGGGGTAGATCGCGCGGGCGATGCGCTCAAGCACGGGAGCTATTCGGGCTCTTCTAAAAGCGGTGGCGTTATCGTCCTCGTCGGCGACGATCACGGGGCAAAGTCCTCGACCGTGGCGCATCAGAGCGACCATGCGCTGATCCATTTCGGTATGCCCTATTTCAATCCCGCCTCGGTGCAGGACTATCTCGATTTCGGCCTCCATGGCTTTGCGCTTTCGCGCTGGTCGGGGTGCTGGATCGGGATGAAATGCGTTACCGACACGATCGAAAGCTCGGCCTCGGTTGCGGTCGATCCGGATGCGCTTTCGATTGAACTTCCCGAAGGGGGAGAGGGCGCAGATCTCAACGCCAAATGGGGCATCCATCCGGCCATCGCCGAGCAGCGCCACTACGCGCAGCGTATCCCGCGAGTGAAGGCCTATGTAAAAGCCAACCGTTTGAACCGGGCAGTGATCGATCCTGAGCACAAGCGCTTGGGGATTGTGACGACCGGCAAGGCGCATCTCGACGTGATGCAGGCACTCGAGGAACTCGGGCTCGATCCTGCGGCCTGCAAGGCGAGCGGTGTGGGGGTGTTCAAGGTGGCGATGCCCTGGCCGCTCGAGCCCGACCTCATCGGTGAATTCGTGCAGGGGTTTGAGCGGGTGCTCGTGGTCGAGGAGAAGCGGTCGGTCATCGAGCAACAGCTGGCAGCACTGCTGGTCAACGACGCCTCAGCGCCGATTCTGTTGGGTAAGCAGGACGAGGGCGGTGCGCCGCTGATTCCCTCCGAGGCGGAACTGAATGCTGACCTTCTGGTTCCGCTCCTAGGGGGACTGCTGGCGCGGCTGGGGGTCGAGGGATGGACCACGCCTTCGGGTCAAACCAAGGCGAACGGGGCTCCGGGCAGCGGGCTGATGCGGATGCCGAGCTTTTGCGCAGGCTGTCCGCACAACACCTCGACCAAGCTCCCCGATGGCAGCATGGCATTCGGCGGGATCGGGTGTCACGGCATGGCGACCTTCCTTCCGCAGCGGAACACGCCGACGCTGTTCCAGATGGGCGGCGAGGGTGTGCCGTGGATTGGGCTGTCGCCCTTCACCCGCAAGGGGCACATTTTTCAGAACCTTGGCGATGGGACCTATTACCACTCGGGCATGATGGCGATCCGCGCAGCGATCGCTGCAGACGTCAACATCACCTACAAGATCCTCGTCAACGATGCGATTGCGATGACCGGCGGGCAGGCGATAGAAGGCAGCGTCAAGGTCGATGAGATGACGCGCCAGCTCCACGCAGAAGGCGTGCGGCGCATCGCGCTCGTCAGCGACAATATCGACAAATATCGCTCTGGCTACGACTTCGCGCCGGGTGTGACGATCCACCACCGCGACGATCTCGATGCGGTGCAGCGCGACATACGTGAAGTCTCTGGCGTCACTGCTATTGTCTATGAACAGTTCTGTGCGACCGAACTTCGCCGCCGCCGCAAGCGCGGCCTCGCGGTTGATCCGGCGCGGCGCATTTTCATCAACCCGCGCGTGTGCGAAGGCTGCGGCGATTGCGGGGTGCAGTCGAACTGCATTGCCATCGAACCAGTAGAGACCGAATTCGGTCGCAAGCGACGGATCAACCAGTCCGCCTGCAACAAGGATTTTTCTTGCACCAAGGGCTACTGCCCCAGCTTCGTGACGGTGCACAATGGCACTCCGCGCAAGCGCAGCGCGAGCAAGGGCGCAATGCTCTCGGATGAGGCCCTGCGCCTGCTCGATGAGCTGCCTGCGCCCGAGGCCCTGGCTGTCGATGCGCCTTTCAGCCTGCTTGTTACCGGGATTGGCGGGGCAGGCGTGGTGACGGTGGGTGCACTGCTCGGCATGGCGGCACATCTAGAGGGCAAAGGCTGTTCGGTGCTCGACGTGGCAGGTCTCGCCCAGCGCAACGGCCCGGTCAGCAGCCATGTTCGCGTAGCCGCCTCACCCGACCGGCTTCACGCGACGCGGATCGTAGCGGCCGACCTGATTCTCGGCTGCGACGTGGTGGTCACATCGGGCATGGAGCCGATGAGCAAGATTAGGCAGGGCCGCACGCGCGCGGTGGTGAACACGCGGGTGACACCGACCTCGGCCTTCGCAAGCAACCCCGATCTCGACCTCGACGCGAAGGGCATGATCGCCGCCATCGAAGAGGCGACGGGCAGCGCCAACAGCGCCTTCGTCGATGCCGGAACCCTCGCCACTACGCTGCTCGGGAACGAGATCGGCGCAAACCTTTTCCTGGTCGGATATGCTTTGCAGAAGGGCTGGATGCCAATCAGGCTTGAAGCGCTCGACCGCGCGCTCGAACTCAACGATGTCGGCCTCGCGATGAACCGCGCGGCACTAGCTTGGGGGCGGCTTGCGGCGGCGCATCCCGAATTCGTTGAGGGCGTTGCCTTTGCCGACAAGCAAGACGTTGCAGGTAAAACTGAAAGCGTCGATGCGCTTGTCTCTCGGCTTGAAGACGATCTCGTCGCCTATCAGGATCAGGCCTATGCCAACCGGTTCCGCGATCTTGTTGAACACGCACAGGAAGCCGACGCGGTGCTCGCCCAAAAGGGCAAGGAACTAACTGCTACGACCGCGCGCTATCTGCACAAGCTGATGGCCTATAAGGACGAGTACGAGGTCGCGCGGCTCTACGTCGACGGAAGCTTCAAACGCGCGCTGGAAGCCGAGTTTGAGGGCGACCTCAAGCTCGAGTTCCACATGGCGCCGCCAATTTTCGGCCGCAAGGACCCCGCCACTGGCCGCTATCGCAAGCGCCGATTTGGCGGGTGGATGACGAGGGGCTATGCGCTGTTCGCGCGCCTCAAGTTCCTGCGCGGTACCGCACTCGACCCCTTCGGCTACGATCCTCATCGCCGCATCGAGCGAGAACTTATCAACGAATATTTTGCCACCATGCGGCGTGTCTTTGTCGACATCGACGCGGCGCGTTATGGCACCGCAGTCGCCATCGCGGCATGGCCCGAGGGCATTCGCGGCTATGGCGTCGTCAAGGAAGAGCACCTAAAAAGGGCCCGCGCGCATCTCGACGCGCTCATGGCAGAATATTTCGATCCCGGACCAGAGCCGCAGATGCTCGAAGCGGCGGAATAGCGCCCGCCATGTTCAAGGATGCGACCGCCATCGTAGGGATCGGGGAAACCGAATTTGCCCGCAACCTGCCGGAGAGCGAGTTCCAGCTCGGTTGCAGAGCGATCAAGGCGGCGCTCGATGATGCGGGCATAGCGCCAAGCGAAGTCGATGCTCTCACTTGCTATACCTACGAAGAGACGCCCGAGTTTGAATTCGCCCGCGCAGTGGGGATGGGCGATGTGCACTTCCTCTCGCAGTCACCGCACGGCGGTGGGGCGGGCTGCGGCGCGGTGGGGCAACTGGCGCTGGCGATTGCCGCTGGCGTGGCCAATGTCGGCGTGATCTGGCGCTCGCGCAAACGCGGCGACCCTTCGAAGCGACTGTGGGCGGGGGTCAATCCGGTGGTCACCGACCACTGGAAATGGAGCCGCCCGCAAGGCATCGTCCGTCCGGTCGACGAAGTGGCGGTGCTGACCCGGCGCTACATGCACGAATATGGCCTCACGCGTGAGCAGCTCGCCCATGTGGCGCTCTCGATGCGCGAATTTGCCCATGCGAACCCGCGTGCGCTGATGCACGGCCGTGAGCTGACCATGCAGCAATATCTCGGCGCGCGGATGATCTCCGACCCGCTCTGCCTGTTCGACAATTGCCTTGAAAGCGACGGCGCGATCGCACTTGTGCTCACCCGTGCGGAGCGGGCGGCGGATTGCCCCCATGCACCAATCCTCATCCACGCTTTCTCGCAAGGAATGGCCGCTCAGCATCAGCTGATGACCGACTTCCACGGCCTCGATCCGCTGCGCAGTTCATCGTGGCCTTGCGCCAGCAACCTGTGGCGCCAATCCGATATCGGCCCTTCCGAAATCGACGTCGCGCAAATCTATGACGCCTTTGCGCCCCTCGTATTGTTCACGCTGGAGGCCTATGGTTTCTGCGGCAGAGGAGAAGCAGGAAACTTCGCTGCGGACGGCCATTTGCGCGCCGGAGGGCGGTTGCCGATCAACACATCGGGAGGCAGCCTTTCCGAAGTCTATCTCCACGGCATGAACCTTTTCACCGAAGCGGTGAAGCAATTGCGCGGCGATGCGCTCAGCCAGATTGCCGATTGCGAAACCTGCCTTGTCACCTCCTGCGACAGCACGCCCAACGGCGCGCTGGTGCTCAGGCGCTAGCGATCGCTGATCGGACCTAAAACGAGTTCATAGTGAGCCAACCTCGCCGCTAGCACTGTCAGCAATGGAAGCGCTTCTGTTCGCGCACGATCACTCTCGTGCCTTTCACGGGGCGACATTCCGGCATTTGGGGGAACCGAGTGACAAACGGAAATCTACTACCGATCAACCGCACGCTGTTTAGCGATGAGCATGAGATATTTCGCCAAACTGTGCGGCGTTTCATGCGCGACGAGGTTATTCCGAACCTCGAAACGTGGAACCGGCAGGGTCACCCAGGACGCGAGGTGTGGCGGGCTGCCGGGCGTCAGGGCCTCCTTTGCGTTACGACGCCTCAGGAATATGGCGGTGGCGGGGTCGACCGCAAATTCAGTGCAATCCTGATTGAAGAGCAGCAACGCGCCAATGCGGCGGGGCCAGGCTTTGTCATGCACTCCGAGATTGTCGCAGGCTATCTCACCCGTTTCGGCACCGAAGAGCAAAAGCGCAAATGGCTGCCCGCCATGGCGGTTGGAGACGTCATCGGATCGCTCGCCATGACCGAACCTCGCGGAGGATCGGACCTGCGCGCGATCGCAACCCGCGCCAACAGGGTCGGCGATGAATATGTCATCAACGGTGCCAAGACCTTCATTACCAACGGCTTTATTACCGATCTGATCGTGGTCGCGGCCAAGACTGACAAGAGCGACGGGTCGAGCGGGCTCTCTTTGATCCTGGTCGAAGCCGACCGTGTGGGGCTCAAGAAGAGCCAACCGCTGGAGAAGGTAGGACAGAAGGCGCAGGACGCTGCAGAACTGTTCTTCGACGATGTCAAAGTGCCCAAATCAAACCTTCTCGGTGACGAGGGCAAGGGCATGCACTACCTCATGGCCGAACTGGCGTGGGAACGGCTAATGATCGCGATCCGCGCAGTTGCCGGATGCGAAATCGCGCTTGAAACGACTGTCGACTATACCAAGTCGCGCGTGGCCTTTGGCCAGCGCTTGATGGATTTTCAGAACACCAAGTTCAAGCTCGCCGAATGCAAGACCAAGACCCAGATCGCGCGGGTCTATATCGATCACTGTATCGAGCTGGCGGTCGAAGGCGCGCTCGACCCTGAAGCGGCGGCGATGGCCAAATGGTGGTGCACCGAGCTGCAGAACCGGCTGCTCGATGAATGCGTGCAGCTGCACGGCGGCTATGGCTATATGCTCGAATATCCCGTCGCGCGCGCATGGGCCGATGCCCGCGCGCAGATGATCTACGGCGGCACCAATGAAATCATGAAAGAGATCATATCGAGGAGCTTTTGATGGCGCCCTCTTTCGACTTTCCCGATCAGGATGGTTGCGCGCTTGTGATCGGCGGAAGCGGCGGGATCGGGCAGGCGATCTGCAAGGCACTGGCTGAAGCGGGCACCGACGTCGCGCTCACCTATCGCACCAATGGCGAGGCGGCGCAGTCAGTAGTAGCGGATGTCGAAGCGGCGGGACGCGCTGTTATGGCTCTGCCCCTCGCGGTTACCGATGCGAACGCGGTTGCGGTGGCCCGCGATGCCGTGATCGCGCGATTTGGGCGTGTCCACACGGTCGTGAATGCCGCCGGTTCGCACATCGCGATGAAGTTCATCGGTGAGCTTGATATCGAAGAGTTCACGCGCGTGATGGAGGCTGATGTGCACGGCTTTTTCCACGTCGTTCACGCGCTCCTGCCGCATATGCGCGAGAAGGGCGGGAGCTTTGTCACCATCGGGACGACGGGCCTCAACCGCTGGCCAAACAAGGATGGGCTATCGGTCATCCCCAAGGCCGCCAATCAAGCGCTCATCACCGGCATCGCGCGCGAGGAAGGGCGCAACGGGATTCGCGCAAACGCGGTTCAGCTCGGGCTGATCGACGCAGGTCTGTTCCGCAAGTTGCAGGGTGAGTTTTACGATCAGCGATATATCGACGCCGCGATCCGCAACTCAGCGCTGAAGCGGCTCGGGACGGCTGAGGAGGTGGCCGAGGCTGTGCTGTTCTTCGCCTCGCACCGCGCCCGCTTTGTTACCGGCCAGTCGCTTACGCTCGACGGAGGCTACAGCCTGTAGATCATGGCGCAATCTCAGACACCCGACGCCGCTACCGCAGACGCTCGCGAGGTCAAAACGGTCGAGGAGTTCGATGTCGTCGTCTGCGGTTCGGGGGCAGGAGGTCTTCTTGCCGCGGTGCGCCTGCATGATGCAGGCCTAAAGCCTGTCGTCATCGAAAAATCGTCGCGCCATGGTGGCACGTCTGCGACTTCGGGCGGAGGGATATGGATTCCGCTCAATGGTCTGGCGCAGAAGCCTGACGACCGCGACCAGGCCCTTACCTATCTCAACGCAGTGAGCAAAGGCGACTACCGGCCCGACAAGCTGGAGGCCTATGTCGACAACGGGTTTGAGATGGTGGCCTACCTCGGCAAGATTGGGGTGCCGATGGTTTCGGTTCCCGGCTTTCCCGATTACATCGCGGGCGCACCGGGGGCGAGCAGCGGCCGGTCGCTGTTTCCGCTCGAGCTTGATGGCGCGAAGCTCGGTGAGGAGTTCTTCCGGCTGCGCGAGTCGCCGCTGAGCTACAAGCTGTTCGGGCGCTATGCGCTCAATCTCGAACAGTCCTTCAGCCTTTCCGAACGCGCGAAGGGTTGGCAATGGACCGCCGCCAAGATGCTCGCGAAATACTGGCTCGATATCGGCTGGCGGCGCAAGACCAGTCAGGACCGCCGGTTGACGATGGGCCGTGCGCTGGTGGGCGGGTTGCGCCGCGCCATGCTCGAGCGGAAGATACCGCTGATCTACGACTGCGGCATGACCGGGCTGGTGCTCGAAGAGGGCAAGATCGTCGCGGTCGATGCTGAAACGCGCGGCGAACGGGTGCGCTTTGCTGCGAAGCGCGGCGTGATCGTCGCGGCTGGCGGGCATGAGCAGAATCAGACGCTGCGCGATCAACTCTTGCCGGTCAAGACAGACCGCAACTGGAGCCTGTCTCCGGCGAACATGAACGTCGGCGACGGGCTGCGTTGCGGCGAGGAAGCGGGTGCGGCGACCGAAAGCCTGTCTGCAAACTGGTGGGCACCGAGCATGCAACTGCCCTCGGTCACCATCCCCAATCTCGACGTCGCGGTGCCGATGTATTTCGACCACCGTCACCCCTTCAGCCTGTGCGTCAACCAGCTCGGCAAACGCTTCGTCAACGAAAGCTGCTCCTACGACGAGTTCGGGCAGGCGATGATCGCTGATTACGAGGCGACGGGGGCGAACCTGCCGTGCTGGCTGGTGTTCGACGCCAAGTTCCGCCGCCAGTATCCATGCGGGCCGATCCTTCCCGACTTCATCATGCCCGACCGCAAGATCCCACAGGAGTGGTGGGACAGCTATATTTTCAAGGCGGATGATATTCATGCCCTTGCTGCGAAAATGCGCGTGCCGCCCGAGGCGCTCAGCGCCACGGTTGAGCGGATGAACGGCTTTGCGAAGACCGGGAAGGATGAGGATTTCGGGCGCGGCGAGAACGGCTTTGACCGCTTCTTTGGCAAGGATCACGGCGGACCGAACCCGTGCTTTGGCGCGATTGACCAGGGACCATTCTACGCCGTGCGGATCGACCTCGGTGACCTTGGCACCAAGGGCGGCCTCAAGACCAACGCGCAGGCGCAGGTGCTGGCGACCGACGGCGCGCCCATCGGCAATCTCTATGCGGTCGGCAACAGCTCGGGTTCACCTTTCGGCAATTGCTATCCCGGTGCAGGCGGAACAATCGGACCCGCCATGACGTTTGCCTTCATCGCCGCGAACCACATCGCGCAGCAGGCGCGTTAGATGTTGTAAGTCGCCCCGCCATCGATCCGCAGCCCTTCACCTGAGATATAGGCGGCGGCATCGGAGGCGAGGAACACCGCGACCGGCGCAATCTCCTCAGGCTGGGCGACGCGGCCGAGCGGGATCTTGCGTTCCCAGAAGCCGAGATATTGAGGGTCTGCCATATGCGGCGCGGACAGCGGTGTCTCGACCGCGCCGGGCTGCAGGAAGTTCGCACGGATGCCCAGCGGACCGAGGTCGATCGCCATCGCCTTGGTCATGCCGGCGATGGCGTGCTTGGTCGTGACATATGCGATGCTGGCGGGACCTGCGAGTTCCGACATGATCGAGCCGGTGTTGATGATCCGCCCGTTGCCGCTCACCTTGAGATACGGCACGGCTTCGCGGGTGATGCGGAAGGGAGCGGTTACATTGACCGCAAGCATCACCTGCCAGTCTGCATCTGACGTTGAATCGGCGCCGCCCGGTCGCATGACGCCGGCGTTGTTCACCAGAACATCAATCCCGCCCAGCTGAGCCACTGCCGCCGCAGCAATCGCCGTCGGGGCATCATCGCTGGTGACGTCGATCGCCAGCCGCGCGACATTGCGCTCAAGACCATCACTGCTCGACCATGAAGCGGTCGGCAAATCGACTGCAAGCACCGTTACACCGGCGGCGACATAGGCCTCCACGATGGCCTTGCCGATGCCGCTGGCGCCGCCGGTGACGACCGCGCGCTTGCCCGAAAGCGTTTCGTTTTGCTGTGTGATGTCGCTTCTCCCAACCGTCCTCCGGCTTTGCGCGGAGGTTCGCCTTGAAGTGAGAAATCTAGCATGCGCGCTGGCCTCACGCAGTTCGCTAAAGGCTCGCATTGGAGCGATCCGCACATGCGACCTTCGGCGGGGGGCGATACGAGTTTTATCTGAGTAGCCTGCTTTTTATCGCACCCCTCGACAGGCGCCCACGCGGCGCGTGATGACGAGGATGGAGACCCAATTGCCGCAAGCGGGCATTACTTCGATAGCCGGATATCTGCCGCAGCCGCGGATGGCCCGCAAAGCAATTGCCGAGGCCGTCAAATGGGCGGCTCCGGGACTTGCAGGCATGGGCAAGGGGCACCGCACCAGCTGCAAGCCTGATGAAGACAGTATCACCATGGCTGTCGAAGCGGCACGGCTGTGTCTCGCTGCTGCTCCCGATCGAGCGCCGGAACTCCTGCAATTCGCGAGCACCACCGCGCCTTTTGCCGACCGTTCGAATTCGGTGCTCGCAAGCGAGGCGCTCGGTCTTGACTCGGATCTGCGGTGCCTCGATCTGGGTGGATCGCTCGGAGCAGGGCTTGCAGGACTGATTAACGCGCTTTCGCATGGCGAACCTGCGCTTACGGTAGCCGCCGACCGGCGCGCGACCAGGCCCGGTTCGGCAGCCGAAATGCAGCTCGGCCATGGGGCCGCCGCAGTCGCGACCGGAAGCGAGGATGTGATCGCACAATGCCTCGCTACGGCGACCTCTGCAGAAGACTTCATTGACCATTACCGCTCGGCCGAAGCCGAGTTTGACTACGCCGCGGAGGAGCGCTGGATCAGGGATGAGGGGCAGTCCAAGGTTCTTCCCCAAGCCATCGGTGGTGTCATCGCAAAGGCCGGCAAGGACGCCGCCAGCATCGACCGGATCGTATTTGCTGGCATCGGTGCAGCTGCATCTCGGCAGGTCCTCAAGCAATGCGGCCTCGATGAAACGCGGCTGGTCGATCCGCTCGACAGCGTCTGCGGGAACACCGGCACCGCGCACCCGCTGCTGTTGCTGGCTCACACGCTTGAGCAAGCTGCGCCCGGGGAAGTGATCCTTGTCGCGAACTTTGCGCAAGGTGCGCAGTGCCTCTTGCTCGAAACGACCGAGGCGATTGCTGCCTTCGCCAGTGTCAATCCGATCTCCGACCAGATCGCCAATGGCCGCGAGGATGGCAATTATCTCCGCTTCCTGTCGTTCAACGATCAGGTGGAGATGGATTGGGGCATCCGCGCCGAGCGCGACAATCGCACCTCGCTCTCGGCCTTCAACCGCCATCGCAAGACGGTAACCGGGTTCGTTGGCGGGAAATGTTCGGCCTGTGGGACGCGCCAGTTTCCCAAGGGGCCAGCCTGCGTGAACCCCGAGTGCCGCAGCTTTGGAACGCTTGAGGACGAACCCTTCCGCGACAAGATCGGGCTCATCCGCTCCTTCACCGAGGACTGGCTCGCGATCTCGCCCAATCCGCCGCTGATCTACGGCAATGTCGGCTTCGATGACGGCGGAGTCATCATGATGGAATTCACCGATTTCGAGCCGGGCGAACTGACTGTCGGCATGCCCGTCCGCTTCGTGTTCCGCATCAAGGACAAGGACCCCAAGCGGGGCTTTCGCCGGTATTTCTGGAAAGCGGCCCCGGTCGCAGCGAGCGAGGCAAACTGATGGCGCAAGGTATTCGCGACAAGGTCGTCATTCTCGGAATGGGATGCTCGCGCTTTGGCGAGCGGTGGGAATCGAGCGCTGAGGATCTGCTGGCAGAGTCGTTTCAGGAGGCGATTGCCGACGCGGGTATCGACCGCGACCAGATTGAGGCAGCGTGGTTCGGGCTGTCTATGGACGAGCAGAACCTCGGCAAGTCGGGCCTTTCCGCCTCGCAAAGCCTGCGCCTGCCCAATATCCCGGTGACGCGCGTCGAGAACCTGTGTGCGACCGGTTCCGAAACTTTGCGCGGTGCGGTCTATGCGGTGGCATCGGGGGCGGTCGATGTCGCTATGGCGATAGGCGTCGAGAAGCTCAAGGACACCGGTTACGGCGGCCTCCCAGAACGCAGCAAGGGCACGTTCAACGATCTGTGGCAGCCGAGCGCAACTGCACCCGGCTCCTTCGCGCAGTTCGCCAGTGCCTATTCGACCCAGCATGGCGTCGCGATGGACACGCTCAAGGAAGCGATGGCGCATATCTCGTGGAAGAGCCATGAGAACGGATCGAAGAATCCCAAGGCGCATTTGCGGCGGCAGATCAGCAAAGACGCAGTGCTCAAGGCGCCGATGGTCGCCTATCCGCTCGGACTGTTCGATTGCTGCGGGGTCAGCGACGGCTCCGCCTGCGCGATTGTCACCACGCCGGAAATGGCGGCGAAACTGGGCAAGACCGGCGAGCTTATCGCGATCAAGGCCTCTCAGGTTTCGGTCAGCAACGGCATGGAGATGACCCACGGTTCATGGGACGGCAGCTTTGCTCACACCACCCGTGTTGCGGTCGCGCGCGCCTATCACGAGGCGGGGATCACCGACCCGGTGAAGGAACTCGCCATGGTCGAGGTCCATGACTGCTTCTCGATCACGGAACTTGTCACGATGGAGGACCTTGGCCTGTCCAAACCGGGCGAGGGCTATCGCGATGTGCTCGCCGGAAAGTTCGACGCCGATGGTGAGGTCGCTTGCAATATCGATGGTGGCTTGAAGTGTTTCGGTCACCCGATCGGGGCTTCGGGTCTGCGCATGGTCTATGAATGCTATCAACAGCTGCGCGGCACTGCGGGTGATCGCCAGTTGACACGGCCCAAGAAGGCGCTCGCGCACAATCTCGGCGGCTTTCCCAATTTCAATGTCTGCGCGGTGACCGTGCTGGGTCAGCTCGGCAGCTGATCCGTGCCCGCGCGCTCTTCCCCCGCGATCTCAGAAAGGCTCTCCAGTGCAAAATCCCGCATCACTTTCAGGCAAGGTCATCATCGTCACCGGCGCGGCGCAGGGTATTGGCAAAGCCTTGTCCGACCACGCGCTTGCGATGGGGGCGTCGATTGCCGCGGTCGATCTGATGGCTGACACATTGAAGCAAAGCTTTGCCGACGCGCCGAGTGACCGGGTTCGGACCTTCGCGGGCGATGTAACCGACGATGATTTTGTCGCCCATGTCGTCGAGCAGACCGACCGAGAGCTTGGAGGGCTGCACGGGCTCCTCAACAATGCTGGCATCGTGCGCGCGGCGATGATTACTGATATGACCTCTGCGCAGTGGCAGTCGGTGATCGACGTTAATCTCACCGGCGCATTCAAATGTTTGCAGGCGGTCGGGCGCCATCTGGTGCAAAAAGCCAAGGCGGGCGATACGAACCCCGGTTCGATCGTCAATGTCTCCTCCGACGCCGGACGGCGCGGGACTTTCGGCCAGATCAACTACGGCGCGGCCAAAGCAGGGGTGCTGGGCCTCACCATGAGCGCTGCGCGCGAGTGGGGGCGGTTCAACATCAATGTGAACAGCGTGTGCTATGGCCTCGTCGAAACGGCGATGACTGAAACGATCCGGCAAGAGAAGTTTCGCGGACGCTATCTTGAGAGCATCCCGCTCAATCGCTTCTCGACCCCCGAAGACGTCGCGCCTGCGACCTGCTTCCTGCTCTCGGATGCCGCGTCCTACATCACCGGGCAGCATCTCGCCATTGATGGCGGGTTTCATATCACAGCCTGAAATCGCTTATCCGCGCCGGAGCCAGTTTGTGCCCGTGCGGGACCACGGATTGTCGCCTGTATCGGCGGGAAGGGCGAGCAGGACGGTGCAGGCCGTCGCCACAAGGTCCTCAACCCGCGCCTCGATCTCAATGGTCGCAGCAGGGCCGCATTCCTCGCTGCCTAGCTTGGCAATCTTGCCACGGATGGTGAGATCAGAAGCCGGAAAGATCGAGTTGATCATCAGGAACTTCATGCGCGCGGTGCGACACATCGGGCCTGCCCAGTCTTGCAGATAGCGCTCGAATAGAGCTGCCTGGAACTGCGTATTGGCAAAGATGTCGCGCTGTTTGGCTGTTTCCCGAGCGTAGTTATGGTCATGGTGGAGCGGCGAATAGTCGCGGCTCGCGAGCGCGCCAGCAACGATCTGCGTTGCCGAGATGGTGAGGCGCAATTCGGGCAATGTGTCGCCTACTGCGAGATCGGCGAAGATCACGCTCATGCGGCGGTATCCTTCGCAAAACCGAAAAAGACATAGCTCTCGACCCCCGCAACTTCGCCAAGGGTATCGAGATATTCCATCTCGACCGTCCAGAACCGGCCTGTGCCGAGGCGCGTGGTCTTTATCGGGCCGACTTCGCGCATGATCTGGCGGGTGTGGAACTGGTCGCCAAATTCAGCTGCTGCGTAAAAACTGGTGGTGTAGGATACCGCCACAGAGGCCTCATAGCCGAGCAGGTCCTTGAGATCGAAATGTGCCTGCAAAGCCTTCTCTGAGACAGGGCGACCCGGTTCCCACAAATCGGGCCGTCCCCAAGCCGGGAGCATAGACGGCGGTGCAAAGGCTGCGCCGAGCAGAGCTTTCGATTGATCTGCGTCCCACCAAGCCGGATTGGCATTCCCCGCGGCTGCACACATCGCCCGGACATTCCCGGTATTGACGGTGACACGCGGTGCGGCTTCGTATTGCGGCACTCCGATGAGCGCAGCAATCTCAGGTGGCAGCGCGTCGTCGCTCATCTCAATCCAGTATCGCCGCGGCAATCTCGGCGCGCAGGCTCGCAGGAGTGCCGTGGTTCAGCTCGTGGTGCTTGGAGCGCCGGTAGTAGAGCTGCGGCTCGCCTTCTGTCGCATAGCCGAGGCCGCCATGAACCTGCACCGCTACAGTAGCGGTGCGGCGGAATGTCCTAGTGGCAGCTACCTTGGCCATCTGGGCGAGCCTTGTGCAGGGACGCCCCTCATCCTTGGCCCAAGCAGCCTGATAGGTGAGATAACGCGCGGCTTCGAGCTCTGTCGCGCATTCGGCGAGCGGGTGCGAAATTGCCTGAAATGCAGAAATCAGACGGCCGAACTGTTGGCGCTCGTTCGCGTAGTTGCAGGTGATCGCAAGCACGCTGTCGGCAGCGCCGACGGCTTCAGCCGCGGTGGCGATCAGGACATCTTCGAAGCGGCTGTCTTGCATCGGGTACTGTGTTGCCGCGATCACAAGCGCGTCGGACACAGGAACCGCATCGAAGCTAACCTGAAACACGGGCTGCGAGGCATGATTGACCTGAGGCGCAATCTGCACGCCTTCTGCAGCTCTCGGAACAAGAACCCAGCAATGCCCCTCTGAGCACTCTGCATGAACGAGGAAGGCGTCTGCGATCCCTGCAAAGGGGACAAGCGATTTGGTGGCATGCAGCCGGCCATTGGCGAAGCGTGCGGTGGTGCCTGCTCCGGCAGGGCCGAGGTCGTTTTCGATCCAGGCAGGCACCACGATCGCCTCGCCCTGGGCAATGGCCGGGAGCCATTCGCGCGCCATTTCGCCGCCAGCGGATCCAAGGATTGCAGCCGCATGGACGCAACTCGCCATGAACGGCGACGAGGCGAGTTTTCGTCCAAACTCCTCAAACAGGATAGCCAGTTCGAGAGAGCCCAGTTCAGCACCGCTATGGCTTTCGTCGATACGCAGACCGCACAGGCCCGCTTCACCCAGCGCGTGCCAGAACGCGCGGTTAAAGCCATTGTCCTGCTTTTCGAGCGCGCGGACCATGCAGGAATCGAACGAGGCATCGCAAATGCGCCGAGTGGTCTCGCGCAGCAGGTCCTGTTCTTCGGTGAAATCGAGATCCATTGCTACGCGTCCGTCACAAGTCCGAGGCCGCGTCGGGCCACGATGTTCTTTTGCACTTCGCTCGATCCTCCTCCAATCGTGTCCACCACGGTCGCGCGGTCCGACAGCTCCCATCGACCCTCGAACGGTGCACCAGGCGCCTCGTGGCTCAACAGACCGAGCGGGCCCAGGCAGTCCATTCCGAAGTTCGCGATACGGCGGCCAAGCGCAGTGCTGTAGAATTTGTACATCGCTGCTTCGACGGTGGGCACTTCGCCCTTGCTGGCCTTGGCGATGACGCGGCGCTGGAGCATTGTCGCCATCTCGACCTCGATAGCGAAACCAGCGATCTGATCGCGCACTACGGGGTCCTTCGAAAGCGGGATGCCGTTGCTGTGGACCAGCTTTGCGAGCTCTACCAATGCCTCGAATTTCAACAGCAGAGGGCCGACGGTGTAGAGCGAGAACCGCTCGTAATCGAGCGCCTCGCAGACATAACGCCAGCCGGCGTTTTCCTCTCCGACGAGGAATTCGGCCGGCACCCGGACATTGTCGAAGAACACTTCGTTCGTCCGGTGATCGCCCATGGTTTTGATCTCGCGCACGGTCAGACCGGGATGATCCATCGGCACGATAAACACGCTGATACCCTTGTGCTTGGGCACTTCGGTATCGGTCCGCGCGGCGACCCAGTACCAGTCGGCGAAATGGGCAGAAGTGGTCCACATCTTCTGCCCGTTGAGCACCCACTCATCGCCATCGCGTTCAGCCCTGAGCCGCAGCGAGGCAAGGTCTGAGCCTGCCGACGGTTCCGAATAGCCGAGCGCAAATTCGATGTCGGCAGCGAGGATCTGCGGGAGGAAACGGCGCTTCAATGCCTCATTGCCATGCGCGATGAGGGTCTTGCCGATGCAGCCCACGCCCTTGCCAATAATAGGCGCGCCATCGCTCGAAAGCTGTTCGTTGAGGAGGTAGTCATAGACGCCGGGCATCTCGCGGCCGCCAAACTCCTTGTCCCACGACATGCCGATATAGCCTGCCTCGGCGAGCCGCTTCATGAAGGCGCGGCGTTCAGGCGAGTCGACCAGCCAGGAATCGGTTTCGCGCCATGGGGCGAAGATTATGTCGGCGTCGGGTCGGCACTTTTCCTTGGCAAGGAAGCCGCGAAAATCTTCGAGGAACGCCTCTTCTTCAGGAGCGAATGCGAAGTTCATGTCGCCTGCTCCTCCATCAGCTCAACCGCATTGCCATCGGCATCGCCGACTATGGCAACTTGAACGCCCGGGCGCAGTTCGCGGGTCGGGACAATGGTGCGAAAGCCCTTTTCCTCGATCTGTGCGATAACGTCTGCAAGGCCGGTTACCTTGATGGCGATATAGCGGATGCCGGTTGAACCACTGAAGAAGCCGCTGTTGTCCACCTCTTGTGCTGCCTGCTCGGGAACCATCAGTCGCAGCACGCTCGCGCCTGCTGCGAGCCGATGGATCGTGCCGACCCCGGGAATTGAGACTTCACCGCTCTTGGGCAGGCCCAGAATGCCGCAATAAAAGCCGAGCTGTGCCTCAAGCGCATTGGTAACTAGACCCACGTCGAGCGCGGGACCGGCGAGGCAGGACTGCGCGCTCATTCGGCAGCCTGCGGCATTGAAGCAAGTTTCTTGGCGATCGTTTCGGGATCAAGTCCGCGATGGCCCCAAAGGTCACCCTCGACGAACTGGTTTGCCGACCACGTCTCGTCCACCAGCCTGCCGTCATACCCAACCTCGACCTCGAAGCCGAAGGGGCTGCGCATATAGAAAGACAGCATCTGGTCATTGGCATGGCGGCCCAATGTCGAGGTAATCGTGATGCCTGCCTCGTTCACCCGCTCATGCGCTTGCAGCACCATGTCGATATCGGTCACTTCGAGCATCAGATGATGGATGCCGATTGCCTGACCAACCTTGAGCAGGCCAACCGAATGATGGCGCGCATTGCAGCGGTAGAAGTTTGCGACATTGCCGCCGCCGAAGTGGATGTAGTCGGTCAGTTCAAACCCAAGCACGCGGGTGTAGAAGTCCTGTGCTTCTTCGAGTTTACCCGCAGTGAGCAGGTTCACATGCCCGGCGCCGAGCGAGCCAGCGAGAAACTTCATGTCCTTGGGGGACACAAACTTGCGGTCGATGACCGGGCCATAGAACAGCTCGATCGCGTTGCCGCAGGGGTCACTCGTATATGCGATCCCGGTCACCGACCGCGCGGCGGCCTGTTCGGCGCTGCCAATGGTTGCGCTGTGGCCCGCCGCATTGAGGCGTTCGACCTGCGCTTCGAGGTCGATCTGGTCCTCGACTTCGAGCCCCATGTAGAGCAGCCCGCGATTGCTTACGTGCGGATGGACCGCGATGCGCCACTGCCAGTCGTCCATCTTCAGATAGACACTGCCATCCTCGCCCACGCCGCTGCCCGCGCTCTTTGGCCCGGAATCGGGGATCATCGGGATACCCCAGTCTTCCCCGGCGCAGGCGCGCGCGGGCATCAGGCCGAGGATTTCAGTTGCATATTCCAGCCAGACCGCCGGGTCGGGTGCGGCGAAACCGAGATATCCTAAACTACGAACGGCCATGGTATAGTCTCCTTCGCGCAGAGGCGCGTGGTCATTTGGCGATTGTCAGCGGCAGGTGATCGAAGCCTGACAGGAACTCCCCGTAGGCACGGGTGCAGTTTGCGAAGTCGACCTGATAATCTCCTGAGATTTTGAAGAATTCTTCGAGGAGAATGGTGCCGGTCATGGTGGCAAGATGCATGCCGAGGCACATGTGGCCGCCGACACCAAAGGTCAGGTCGCGCTTGTAGCTGCGGTGAATATCGAACTCTGCCGCGTGCTCGAATTCAGCTTCGTCGCGGTTGGCCGAGGCATAGACCATCA
This sequence comes from Erythrobacter aurantius, assembly GCF_023823125.1. NCBI lineage: Bacteria > Pseudomonadati > Pseudomonadota > Alphaproteobacteria > Sphingomonadales > Erythrobacteraceae > Erythrobacter > Erythrobacter aurantius. The sequence continues at coordinate 3,108,013 of NZ_CP090949.1, read as the reverse complement.
TCAGGTTCTGACCGGCCTTGATCGGTGTGCCGCGCAGATCGAAATCGTTGATCGCACGGCGGCAAAGGATGTTGGTCGGCTGATCCACCCGCGCTGCTTCGAAAAACAGCTTGGGCACAAGGCTGAGGTCAGCCAGCACTTGCGCCTTTTGTTCGGGATGCTTGGCAAGGTGATAGACCGCAGCCGCGCAGGTATTGGGCGTAGTCCCCGATCCGACGGTCAGGAACACGACCATCAGGTTGACGAGGTCCTGATCCTCCATGCGTTTGCCGTCGACTTCGGCGGCCATGTATTTGGCGACATGCCCGCCTGCCTTCTCGGTGTCGGCGCGAAGGGATTGCACATAGCCGTGGAGTTGGCCGAACAGTTCCATCCCCGCAGCTTGATTGCGCTGCGACGAAGTGCCGATCTGCCCCGGTTCGCGGTGCATGGTCTCGTCGATCAGCCGCCGCCACTCGATTGAGTTCTCGCGCGAAAGCCCAAGGTTATGGCCCGCGTTGATGGCGAGCACCGGGTTCACATACTCGCGATAAAAGTCGAAACTCCCGCGTTCCTGGAGCGGGGCGAGGATCTCGCGAGCGAGCGTAGTGATGCGCTCGCGATCCTGCTCGACCGTGCTTTTCTTGTAGTCGGCATGGATGACATTGCGCCACTTGCGGTGCTCGCTGAGGTCCATGCTGACAAAGCAATGCGGCACCGGCTCGCCCAACAGCACATTGGTGAGCGGCTGTCCGGCGGTAAAGGTGATGTCTTGTTCGTGCTTGGTGCTGACCTGCCAGATATCCTCGAAATGGACGAGCGCCCATGCGTTGTATTTCTCGACGAAATAGGGGCCATCGCGCAGTCGGAGCTGTTCGTAGATCGCGCGCGGATCGCGCATGGCTTCGTCTGAAAATGGATCGTAATCCAGCAACTTGGATACCTTCCCTTGGGGCTATCCTCAGGCGATTTTGCAGGCCTGTGCTGCCTGTCTTCGCCTCTACTTCGATGCTTGAAACGATAAGGTCAGCCTCTTCTCATGAGATACTCGCATTCGCGCACAGGCGGTGAAAGCGAGCCAAAACTTACGTTCTGACGGACCGGTTTGGGCTAGTTCTCCATCTGGCAGGAGAGGTAGGGCGTCGATGGGCAATTCAAATCATAACTATGTGACAATGGTGGTCGAAGGCCTGGCTGTGGACGCAGACGAGGGCACTTTGATCATTGCGCTGGATCGCCCGGATAAGCGCAATGCGATCACATATGAGATGTATGAAGCGATCAACCGCATGCTCGAAACGGCTCGCGATGACGAGGCCGTGCGCGCGGTAGTGCTTACGGGCAAAGGCTCGATCTTTACCGCGGGGCACGACGTCAGCGGTTTTGCACGCGGGCTTTCGATGAAGCCCGAAGAAAAGCCATCGTTTCGCTTCATGCAGCTACTGTCGACCTTCCCCAAGCCCCTGATTGGAGCGGTAAATGGAGATGCGATCGGCATCGGCGCAACGATGCTGTTCCATTGCGACTTCGTCTATCTTGCAAGCACTGCGAAACTCAAATTTCCCTTTATGGAAATGGGTCTGATCCCCGAGTTCGGAACGACATTCCTTGGTCCGCAGCTGTTTGGTCACAGCACGGCGATGGAGTTGGTTCTGATTGATGGCGGGTGTTCGGCACAGGAGGCTGTTGACCTGCGCATCGCAAATTCCACTCATCTGCCTGACGATTTGATCGGGCATGCTCTTGGCGTGGGTCGCACGATTGCCAGCCGCTCGCCGGAAGCCGTGCGCGAGACAAAGCGGCTGATGAAAGAGCCGCATGCGCACAGGTCAAAAGGCGCCATCGACGCTGAGGCTCACGCCTTTCACGATCTCCTACAGACCGATTATGTCAAAGCCTTTCTCGCGCGGCGCAGCGGCGCGAAATAGTCACTTCGACAAATAGTTAAGCGCCATGCGGGTCAGTTCGTCGATGAACTGCTGCTCGGTGATATTGGTCGGGTTCTTGTCGAGATAGCACTCGATGCTGTGGATGGTCGCCCGCTCGATCAGCAGCAGCGAGGTCTTGAGGTCCTGCACTTTCAGTTCATGCTGATGCTGTTCAAGGAACGCCAGATTGGTCGAATGCGTGTGGATCTCGATCGCCAGATTCTGCGTGTAATCCTTCAGCTCTGGCACCTCGTCGAGGATGCGGAACAAGACGAAGTCGTTTTCCTTATAGACCTCGACCAGCACAGTCATGATCTGTCGCAGGGCAGGTTCAAGCGGGACGTCCATCAGGTCCCTCAACATGCCGCGCACACGCACTGCGGCATTGGTCACCGTCTCTTCGATCAATGTGCGAACAATCGCCTGCTTGTTGGGGAAATATTGGTAAAGCGAGCCCACGCTCACCCCAGCGGTTTCGGCGATGCGATTGGTGGTGGCGGCCTTGTAGCCGTCCTTGACGATGATCTGCTGAGTCGCCTGCACAATCGCTTCCGCAGTAGCGAGCGCCCTTTGCTGCTTGGGGCTCTTGCGTCGCGTAACGTCGTCGACGGCTTTCGATTGGCTTGCCATGTGACTTGTGCCTCTCATCCCTCGGTTCGCCCATCCTTTTCCTGAAACTGGATGGCAGGCGAGTTTATTGTGAGCCGTCTCAAATCTAGTGTCGGGCCTATGACAACATATATGATCGGCACGCTCTCCGTCAAAGACTGGGATTGGTATCGCGAATACCGTGCCATTACCGAACCGCTGATCGCCGAATATGGCGGCACCTATCTGACCAAGGGGGGAGATCCCGCGGCGCTGGAAGGTGATCAGCCTTGCGATGCGGTTGTTGTGGTTTCCTTTCCCGATCGCGCGACGCTTCAGAAATGGTATGATGATCCGCGCTATGCGCCTGCCCGAGCTCTGCGGCAGGACAGCGGCGTTGCGACCTCCTTGTGGATGGTAGACGGCGTGCCTCTGACGACCTGAACGCTAAGCTTTGCGCAGCTTTAACATGCTGCAGATATTGTTCTTCTGGATCGCGGATGATCCACCGAGGATCGGCATCACGAGGATGTCGCGCACGTGGCGTTCCATGTCGAACTCCTTGATATAGCCATAGGCGCCGAGGATTTGCTGGCAGCTCAGCACGATGTCCTTGGCGGTATCGCAGACGAACAGCTTGGCCATCGAGGTTTCGAGCGAGGCGTTGATACCTGCGTCGAGTTGATGCGCAGCCTGATAGGTCATCACACGGCACGCATGCAGCTTTGTCTTGGCGTCGGCGAGCATGTGGCGGATCGACTGAAACGCCGAGATCGGCTGGCCGAACTGCTCGCGCTCCTCGGCATAAGTCCAGGCCTCATCGACTGCGGCCGAAGCAATGCCAAGCGCCATGGCAGCGACCTCCAGCTTTTCGATGTCGAGACCGGGGCCGAGCAACATCTTCCAGGCATTGTTCCAGCCTGCTTCCTCGCCGACGATGTTCTCCATCGGCACTGCGACATCTGAAAAGCTGACGTCGTAGGTTCCGGTCCCCTTGAGGCCAAGCGCATCCTGCGCCTCGAACACGATGCCTTCTGCATCGGTTGGCACAAGGACTAAGGTGAGGTTCTTGTGCCGGTCCTCGACCGGGCCGGTGCGCACCAGAGTGTAGATATAATCGGCGATCTTGGCGGCCGAGCAAAATCGCTTCGCGCCATTGATGATCACCTTGTCACCGACCAGCTTGCCGGTCGAGCGCACCGCTGAAACATCGGCACCGACATCGGGCTCGCTGATGCCATAGGCGAAGATCATTCCGTCCTCGACAACGCGAGGGAGCAGCTCGCGCTTTTGTCGCTCGCTCGCGACTTCGGCAAGGTTGAGCCCAGCATAGCAGGCGGACTGGATATATGGTCCGCCCACCGCCATGCTCCGCGCGCAGAGCATTTCGATTGCTACAACGGTCGCGTGAATATCGCGTCCTGCACCGCCATATTCTTCGGGCACTGTGAGCCCCATCAGGCCTAGCCCGGCCAGCTTGGCGTGGACTTCTGCCGGAAAGTGATTGTCGCGGTCCCAGCGCCGCACGTCTTCAAGCGGCATCTCGCGCTCAATGAAGCGGGAAAGCGTGTCGCGAATAATCTGTGTTTGCTCGGGTTCCTGCAAAAGGCTCACGCGCTGGTCGCTCCCATAGTCCGGCGCCATCGCACGGGCACCTCTCGGCAGCCGGACTATCGGCAAGCCCTATTCAATTGGAACTCGCTTCTGGCGCGGGTTTTGCCCGCGACATGAATACGAGTTTCAGGTGAGCAAGCGCCTTGCCTAGGTTTTTGGGCAGAGGAGATGCGCAAGGCGAACACGCATTGAGAGGCGGCCGCTGTGCAAGACGAGCAAACGTGAACCAGCCCAATCCCACCCTATCGGAATGGATCGCTACAGATGGCGAGCGTGCAAGCTGCGTCCGCGCGACCACGCTCGGCGATGTCATTGCCGAAGCAGCGGGGCATTGGGGCGACCGCGAGGCCATCGTCTACCGCCAGCAGCCAGCGGTAGAGCCTGTATCCTGGACCTTTGCCGAACTTGATCGATTGTCGGGGCAACTTGCGGCGGCCTTGCTGGCGGTGGGCTATCGCACCGGAGACCGGATCGCGGTGTGGGGGCCCAATCACCCCGAATGGGTGCTGCTCGAATATGCCATTGCCAAGGCGGGCATGGTGATCGTCGCGCTCAACCCGCTCTATCGATCTGCCGAGCTGGCCTTTGCGCTTGCAGATTCGCGCGCGAAAGGCATCTTCCACGCCGATCAGGTTGGCGATCATGGGCTTGCCGCAACAATTGCCGAGGTCAGCGGTGACCTGCCTGACCTTGCCTACGCGCACAGCTTCTCAAGTATATGGAGTGAGCTTCTGGCAGGTGATGCTGGCGAATGCGTCCGCGTTGAAGTCGACCCCGAACAGACCTTCATGATCCAATATACCTCGGGCACCACTGGCGTCCCCAAGGCGGTTCGGCTGTCGCACCGTGCGCTGTTGACCACAGGCTACAATTCCTATCGCCTGTGGGAACTGGGCGAGCAAAGCCGCGTGTGCTTTGGCTTCCCGCTGTTTCACGTCGGCGGCTCGGGACACTCGATACCCGGCGCGTGCCAGACCGGCGCAACAGCCTTTCCGCTCTACATTTTCAAGCCTTCGATCACGCTCGACATTCTCGAGGCTGAGCGCTGCACGACCTTCATAGGCGTGCCGACCATGCTGATCGCAATGCTCGACGATCCCAGCTTCGCGTCGCGCGATCTCTCGCATCTCACCGCGATCATCGTCGGCGGCGCACCGGTAACGCTCGACCTGCTTCAGCGCTGCCACGAGGGTTTCGGTGCCGAGGTCATGAACTGCTACGGCCAGACCGAAACGAGCGGCGTGACGGCCACCACCCGGCTTGACGACAGCGACGCAAAGAAAACCAGCACCAGCGGCCAGCCAGTGGTCGGTGTGAGTGTTTCCATTCGCGACGATGGGGGCCACCCGGTCCCGCACGGCGCGTTGGGCGAGCTCCACTATCGCGGACCTGGCGGCATGATCGGCTATGGCAGCGGTGAAGGGGATCCTGCGGTCGGCCAAGGCTGGATCGCATCGGGCGACCTTGCCCGGATGGACGCAGACGGCTTCGTCGCGCTCGACGGGCGCAAGAAGGAAATGATCATCCGCGGAGGCGAGAACCTCTCTCCGCTTGAGATCGAAACCTACATGAAAACCCATCCCGCCATAGGCGATGTTGCGGTGATTGGCGTGCCGGATCCAAAATATGGCGAAGTCGCCTGCGCAGTGGTCCGCTTGCGCCCCGGAGCAAGTCCGGATGCACAGGAAATCAGGGGGTGGTGCGCTGAACGCATCTCGCGCTGGAAAGTCCCCGAATACGTCGAATTCGTGGACGACTTTCCAATGACCCCATCAGGCAAGATTCAGAAATACATCCTCCAAAAGGACATGATCGAGCGGCTGCAACTGGCCGCAGACGAGTAAGGCGCAATCGGAGATACCGGCACATGAAATACGACAGCTATGAGAACCTCAAGATCACCAAGGATGACAACATCCTGACGATCACAATTAACCGGCCTGAAGTCCGCAACGCCATCAACGAGGGCCTGCACAAGGAGTTCGGACGCATCTTCATCGATGTCGATGCCGATGAAGATGTCGATGTGGTCGTTTTGTCAGGTTCGGGCAGCGCATTCTGTGCTGGCGGCGACCTTAAATGGTTGCTCGACATGCACGGCAATGTCGCGGCCACCGCGGTCGGCATCAAACGTGATCGCAAGATCCAACACTCGATCCTCGACCTTGAAAAGCCGATTATCGCCAAAGTCGATGGGCCGGCGGTGGGCCTCGGCTGCTCGCTCGCGCTCTATTGCGACTTTGTCTATGCGACCGAGCGTTCGATCTTTGCCGATCCGCATGTGTCGATCGGCCTTGTTGCCGGTGACGGCGGCGCGGTCATGTGGCCGCAGCTAATCGGCTATGCGCGGGCGCGGAAATATCTTCTGACCGGCGATGCGATTGGTGCGATCGAGGCGGCGAGCATTGGCCTCATCACCGAGGTCGTTGCCGAAGAGGAACTCGATGAGAAGGTCGCCAAAATGGCAGCGCGCCTGGCTGCGGGTGCGACCCATTCGATCAAGTGGACCAAGGCCGCGATCAACGCCGGGCTGCGTGTGACCGCCGATGCGATCATCGATCAGGCTGCGGCGTTCGAGAATGTCACCCAGCTGCTCGACGACCACCGCATTGCGCTTGAGGCCTTCCAACGCAAGGAAAAGCCAAAGTTCACGGGGCGCTGAGACTTCGATGCGTGAATTCAATCTGGCACCGATAGAGCTGCCACCCGAAAGCGAGACCCTGCGCGCCGAGGTTCGTGACTTTCTGGATCAAGAAATGCGATCCTACACTGTGGTCGAGCGCGCCCGCACGTGGTTTGGCTTTGATCCTGCATTCAGCCGCAAGTTGGGTGAGCGCGGGTGGATCGGGATGACCTGGCCGGCCCAATGGGGTGGGCACGAACGACCCGACAGCGACCGCTATGTCGTGATCGAGGAAATGCTGGCTGCCGGCGCTCCGGTCGGCGCGCATTGGATCGCAGACCGGCAGAGCGGGCCCCTGATCCTCACCTATGGAAGCGAGGAGGCAAAACAAGCCTTCCTTCCCGGTATCGCGAAAGGCGAGCTTTTTTTCTGCATCGGGATGAGCGAGCCCAATGCAGGATCAGATCTTGCTGCAATCACGACCCGCGCAACGCGCTGTGACGGCGGCTGGCGGGTCAACGGGTCGAAGCTTTGGACAACCGGGGTAATGCACGCGCATCAGATGATCGCGCTTGTGCGGACCGATCAGAAGGCCGAAGTCCGGCACGCGGGGATGTCGCAGCTTATCATCGACCTCAACGCAAACGGTCTTACCCGGCGTCCCATCGTCGACCATCAGGGCGAAAGCCATTTCGGCGAGGTGCATTTTGACAATGTGTTTGTCCCGGATTCGATGCTTGTCGGTGAGGCTGGCAATGGCTGGGCACAGGTCAATGCTGAACTCGCGCTTGAACGCAGCGGCCCGGAGCGCTACCTCAGCAGCTATCGCGTGTTTGAGGAGCTGGTCGCGGCCTATCGCGATACCGGCGACAGCCAGATCGAGCCACTTGTAGGGGAACTGACGGCCCGCTTTTGGACTTTGCGACAAATGTCACTTGCGGTCGCTGATGGTGTTGCGCGCGGACACAATCCGGTGGCCGAGGCCGCGATCGTCAAGGATCTGGGGGCAAAGCTCGAGCAAGACATCCCACTGTTGGCGCAGGCGACAATCGGCGGACGCGTCTCGCAACCAGCTTCGCTCATCGCAACCATCGAATACCTGCTGCGCTTCTCGCCGATCTTTTCGTTGAGGGGAGGGACCAGAGAAATTCTGCGCGGCATTATCGCCAGAGAGATTGGACTGCGATGAGCGACTATGCAGATATGCTCAAACAGAGCGTCGGTGGGCTGTTCGGTGAACTGGCGCACGCTGATGCACACGATAGCCGTGCCTGGCAGAGTATCGAGGAGTTGGGCATTCCGTCGCTGTTTCTGGCCGAGACCGATGGTGGCATGGCGGGGAGCTGGCGTGATGCGGAAATCGTCTTTCGGCTTGCAGGCTATCATGCGCTTGCCTGCCCTGTGGGCGAGACAATGATAGCCCGCCTGCTGCTAGCCCAAGCCGGAGGTGCTAAAGATGACGGCTGTCCGGCCGAACCGAATTGGTGGCAGGATGATCGCCTTGATCAGGAAAGGGCATTCACTTGCCTCGCCTTCCTGCGCACTGCCCAGCTCGCAGGCGCGCTTTCTGCCTGTCTCGAAATGTGCGTGCGATACGCGCAGGAGCGTTCGCAATTCGGGCGCGAACTGCGCAAGTTTCAGGCGATCCAGCATCAGATCGCGATCTTGGCTGAAGAAGCAGCAGCAGCGGCTGCGGCCTCGGCATCTGCGGCCGCAGCGCTCGATCGCTCTGACGGTCAGTTTGAGGTCGCTTGTGCAAAATTGCGAGCTAACCAAGCCGTCGGCGAAGCAGTACTCATCGCGCACCAGATTCACGGTGCAATCGGCATAACAGAGGAATTGGGCCTCCACCGTTTCACTGACAAGCTGTGGAGATGGCGCGGTGACTTTGGAAATGACCGCCATTGGGCCCAATGGTTGGGCGCGCGCGTGCTCCATTGCGAGCGAGAAACGCCATGGCAGCTACTCACAGATGGGCGAATGACATGAGCGATTTACCGGGTTTGGTCGATTCCCAATTGTCCCTGCATGAAGGGATCGCGCTGTTGAAGTTCAACCGACACGACGTGCGAAACGAGCTGACCGGCACCGCAATTGCTCGGGAGATTGTCGCTGTATGCGAATGGGCGAACCGGAATTCTCAGGTGGGCGTGCTCGTCCTCACCGGGAATGGGACCGCATTCTCCGCAGGGGGGAACATTCATGACATGCACCAGCGCAAGGGCATGTTTGGAGGTACACCCAGCGAGATTCAAAACGACTACAGGCGGGGCATTCAGCGCATGGCCATAGCCATGAACTCACTCGAAGTGCCAGTCATTGCAGCGGTGAATGGTGCGGCAATCGGCGCGGGGTTCGATCTTGCGTGTATGTGCGATATTCGACTGGGTTCGGTCCACGCGAAGATGGGTGAAACTTTCGTCAATCTTGGCATCATTCCAGGCGACGGCGGTGCGTGGTTTTTGCCCCGAGTAGTCGGTGCACAGCGCGCGGCTGAGCTCACATTCTCCGGTCGGATCGTAGAGGCAGACGAAGCGCAAGCAATAGGATTGCTGCTCGGAGTGTACTCGGCAGACGAGCTGCTTCCGTCAGCCCTGCAGATGGCAGAAGGGTTTGCCAAAAAACCTCGCGAAGCCTTGCGAATAGCCAAACGGATCATGCGTTCGGGACAGCGCATGAACCTTCCAGACTTCCTTGACTATTGCGCCAGCCTGCAAAGCATATGTCACACGACTTTGGAGCACGCTGAAGCGGTTCGGACGATGGTTGATAAGGTCCGTTGAACCCATTCGAAGGCATTGGGCAAAATCAAGGAATCATCGTGTTCCGTGCTAGGCAGAAATGTTGCCGAGAAACCTCAGAAATCTCAAAGCGAGCGCATTACGAGCAGATTTTTTGAGGCCTCAGTTTTAGTGACAATCTTGGGATTTTAGACGAGGCGGAATGAATAATCCGCCCGCTGCGAGGGAGAAAATTACCATGCGTTTGCGTGCAACGCTTCTTTACACGACTGCGATTTTCGGTGCCGCGAGCGTTGCTGCTCCGTCCTTGGCACAGGTGGCTGATGATCCTGCTGTCGATGCCGAGCAGACTGATGGCGACGAACGCTCCGGCGGAATTCCGACTATCGTGGTGACCGCGCAAAAGCGTGAGCAATCGGTGCAGGACGTGCCGATTTCACTGCAGGTCGTCACCGGCGAAAGCCTCCAGAACATGCAGATAGCGGGTGTCGAGGATCTCGCCGGATCGCTCCCGAACGTGTTCGTGACCAAGGACACCGTGTCGAGCAACGTCTACATTCGCGGTGTCGGGTCGGGGTCGAACGCGGGCTTTGAGCAGGCGGTCGCGACCTTCGTCGACGGGGTCTATCATGGCCGTTCGCGCTACACCCAGTCGGCCTTTGTCGATGTCGAACGGGTCGAGGTCCTGCGCGGGCCGCAGTCGATCTATTTCGGCAACAACGCCATCGGCGGTGCATTCAGTGTCGTTACCCGCACGCCAAGTCTGAGCAACTGGGAAGGCAGTATCCAGGCGTCCTACGAATTCGAGGGCAATGAGCCGGCGGTCGAAGCCGGAGTGGGCGGACCGTTGATCGAGGACAAGCTCGGGATTCGGGTCGCGGGGCGTTATTCGGACCTCGACGGCTTCATCACCAACGGCGTCATCGGACAGGACAATCCGAACGTCGAAGACAAGTTCATTCGCGGCACTATGGTAGCGGAATTCGGCGATGCTTGGCAGGCCACGTTCAAAGCCGAATATGGCAAGCAGGACTCGATCGCGCCGCTTGCTGTCCAGCTCACCAATTGTCCGCCTGAGCCGCCGTTCAACGCGGCGGCGACCTTCTCTTGCGGATTTGCGCTGGCAACGGGTCAGGAAACTGAGCTCGACTACAACCGTTCGGCCAACCCGGGCGAGTTTGGCGATATCGAGGCGCAGGAATATGTCTTCACGCTCGAGAAGGACAACCTCAATGGCCCCGGAATCGTGTTCCAGGCCGCCATTTCGAAGTACGACTTCTTTCTGGCAGCCGATACCGATGGCGTAGCGGCCGATTTCTTCAGCTTCAATACCTTCGAGAGCGTGAACCAGAAGACGCTCGAAACGCGGTTTACCTCTCCGCGGGACTTCCCGGTCGAGGTTATCTTCGGCGGCTACTATCTGGACACCGGCACAACTATCAACACGACGCTGAACTTCCCGTTCGCAACCGTGCTGCTGGCAGGCCCGCTCGCCCCGCTTGCGCCGTTCGCGCCGCTCGCAGGTGACATTTCGCTCGACCAGCAGGAAGAGGCAATGTCGTTGTTCGGATCGGTGACGGTGCCGCTTGGCGAGACATTCTCGGTCACGGGCGGGCTACGCTACACCCATTCGCGCAAGCAGGGTCTTCAGTCGGCCACCAATGCGACCGCGAACGACCCGTTCGGCCTCACGGTCACTCCATTGCCCGCAGCGCTCCAGCCGGTCGCGGCATTCCTGACCGGTTTCAACACCCACACCACGCTCGGGATTGTTGAAGACGATGCCTTTTTGCCGTCGGTCTCTGTGCAGTTCGAGCCGACCGATGACCTGACGCTCTACGCCAAATTTTCCGAAGGCTTTAAAGCGGGTGGTCTGGACGCTGTCGAATTGACAGGCATTGCTGATCGTCTGACTTTCGAGCCCGAAACGGTCGACAGCTACGAAATCGGTCTCAAGGCTTTCCTCTTCGACCGCAACTTGTCCTTCAATATCGCGGCGTTCCGCAGCGACTATTCGGATCTTCAGCAGAGCGTTGCGCAGTTTACAGCGACTTCGGCTTTCATCACGATTGCCAATGTTGGCGGGTTACGCACGCAGGGGATCGAGACCGGTCTCGTGTGGCAGATCACCGACAATCTTCAGTTCGGTGCTGACGTCGCCTATCTCGATGCGGCTTATCAAGACTATGCCAACGCCGGGTGCACCGCGCTGCAGGCCTTACAAGCGCAGAACGCGGGGCAGGTCGGCTGCTCGCAGAACCTGACCGGCGAAGCGCCTCCGTTCGCGCCGTCCTATTCGGGCAATATCCGGCTGGGCTACGAAACTCCGATCGGAGACTCGCTCAAGCTCACGGTTGACGGGGCCATGAACTTCTCAGGCGGTTATCACGTCATTGCCGACCGCGATCCGAACACCTTCCAGTCAGCTTGGGAGAAGTTCGACCTGCGCGTTGGGATCGGCGACTATGATGATCGCTGGGGCGTGGCCTTTGTGGGGCGTAACCTCGGCAACACGCTGGTGGTCGGATCAGCCAACGACGTGGTCGCGTCGGCCGGCTCTTACACCCAGCAGGTGCAGCGCGGCCGCACGCTCGCGATCCAGGCGAATTTCAAGTTCAAGTAATTGGGGCAGAAGAACCCTTCCGGCGGGAGCGACTCTCTCTCCTGCTTCCGTCGGCAAATTTCTGTAGCCGTGATTGGGTAAGCGTTTGAAACCTGGCGATCCGCACTGGCATTCGCGTGTAGGGGCACCAGCCTGCCTCGGAGAAGACGTCGAGATCGCATGGGACGATGCCGCTGATATCGTCATCGTCGGGCTGGGCGGGGCAGGCGTTTGCGCGGCGATCGAGGCGCTCGACGCGGGGGCCTCGGTGATCGCTGTCGATCGCTTTGCCGGGGGCGGAGCGACACGCATGTCGGGCGGTGTTTTCTATGCAGGTGGTGGCACGCAGCAGCAGCGCGAAGCAAATGTCGACGACGACCCCGAAAACATGTTCGCCTATCTCCAGCAGGAGGTCGGCGATGCGGTTCCGGCAGAGACGCTGATGGATTTCTGCCAGACGAGCGTCGAGCAATCCGAATGGCTCCAGCGCAATGGGGTGGAGTTTGCGAGCACCGTCTGCCCGATCAAGACTTCCTATCCGCCTGACGGATACTATCTCTATTTTTCGGGCAATGAAGCGCAAGTCACTTATGCCAAACAGGCAACACCTGCGCAGCGCGGGCACCGGACTTTCGGTAAGGGGCTAACTGGTCATCGTTTCTACGACGCACTGTTGCGTTCGGCCTTGGCAAAGGGCCTGCGGGTCTACCGGTTCAGCGATGCGCAGCGGATCTTGCTGTCGTCAAACGGGACGATCGAGGGAATTGAAACCAAAACTGTCGATCCGGCCAGCAAGGCTGCTCGCGAGCTTGAAAAACTCAATGAGAGATTCGGCAGTTCGCGTGCGCTACTTTTCCCTTCGGTTGCCGCAAAACTGAAAAGCCGCGCTGATCGGATCAGCCGCGAGAACGCAGTCGCAAGATCAATTCGAGCCAATCGGGCAGTGATCCTTACCGCCGGGGGGTTTGTCCATAACCGCGAGATGGTCGCGCACCACGCTCCAGCCTATTCGGGAGCAATTGCGCTTGGAAGCATCGGATGTGATGGCTCGGGTATTCGTCTCGGTCAGAGCGCCGGAGCTGCGGTTGATAGGCTCGACAATATCTCTGCTTGGCGCCAGTTTCAGCCGCCCCGAGCTTTGGCCACGGGAATTGTCGTCGATGCGCAGGGTAAGCGCTTCGTAGCCGAAGATTGCTACGGCGGCACAATCGGTCATGCGATTGCGCAGGAGGCTGATGGCAGGGCCTATATCATCGTCGATCACCTCCTCTGGAAGTCTGCGCTGCGGCAAGCCTTGCCAGGGAAGGGCAAACTGTTCCGCCTGCAGGGCGCGCCGACCTTGATGGGAATGCTGCTCGGCTCAAAAAAGGGGCGAACACTGTCCGAGCTTGCAGAAAAATGCGGGATGGATCCGGCTACGCTTATTGACGCTGTCGGCCATTACAATCGCGCATCCGCAGGCGATGAAACAGCTCGTTTCCCCAAGCACGCCGACTTCACCGGCCAGATTGTCGGGGCGCCATTCCACGCGATCGACATCTCGATCGCGAACAAACGTTATCTATGCCCTTCGATCTCGCTTGGCGGGATCACGGTCGATACCCGCTCTGGACAGGCACTCGACGCTGACGGGCAACCGATCGCCAAACTCTTCGCCGCTGGCAAGAACGCCGTCGGCATCTCGTCGCATCGCTATGTGAGCGGGATTTCGCTGGCTGATTGCGTCTATTCCGGAAGGATTGCCGGTCGATCCGCTGTCCGTATGATCAACGTCTAAACCCAAGTACCGAGGTGACCATGCCAAGCCTGAGCTATTGCAATGTTTCCGTTCTCGATTTCGACCGCGCGGCGCGGTTCTATGATCCGCTGCTGAGCTCGATAGGTTGGGGGGTCATCATGAACTTCGACGAGCGCGGCCGCATCTATGGTGATGGGGTATCGATGTTTGGCGTGCTGACGCCCTATGATGGTAAGGCCGCCGTGCCGGGCAATGGGACGATGTTCGGGATCAAATTTGAGACCGTCGAAGCCATGAATGATTTCCATGCCAAGGCTATGGAACTCGGCGCCAGCAACGAAGGTGATCCCGGAGAACGCGCGCCGGGTTCTCATCTTGGCTATTTCCGTGATCCGGAAGGAAATAAGATCTGCGTCTATTGCCTTGGCTGACCTTCCCAGATCACGGCGCGGTATAGTCCATGTCGTAGGTCTGACAGATTGGGTCCATGGAGAGCATGCCTCGACCCACGAATTGTACCCGGTTCAGCCAAGCGTAGCGCTCGATTGACGGGTCAATCTCAATCAGGCCTGCGAGGAAGACCGGCGTTTCGCCGCGAACATGGCTCTCCATGTCTCCGACAGACTTGTATTCGAAGAAAAACGGCACGCCATCTTCAGTCTCGAGCGCCATGCGCACGGTAACATGTGCAGCGTAAGCGCCCTGCAAATAGCTACCCATACCCACTCGCAAGCTGACTTCGCCGAGAACCTCGGTCTTCCACTCAACCGAAAGGAGTGGGGCAGCGGCGCGCGTTGTGATCGGGCCAGGATGGCTGAACGAGCCCTCCGGGAAGACCCGCAAGGTGCCAAACGGGCAGAGTTTCAATGACATGGCATTCCTCTCAATCTCATCGCCAACGTGAAATTGCACGAGGTTCTGGTTCAACTCGCATTCGCATAGACGCACTTGCAGCCCGACACATCATCACCGATAACAGAATAAATATTCTGCATTTGGAGGATTTGTGGCGAGACAGCCTGCCTACGATCGTGACGCGGTGATTTCCGAAGCGCTCAGCAGCTTTTGGGCGAGAGGATTTTGCGGTGTCGATGTCGATGCACTCACGCGTCGAACCCGCCTCAATCGCCACAGCCTCTATGGTGCATTCGGCGGGAAGCGCGGGATCTTTCACATTGCACTTGAAAGCTATGCCGACACAATCGCTGCAGAGTTCTTGGAGGGTCTCGCTTCGGGGACCGGGCTGGATGCCATCATGAGATATTTCGGCGAAGCATCAACACGCTTGGCAGTCGACGGCGAAAGAGCGAACGTCAGCAACGGTTGTTTCATCGCCAACACCGTTATCGAAATGGGGCGGTCAGATGACGCGGTCAACGCAATCATCGACCACTATTACGACAGGATCCATCGTGCCCTCGCCGACGCTATCGGGCGAGGGCAAGGCGATGGCAGCGTCCGAACGGACCTCGACTCTGATCAAATCGCGCAATTGCTGATCGCGACCAGCCAGGGGATGAGCCTAGGCGCGCGATTTGGACGCACCACGCCCGGACTGCTCGCCGCATTGCAAGCGGCACTGGCTGCCGTGCCCACCCAAGCCGTTCAAGCCATAACAAGCAGGGAGAATTGAAAAATGCGTATCGCCATGCCGGAGGACGTCGCTGATCCCTACTCAAACCTCGGTTTGCACTATGCTGGGGAGATCGTCGGATCGGTCTCACAATTCTCGCAGACGGTCTATCGCCGCACCACGCTGCCCCTGCGCGTATTCGAAGCCGCTCGTGCGCGCACGGCTGAGATAAATGGCTGTCTCGTCTGCCGTGCCTTCCGTGCCAAGCGTGACATGGCGTCCTACGACGGATCGAAGGTCGGGAGTGTGGTCGACAATGGCGATGCCCCTGATGAGGACTTTTACCAAAACGTCTCCGCCTGGAAGACCTACGAAGGCTTCAACGCGCGCGAGCGGGTCGCGATCGAACTGGCCGAGCGGTTTTGCGAGGAGCCACAGGCGCTCTCGGTCGACGACGATTTTTGGGCGCGTGCGCACGGGTCATTCTCGGATGACGAGATCGTCGAACTAACGCACGCTGTCGCCTCATTTGTTGCAACCGGTCGGGTCGCGCATGTGCTTGGCCTCGACAGGGTCTGCACGATCCAAACGATCGGTGAAATTTCTCAATAACACGCTAAAAAAATTCCGCTTGAAGGCGAGGGGACATCATGGTGAACGAACCTGACTTGCAGCAGCTCATCGGCGAGCGCGAGGTTGCCAACCGGCTTGCTCGCTTCGCCCGCGTCCTCGACGGCAAGCAGTATGACGCAATTGACCAGGTCTTCGCAGCTGATGTGACCTTCAACTATGGGATCGGAGGGGAGCAGGCGGGGATCAAAAGCATGCGCAATATGTTGCAGCAATTTCTCGGCAGCTGCGGCCCCACGCAGCACTTGATTGGAAGCTATGCCATCGAGGTGAGCGGTGATCACGCGACGAGCCAAGCCTATGTGCAGGCCCGACACCAGTGCCGCAACGATTTGGGTGGAGCGATATTCGACACTTGCGGCGATTATTTAGATGAGTGGGCGCATCGGGAGCACGGCTGGCGGATTGTGCGACGTGATGTAAAATAGTCGATCTTTACCGGAAATCCATCGGTTCTGGGTTCGCTCGATCTTGCGAGCGTGCGGCAAGGCCGAGGCCTGGATTAGCCCCTTGTGTGGCTCACTCTGAGCCGAAACGAGCGCGTCGCGAGTCGCGTTTAAATCGCCTCGGCCTTACCCTTCTTTTCAATAGTCGCAGCCCGATCCAGCCGCCCCATGGGAGCGCTTGTGTTTCTCAAAGGGGCGTGGCCGTGCGATGCAGCTGACAGAGAGGGAAGATTGGATCACGCCCGTAGCCCCAGCCCGGAGCTGAATGAAGACTTTCGAGCCGCTATGCGCAGACTGGCGTCTGCTGTGGGTGTGCTCACCGCCAATGGGCCGGTCGGTCCGCTTGGCATGGCAGCTTCATCGATCACTTCGCTCACGATTGAACCTCCTTCGCTTCTTGTCTGCGTAAATCGATCAGCCACGTTCCATTCGTGCATGAACGAGGGTCGATCTTTCTGCATCAACTTGTTGTCGCGAGATCAAAGAGACATCTGCGATGCATTCGGAAGTCCAGCACGTCGAAACGAGCGGTTTGTAGGTGATTGCTGGTCAGTCGATCCATCAAGCAAGCTACCTGTATTGGCAGATGCGCAGGCCAATATCGTCTGTGTCGTCTCTCGGACCTTCCCATACGGAACGCACTCCATCGTAGTCGGAGAAGTATCCGACGTCCGTTTGGGTGGTGATATTGCTCCCTTGATTTATCAGAATGGCGGCTATCTCTGACCGCGACTGCTAGGTTCACTGCCTGAGATTGAGTTGGGTTTTGTCGGATAGACGGCCGCCTGACGGACTTGTCGGGCTCTGTCAGAGCAAACGCACCTCTTTGACGGATGAGGCTTGCGGGTCAGGGCGCACAGATGCCCAGACCCAGAACGCCCGAAAGTCCGTTTCGGTATTTCAACTCATCTCCCGAGGTGCTCCGCATTGTGGTGATGATGTACGTCCGCTTTCCGCTGAGCTAGCGGAACGTCGAGGATTTGCTGGCCGAGCGCGGGATCGACATTTGCCATAAGACGGTAAGGCATTGGTGGAACCGCTTCGGTCCGATTTTCGCTGTAGATGTGAGATGCCAGCGCGTGAGCCGGATGAAGGGATTTCGGCAGCGGAAGTGGCACCTTGATGAGGTCTACGTGAAGATCAATGGCGAGATGCACTATCTGTGGCGAGCGGTCGACCAGGAAGACGAGGTGCTCGAGAGCTACGTCACCAAGGCCCGCGACAAGAAGGCAGCGCTCAGGCTCATGAAGAAGGCGCTGAGGCGCCACGGTTCACCGGAGACAGTCACTACCGACTGTCTGCGTTCCTAAAAGGCGGCAATGAGCGAGCTCGGAAATAGCGACAAGCAGGAGGTGGGGCGCTGGGCCAACAACCGGGTGGAAAACAGCCGACTGCCGTTCCGACGTCGAGAGCGGGCAATGCTCAAGTTCCGACAGATGAAAAGCTTGCAGAAGTTCGCCTCGGTCCATGCCAGCGTCCACAACCACTTCAACCTCGAACACCACCTGATCGACCGCCAGACCTACAAGACCCGCCGCTCAGCTGCTTTGGCTGAGTGGCAAAACCTCATGGCCTAGTCGATCATGAGGGTAGGGCGAACTCTGCCAAGTGGAGACGGGTTCGGAGTAGACTGACAGCACCGCCACCTAGTCTGGGGCTTTCCTGATAACCGAGAATTGGCTCGGCAGAACCGCGCAGTTCTGCGGCCTTCAGGCGTTCAAACCGTACCACAGAGAACAGCGTGGGGAGAGAATTCGCCGCACATTGCCCGGTTTTCTCTGTGGCTATTTTCGTAGGTACGGGATCGGGATTTTTCCGTGTTATCGGCCAAAAAACACGGAATTTCGCGCGAAAAACACGGAAAATGCACTCTGAGCAGACAGAGAGCCCTATAGAAACAGTAGGTTGGCCGGAGCGCTGGACCTCGAAAACACGGAAGACCGCGCGGATTGCACGCGCGACAATGACTGCGCTTACACGCACAGCAAAGGGCGCGATCTTCTGGTGAGATCGCGCCCTAGCAAGAACGGAGCTGAGACTTACAGGTACTTCAGTCTGTGCTTGAATCCGGTGTAATCCGAAGCAGCGAGCAGCTGAACGGTGGAGTCCACCTGATCATTGAAGTTGCAGTGAGGGAAGCTGAAGAGCTCGGCCTCGTAGGCGGCGAGCCAAGGTGCTTCTGTCGGAAGCCAGACCTTGCCTTGCTCAAACTTGACGGCCTGCTGCTCGGCGCGCTCGACCTTGCCCTTTTGCGGGGAGATGTTGATGAGCCATTTCTGTCCATCGAGCAACTCGATTTCCTGGATCAGGCTGATCCCGCTCGCCTTCTTCTCGACGACTACCAAATTCGCCTTCCAGGCCTTCTTGAGAGCGTAAACCTGTTTGCGCAGGTCAGGAAAGGAGGGCCTGCCACGCCAGACGTCGAGTAGGTGAAAGCCATCGGGACATTTGGCCCAGGTAGTGCAGACGCTCCAGGCGCTGTCCTCATCGGACTCATAGGCGGTATCCCAGCTCTGGATGATCGCTTGGATTTGTGAAGGCTTGGGCGGCTTTTCCTCGCGCTTGATCCATTCCTCGCGGAAGATAGCCCCGCCTGGAGGCAGTGGGCTCTGGTTGAACTGGGCTTCGAAATCGAACTCCCCCATTTCCTTCTTGAGCTCGGCAAGGTCCTTGAGATCATGGCGCTCGGGCTGAAGGACACGGCCGGCCTTGAAGCGGACTTTCAGACCACCCTCGACAATATCGAAGACCTTGGTCACCGGCTGGATGGCCGGCAGGATGAGTTCCTCCCAACCGCCAGTCTGCATGATGTGACCGGGAAGATCGTCCTGATGCAGACGTTGGGCCACCACTATCAGCTTGCCCTTCTTGGGATCATTGAAACGCGTGTGGATAGTCGACTGGAACCACTCGGTGCATTTGGCGCGTGCTGTTGGTGAGTGGCCTTCGCTTGCCTTGAGCGGGTCGTCGATGATGATGATATCGGCACCACGCCCTGTGAGCGTTGCGCCCGTAGAGGTGGCAAAGCGGTAGCCGCCAACGGTGGTTCCGACCTCGGTCTTGTTCTGCTGCTTTGGGTCGAGATGGGTGTAGGGAAAGATGCGCTTGTAAAAAGGGGACTTCATCAGTTTTAGGCAGTCAGCACTGAACTTCTCGGCGAGATCGGTACCGTAGGAAGCGCAGATGATGCGGGTCTTCGGGTCTTTCCCCAGCAGCCATGCGGGATAGGCGATCGAGATCAGATAGGTCTTGAGATAGCGCGGCGGGATGCAGACCAGCGCACGCCTGACATCGCCTTTGAAAACCTTCATCAGCAGGAAGCAGATGATCGCGATATGCGGTGCCATCAAAAGCTTGCCAGGCTCTAGAACCGGGAAGGCGCGGATGGCGAAGGCAAAAAAGTCCCTGCGGCATAACTCGTCCACGGCCGCGCGGAGTTCAAATGGATCAGCCATCGTCTTTCTCCTCATCCGGTTTCTTGAAAACCTTGAACGTCTCCTTCAGCTTGAGCCATTCTTCGAGCGTGTCGAAGTCAGCTGCTGACTCCTCCTTTGTAGGCGGGATGGTCTCGCCCGGATCGAATTTCTCGTCGAGGCTAAGCAGCATTGCGGTTGCCTTCAGATCTCCGGCTGCAGCCTTCTGCGCTAGCTGATGGTAGTATAGCTGCTGCTTGGTCATCTTCTGGGTCTCGCCGTCGAAAGTGACGGTGATCTTCTTCTCCACCGCCTCCTTCCATAGGGTCTTCTGGTTCTTCGATCCCTTAGGTCGACCCTTCGGGTTGGGAGACTTACACCCCTTCTTCCAGTGAGTGTCGGGATCGGTCTTGCCATAGCCCCACTTCGAGGGCTTCTTCTTGGGTTTATCAGTCATGGCTGTCCTCCTGTGCCGAGGCGCGGGCATGGCCGAGTTCCTCGAACGTCATTCCGGTTGCGACGTGGATGGCGTGCTCCCCCGTGAAAGCTTCCCAGCGACGGATGGCGCGATCGACATATTTGGGATCGAGTTCGATGCCGCAGCAGATGCGCCCGACACGCTCGGCGGCGATCATGGTCGTGCCCGAACCGAGGAAGGGATCGAGCACGATCTCACCCCTGTTGCTCACGTCCAGCAGGGCATCCTCGACCAGCTCGATCGGCTTGGGAGTAGGGTGGTCAGCCAAGGCCTTGCAGGAGGAGGAACCGCGGCGGTTGGCGCCTGGATAGGACCACACATTGGTGCGATCGCGCCCGTGGCGGCCGAGTTCGACATTATTCGTTGCAGGCGTCTTGCCATTGCACAGCACAGCGATGAACTCATGTGCCGAGCGGTAGATGCCTCCCATGCCGCCAGAGCCCTTATTCCAGACGGCAACGTTGGTCCGCTTGAGGCCGGCATCGTCTGCGGCGAGAAGGAGCTGCTCTATCTGCCGCCAGTCCATGCAGGCGAAGGTGATAGCGCCTTCGGAGGTATAGGACTTGCAGTGTGCGAGGTACGTCTTGAGGAAGTCGCGGAACGCTTCCTGGTCCATCTCGCCGACTGCCATGGCGAAATTTTCGTGTTTGTGCTGGCCCAGGCCGCTGACGAAACCATCGATCGGGCAGTTATAGGGCGGATCACTGAAGACGCAGTGTGCGAGAAACCCTTCAAGGAGTAGCTCGTAGGATGCTGCAATCAGAGCATCGCCGCACAGTAAACGGTGGTCACCCAACTGAAAGAGATCAGCCTCGCGAGAGACGGTGTTGATGTCCCCCTCGGCTGTTTCGCCTTCTTCAGGTTCTTCCTCTTCTTCGAAGGGTTCACTGACAATGAGGATCTGATCGATCTCGGGCAGGGTAAAGCCGGTTGTGGTGAGTTCGATTCCGGCAGACTCGATGGCGATCATCTGCTCGCGGAGCAGTTCGAGATCCCAGCCTCCCGTTTCTGCCATGCGGTTGAGAGCGAGCGAAAGTGCCTTGAGCTCCGTTTCGTCGAGATGCTCGATGACAATGCAGCTGATGGTCTCGAAGCCAAGCTTACTTGCTGCTTCCCAGATCACATGGCCGGAGACAATCGTATCTGATCCATCGATGAGCACGGGAAGCACCAGGCCCAGCCGCTTGATCGACTTGATAACCCCTTCGAGCTGCTGGGGTGTGGTGATGCGTGCCCGGTCGGGTGACGGTCGCAGGGCCTCGATCGGTTTTTCTACGAGCTGCAGATCGGGCTGCAAATCGTTGCGGCCGTGGAACGTTGCCGCACTTGCGACGCTGGATGCGGCTGCATGGCGATCGCGGCGGGCGCGCGACTTCTTCTGCAGCTGCGCCTTCAGTTTGTTGGCAAGCAGTTTGCTCTTGTTGGCAGGCTGATGACTGCCATGAGGCGTCTTCTTGGGATGGTCTTTGAGTTTCATTATGTCCTCCTTCGGTTGGTTCCGATGGAGGAGGCGCTGGGCGTGCAGTCGGTCCTGTCTCCAATCGGAGTTCAGGACCTGGCCCCATGAACTAGGGGCCTACATCCAAGTGCGGAATGAACTTTGGGCTCACCCGCACTTGCCGTGCCAGGTCGTTGGCTTGCTAATGGGCCATAACAGGGAGCACTATGCAAGTCCGTTTTTGGACAGAGGCAGGAAATGCGCTCTTTGCTTCGACCAGTTGGCGTCAACTCCGCCAGAAGCTAGGAGGCTTTTTGCGTCTAATCCGGCTCCTACCCGCCCCGCGAGAACGGCCTCGACGACTTCGGGAGCGAGGAACACCAGCCTGACCACGCGCGTCATCCAGGAGGCGGTCATGCCCTCCTTGCGCGAGAGCTTGGCGATGTCCGTCTCGCCCTTTGCCAGCTCGGCCCACCAGGCTCGTGCCTGGAGCAGAAGGCGAAGCAGTGCCGGGTCTGGCTCGCGCGGGGCTGCCGGGACTCCACCGTCATGTACAAGCCGCATGGCCAAGCCTGACCTTGTGAGTCTAACCGCAGTTTCATGTGTGATTGTCCCTGGCCCATGATCGGACTGCGAAAGCTCGAACAACTCCGCGATCCCCTGGCAGGAGAGCTCAAATGTGAGCCTGTTGGGGTAAACCACTGCTTTGGAGATAAGATCGCGCAGGAGCGTTGAGCCTCCACGGATCAGCATAGCGTAGCTCTCATCTGCAATGGCCTGGATCTGTCCCAGCACTGCAGGCGTAATGTGCAATCCGGCTTGTCCAGCAAGAGTGAGCGGATCTATCAGAAGCTTTCTCAACTCACCGCGAACAACCTGTTCGATCTCCTTGGCGGGCATGCGCAGGACGGGTCTTGTGTCGTCGACACCTGTCAGATCGTCCGTACGGCTGACATAATAGCGATAGCGCTTGTTACCCTTGCAGGTGTGCACGGCCTGCAGAGGCCTTCCATGCTCGTCAAACAGGATGCCGGCGAGTAGGCTGCGGTTTTGTTGTCTCGCCTTTCGTGTCCCTTGCGTATTCTCGGTCAGTTGCTGCTGGACCGCTTCCCATTCTTCCTTGGGAATGATGGCTTCATGCATCCCTGAATAAGTCTTGTCCTTATGGGCAATGTCTCCGGAATAGATCGGGTTCTTGAGGAGGTGATAGAGGTTGCCGCGGGAGAAGGGACGTCCGCCATAACTCTTGCCATTTGCTGTCAGGCGCAAAGGTGCATGGATGCCCTCGCGTGCCAGCTCTTCTGCAACCTGCCTGACTTTGCCTACATTGCGATAGCGGTGGAAGATGTCGCGCACGATCGCCGCATGCTCTTCGAAAATGGCAAGGCTGCGACCATCGGGCTTGTATCCCAGCGGCGGGACCCCGCCCATCCACATGCCCTTTGCTTTCGATGCAGCAATCTTATCGCGAATACGTTCGGCGGTGACTTCGCGTTCAAACTGGGCGAAGGACAAGAGCATGTTGAGCGTCAGTCTGCCCATACTGGTGGTCGTATTGAATGACTGGGTCACCGAGACAAAGCTGACCTTGGCTTCATCGAAGGTTTCGACCAGTTTCGAGAAATCGAGCAGCGAACGAGTCAGGCGATCGACCTTGTAGACGACGATGATATCGACAAGGCCCTGCTTCACATCACCCAGCAGCCGCTGGAGGGAAGGGCGCTCCAACGTTCCTCCCGACAATCCGCCATCATCATAGTGGTCAGGCACAAGTTTCCAGCCCTCGCTGGCCTGGCTCAGCACATAGGCAGCACAGGCTTCGCGCTGTGCATCAAGCGAATTGAAATCCTGCTCCAGCCCCTCATCGCTCGACTTGCGGGTGTAGATGGCGCAGCGAATACTCTTCATGCTGCTCTCCTCGGCTTCAATCCGAAGAAAGCGGGCCCTGACCAGCGCGTTCCAGTGATGGCACGCGCAACTGCGCTCAGCGACTTCCATTGCTGGTCGTTCCAGCGAATGGTTCCGTCATCATCGACAGTGACCACGTGCAGCGTGCCGTTCCACTCGCGCATGAGCCGCATGCCGGGCTGGGTAGCGCGGGTCTGAGTGTTGCCGCGTGCAAGCTGATCCAATGTCTGCTGTGTTCGGCGTGACAGCCCGCCATAGACGCTGACCTGCAATTCCCAGGCAAGGGCCAGGCGCAGCATTGCCGCACTGACACGTGGGGCCGGTTTGTCAGTAACCTGCTTCCACTTCTCGCGCAGCTGCGCCAGCGACAGTGTCGCCAGCGCAGCCAGTTCGGTATCGAGATCGGCGCGCTGCATCACGAGGCCCCGTTGATACGGTAGAAGGTCACGTCGCTATGCTTCGTTTTCTCGATGAAGTGGCCCTTCTTCTTGAGGCCGGTCAGTGCAGCGCGTGCTGAATGGGGTTGCCAGCCTGTCGTCCTGACTATCTCGTCGAGCGTTGCGCCTTCGCTTCGTTGCAGCAGTGCAATGACGTCGGCGATCTTGCTGGTCTTCGGTGTTGCTTGCGGGTTCTTCTTCGTAGCCATGGGTGGTCTCCTATGATCGGAGCAGCGCATTGCCGCTCCCACCACTCAGAGCCCGGGCATCGCTGATCTGGTGGCCGGGTCAGGTCGTGACGTGCTCGATTGGCGCTCGTAACCTCACGAACAGCAATGCTTGGAATGGAAGGGAAGTCGAGTGATTTCAGCTAGAAATCGAAAGTTATGAGTCGATCAGATGAGCGCCACATTGCCTTGAGAGTCTATCTCCACGATGCGCCCAATTCGATTGTAGATTGTCGCATTTAGCTCAAAGCGTGATCGCCAATCTTGGGCATGGTCATCATCAAGGAGTGTGAACGTGGTGTCTTTGCCTTCAGCTGCCGCTGCGGGACCAATTCCAATTTGGATGCCGCCAAAATTCGTAAGAAAGAACCGATCGTGAAGGTCTTTCCCGCCCTCGATCTCCGCCCATTCAAAGAGCTGTAGCTTGAAGCCTGGCGGAATAAGGCCGGCCGTTAAGCCTGGCGCGTCCTTGGCAACCATATGATCGGGAGGCCTCGAATCATGAGTTCGATAGTGAATCCGAAGCGTCTTGTCGGAGAACCCTGCTGCCGCCAGTTTGGCAAGCAATGCAGCGATAGGACCCAAAAAATCCCCTTTGCTCGGCCGGAGGTCAAAGAATGGATCGACTACATCTATCTCCGTTGCAGGGGCTAAGAGAAAGAAGAGCGCGTCAGAAATCTCATCGGCCACGCGGTTCACATCTCGACTTCTCGACACCTTGAAGAGCGGGTGGTCGTCGTCGCAATCATCTGCCGTGAGTGCCTCGGCGCAACCAGTTGGCTTTTCCTTGCAAATGATCCCTCGGAATGGCCGGCTTGCATGCTCCCTCAACACGCTATCGATCCAATCTTCACCATTCTCAATTTTGCGCCCCAGATCGAAGACACGCGCTTTCTTGGTACTTTTCAGCCTTTCGATGATGCTTGAGATCTGGACGTCTGAAAGGTTTGCGTCCTTGGCCGCGGCGATAACCTTCTTTTCCCATTTCGAAGGCAAGCGAGAAATCAGGCGCCCCTTATCGAAACTAAACTTTTCAATGAGATATTTAAAGGTT
This sequence comes from Erythrobacter aurantius, assembly GCF_023823125.1. Taxonomy (NCBI): domain Bacteria; kingdom Pseudomonadati; phylum Pseudomonadota; class Alphaproteobacteria; order Sphingomonadales; family Erythrobacteraceae; genus Erythrobacter; species Erythrobacter aurantius. The sequence goes on along the minus strand of NZ_CP090949.1, from coordinate 3,082,596 downwards.
GGCCAATCAGATCCAATAGCAGTGGGCTCTACGGCGTATTCGGAGTGCATTAGAAAAGCTCCTCCGCCCGTTCATCGAAAAAGCCACGAGGCCAACGATCAAGGAAGTCACCATCCTCACTGACTCGCAGTTTCTTGAATTGGGTCCCTTGGGTGTCGTTGTCGACGTAGATGACTGACAGGTCCCTTGATGTAAGACCTTTGAATCCAGGAGAAAGTTCGTTGTCGGTCTTCTCTCGAACACGCCGAAGAAGCCGGAGCATAAGGTGTTCACTGTGGGTCTCAATCAGCACTGTTCGTTCCGCGCCAATAGCGGGTTGAGGCCCTTGAGTTGCCTCAATGAATAGGTCTCCTAAGCCCACCTGAATTGCGGGATGGATATGCAATTCAGGTTGCTCGATCGCCACGAGGCCTTTTGGCTCCATGAGGCAGGCAACCACTACAGGCACCATCTGAGAAATGCCTACCCCTACGTCGCTAGGCGAAACCATGGTGCCCCGGTTAACGTCTACCAGAGCAATTTCTGTCGACGTTGGCATCGACATGTAGAGCTCTTGCAAGTCGCCCAGATCGTCTTCCTCGATCCCACGCTGGAACAGTTGATGAAAGCCGCTTGAGGTTGGAATCTGTTTCGATTGGATTTTGCTAAGGCGATACCCTGTTTGCAGCCGCTCGCTTGATGACATCCACCCATTTACAACGTCTAAGAGATCGTCGGTTGGTTGGGTGTAAAGTATATCCCAGGCAGCGAGTCCCTGAGCCCAACGCGATTCATCAGGTGAAAGTCGTGGCTTGTAGGCGCGGTTTGGGATTTCCCTGAGGGGGCCGATGTATGTCATCGTTGACAGGTAATCGCGAACAACTCTCACAGGTCCGAGCACCAACTCGTCGAGAAGCTCGGACAACCCTCGCCGGCGTTTCATCTCAATATCGATAGCTCTCTGAGTCTTCCCTGTTCCAGGCCTTTGGAAGAAGTCTGGTAAACTTGCTTCAGCTTCTGCAATGTCATCTGGATCAATGTCCCTGAGATCGACCTCCATTGGACGATCGATATTCGGCAGAGCACCGAATTCGGTCGCGACTGCAACAGCATAGGATGACTTTTCGACTTCTTCAGCGTCATAAATGGGTTCGAACTTGGAATCCCGAGAGTTGGTTGCGCTCAGTCGTTCTCTTAGTTGATTTCTTAGTGCACCGCTTACGCCGGAGCCAAGTTCGAGCGGCTTTCCTTGCAAGCCTGGGACCATAGACATCAGTCTTGAGAGGTCTAAAAACTGTTCTTTTAGCGGACTCTCTTTGTCATCTAGGTCAAGCTGTTCATCCTCAAGTGGATCGAGGATTGGTCTAAGAATAGGATGATCAAACGCGATGTTACACAAACGTGCGCGTCCTGGCTGCGCTGGTGAGACGATTTCGGCTAGGTGCTCGCCATCTATCTCGACTGAGATGGATGGCACATATGGACCGCCAGCGAGATCACTCCACCTGACCTCGATTTCAAGACCAATCTCTTGGACGACGGCATAGTCGCGGAGCTCGGTGTTCTCTCCTATTAGATAGCGAATACCCAGCTGCGAAAACTCATCATCCTTCCAGCGCACACCCGAATTCAAAGGGAGCAGATCGCTGCCCTGATCTTCGGAAAGGTCGAGGCGAGCCTTAATACGGATCGGCTGGCTCAGATCATGATTATGTACGAGCGTAGCAAAGCCACCGAGGTCCGTCAGACCACCAGCGATAGTTTGATCCGGGTCAGGATTGTTTCTTTCAAGAATCTCACGAAGGTAATGCAGAGCCTGAAGTATCGTGCTCTTGCCGGCACTGTTTGGGCCAAAAAGCAGCGTGATTGGTGCAAGGTCGATGCTTTGCTTCGCTCCTATGCCTTTGAAGTTCTCGATTTCGATATGACTGAGACGCATTTTCTGTTCCTACAGCTCGCCGTGAAACGCGCGCTGCGCAAGCGAGCCAAACAAGTCGTTCGCTTTTGCCGAAGCGGATCGGAGAGAGGCTACGAGCTCTTCATGCTGATGAACGACACACTCAAACTTTGCTTGTTCGTTATCGTCGGGGACGACAATCTCTACAGGGTAAATTCTGCTTCCAGAAATTAGCGGCTGAGCCGCTCGCCCGGCGTACTGATTAAGATCTGCAAATCGTAGAGCCCATTCGAGGTAGGTTCGGTTGATTGGAATCCTAAATTCCTTAACGTACAGGGCATTATCTGTAATCCAAGATTTTGGCTTGCTGACGTGAACAGCGCCGCAATAAACTCCCACTCTACCGATGACTATCTGCGGTTCCTCGAACATATATTCGGCGTGACAGCCATTGATGCCGTTGCCACCGTAAACAGGGTATTTTCCCTCTGGATCCATCATCCTTGCTGTGAGGCCATTGCCACTCGAAACCTTTATGATCTCTCCCAAAGGAATTTGCCGATAACCTCTCTGGTTCGTGACAGGATCTCCAAACATATCCAGGAATACTGACCGCAGAAACGCATCCGCCAAGCTGAGAGCTTCCTCACGCCTGCGGCGAATGGCGTCTGCCTTGTCGAGGATCGCAGCAATGCGTTGCTGTTCGCTGGTTGGAAGATCAGGAACCGGAAGCTCTCTTAGAACATCCAACTTGATCCCTTTGACTGTCGCGCCTTGGGCCCGGGAATTGAGGAACTCACTTTTTGAAACGAGGAAATGTAGTAGGAAGCGTCTGTCTATTGCTGCATTCGGCAAGAGCGCTTTGAGATCCTGATTGATGGCGATATCAATGTTGTTGATGGCGGCTTTTCCCACCGCCATGCGCGTTGGCACGATAATCGAGCCCGCAGGAATTAGGTTCGCGGACGAATTGTTTAGACCTGCTTCGGTGATCGTTTCGATTGTGCGATCTAGTGTCGTGGTCTTGAAATCCTTCACAGTCGCCCACGGGATAGGGCCATCCCAAAAAGTACTTTGAGCACGGCTGGGCGTTCCGCCGCCCTTAATTTCGACAAGGTCGCCCAAAGGGATTGTCGCAGTCATCCAAGTAGCCTCTCAAGTTCAACGAGATCTTCGCTGATCTCGTCGTTGAGGTCCTTCATGCGTTTGAGGATTTCTGCAGGAGGGTCATACGTTTCCTCCTCATAGATGAGTTCCTTGTATCGGCTAAGCGATAGGTCATAATTCGCCTCGCGAATGTCCTCCGCCGGCACGAAGAATGCCTTCTGGGTCCGATCTGTATCTTTGAGCGGATCACGGTTCTTCCAAGCTTCAAGACAGCCTGGCAGATCATTCGCTTCAACAGGATCGCGCTTGTCGTCTAGCGAGAAGCCGTCGGCCTCCACATCATAGAAGAAGACATTGTCGGTCCGGCCGCCCTTGGTGAATACCAGGATGCCAGTTGAGACACCAGCGTATGGCTTGAAGACCCCACTTGGCAGGGAGATCACCGCTTCGAGCTGGTTCTCATCGAGCAGCTGCCGGCGTAGCGCGACGTGCGCGGTCGACGAGCCAAAGAGCACGCCATCGGGCACAATCGTCGCTGACCGGCCGCCGGTCTTCAGCATGCGCAGAATGAGCACGAGGAAAAGGAGTTCGGTCTTCTTGGTCTTCACCTTCCGGAGAAGGCCGGGATCGACGTCCTCAAAATCAAGGCTTCCCTTAAACGGCGGATTGGCGAGTACTACATCGAACCCATTGCTCGCCGATTTTGGATATCGGTCGCTGAAGCTGCCGCTGAGAGTATCCTGATAGTGAATGTCAGGGTCATCCACGCCGTGCAGCATCATATTCATGGCCGCGATGCGCAGCATGGTGGCGTCGAAATCGAAGCCGTGAAACATCTCTTCGCGGATATGCTTGCGATGATCTTCGAGAAGATCGCCGGTGTAGATCTTCTCGACCGCTCCAGTTTCTGGATCCGTCTCCTCAATGATCCCTTCAGGGGAGGTGTTTTCCTTCAAAAGATACTGCATGGTCTCGACGAGGAAGCCACCCGTACCGGCAGAGGGGTCGCACACCGTCTCGGTTGGCTTCGGATCGAGGATCTCGACCATCAGTCGAATGATATGGCGTGGAGTGCGGAACTGCCCGTTTATGCCCGCCGTGGTGAGCTTGCTCAGCAGATACTCGTAGAGGTCACCTTTCGTGTCCCCTTCGGTCAGCGGCAGTTTGTCGATCATGTTGACCGCTTTCACCAGAAGGCTCGGCTTCTGGATCATTAACTGCGCGTCTTTCATGAACTCGGCGAAGGCCGTGCCGCTCGTGGAGGACTTGCGGAAGTGTGGGAAGACTTCATCGCGAACGAGCGGCAGCATCTCGTCAGCGCCAAGGTGCCGAAACTGTGACCAACGCAGCCTCTGCTCATTGTCATCAAAGCGCCGATTGAAGGGTTTTTGTGTCCGGCGCATGCGATTTTCATCACGCGTCTCATTGATGTCGAGCAGGCGTGCAAACATCAGGAAGGTGATCTGTTCGATCACCGTCAAGGGATTGGTAATCCCACCCTGCCAGAACTCCTGCCAAAGGGCGTCAATTTCGCGCTTGAGTTCACCAGTAATCATTATGCTTGCGTCCTTGCCTGCTCGCTACCGTCGGAGGTGCCGGGCGGTGCGAACTGATCGATGATCTCCATGAGTTCATCGATGTCTTGGGAGTTTTCAAAAACCCCGTCTGGTCCGTCGACATCGACGACCGTGAAGGGGGCTTCGTAGAGCTTCTCGCGGGTGATCGATCCATACCGAGAGATATGGTTCTTCAGAAGGCCTAGGAACTTCGTTTGCTTGGCCTTCAAGCTGGGATGCTTGCGCGCAAACTCGGCGAATTTTCCTTCGACCGCTTCCGGGTCGAGACCGATGATCGACCGGATTGTGAAATCGAGCGGTGCTGCCGTCGCAGCGAAGAATTCTTCGAGGATTTCGCGATTGGCTCCTGGCGACTGGACGAGCACTAGCGACACGAGTTTCTCGATATCAGCATCAGAGACCGGCTCTCCGCGGCGGATCTTCTTCAGCGTCGGGTTCTCATCGAAGTGCTTGCGAAGTTCGCCTTCGACGACCTGACGGTAAGCCTTCATATTGACGGCATTAAGAGCGACCTTTCGGCGTCCGGTTTGTACGCCAGTGGTCTCTTCGGTCACATCAATGATCTTTGGTGGCACCGGCGTACCAGTTGAACGCTCGCGGTAGCGCATGATCTCGCGCAGCGGCACGCGGACCGCTTCAAGCTTCTCGACCGTCAGATCTTCCCAGAAGTCATCCGATTTGACAGTCTTGATGATCTCGGCCTTTTCCCTAACCGGGTTCAGGTGCATCTGGAGTGAGCCGAGCCGGTCGAGCATTTCGATCTTCAGGTCGCCGATGCTGCTTGCATTGCGTAGAAGCGCGCTCTGCATACGCGTCATCAACAGGTCAAAGGCACTCGCGTCGCCATGACCCCGTATGTTTCGCCATTGCATGAGCGGCGCAATCGTATTGCGCAGGGCTGCCACGGTCGCTGGCGCGAAGGAGTTGAGTGTCTCGGGAGCTGCTAGCGATCGCTTCTCGCGCCATTTCTCGCGAACAGCGATCGACTCCTCAGGCAGATCGTTGATGTCTTGACCGATCAGTTCAATGACAGTCTCGAAAATGGCGGGCTCACTCTTGCGCAGCGCGAGCTCAGCGAGATTGATCCGTTCCTCAAAGACAAGCTGCATGAGCGACTTCGACTGAGTGGGTTCGGCCGGCTTGTATCCGGTCTCAAACCGTTCGAAATTGCCCCAGTGGTCAAAGATCCGGAATACGGTCTTGTGTTGGCCTGGTCCAAACAGGTCTTCACACAGGCGCGTGCCGCGGCCGATCATCTGCCAAAATTTCACAGGTGATTTGACCGGCTTTGCGAAAACCAGGTTCAAGATTTCAGGGATGTCGATGCCGGTATCGAGCATATCGACAGAGATCGCGATGGTAAGCTCATCGTTCTTGCCGTCGTCATTACCCTTGAAGTCATCGATCAGCTGCTCGGCGCGCGGATCATAGTTGTCGATGACCTGACAGAACCGGCCACCATACTGCGGGTACATTTCGTCAAAGAGCTGCCGGAGTAGGACTGCATGCTGGTGATTGCGCGCAAAGATAATGCTCTTACCCGGCGTTTGTCCGGTCGCATCGCGGAGCCCGTTTTCCATCAAGTTACGGAGGATCTCGCGGTTCGTATCCTTGTTGTAGATGACGCTGTCGATCTGCTCGGCGGCAAAATCATATTGTGAAGGGTCTTCTCCCTGTTCTTCGAGCTCCTTGATTTGCTCTGCCGTCAGGGTGTCGAGCGAAATTCCCTCGCGCATAAATTGCGTGGTATGCTCAAAGACTTCGAATGGCGTTAGCCATCCCTCGTTGACCGCTTCTTCAAGATCGTAATTGGCAGTCGGGAGCTGCCCTTCGCACTGGAAGAGATCGAAGGTGCTGCGCGTCACGAAATCGACAGGCGTTGCCGTCAGGCCAATCTGGAGGCTGTCGAAATAGGTGAAGATGTCACCATAGACATTGTAGATGCTTCGATGAGACTCATCAGCGATGATGAGGTCGAAGAAACCTACGTCGAAGGATTGGAATACCTTCTTCATCGCAGGATAGGTGGCCAAGAAGATGCGCTCTTTGGCCGAGCTATCGACGCGCCCGCTTACAATCTTGATGGGTTCTGAACCTAGAAAGTCGCCAAAGGCATTCTTCGCCTGTTTCCGGAGCTCACGGCGATCGCACAGGAACAGGACGCGTTTGACCCACCCGGCGCGAATGAGAAGATCGGTCAAGGCAATGGCAACGCGTGTTTTGCCGGTGCCAGTCGCCTGGACCACAAGCGCCTTGCGATGCTTGTTGGTGAAACGTTCTGAGACGCGCTTGATTGCCTCAATCTGGTATAGGCGGTTTACGACATCTTCGCGCGGCTCAAGGGTGTTGAGAGCCTTGCGACTCTCGCGTTGGAACTTGACCAGATATTGCAGGCTGTCCTTCGAATAATATCCGTAGACCTTGCGCGGCGGGTACCCGCCAGCATCGTCCCACATCCAGATATCATAGCCATTGGTGTAAAAAATGATCGGCCGTTGGCCATGCGCCTCCTCAAGCCCGTCAGCGTAGAGTTTGGCCTGCTGTCGCCCCAGCTCAGGATCAACTGCAGTTTTCTTCGCTTCGATAACCGCAAGGGGAGTGCCGTCGTCATCCCACAGGACATAGTCGGCATATCCAAGGCCGCTTGTAGTGGGCTGAGAAGGGACTTCGATCTCTTTGCCCACTTCACTCGTACTGGCATCGCCGTTAGCGACATCCCAGCCCGCCGCTGCGATCAGGCTGTCGATGATGCGCTGGCGAGTGGTTGCCTCGTCGAACCCGAGGAGGTTCGCACTCTTCTCGGCGACCCATGCCATTTCTTCAAATTTGTTAAAGGCTGCCGGCTGCAGTGGCTCCATTGCCGGTGCATAGGAGGCCATCAAATCTTCTTCCGGCTCCTCGAATTCCGCAGAAGAACTCTTGAGCGCGCTCAACTCTTCGGCAGCAACGGTTGCCTTCCTGGCATCCTCCAGCTCCTGAAGAAGTTTCTCCATCTGCGCTTCTTGGCTGGCCAGCCTTTCGAGTAGCTCACGCTTTTCGCGTTTGAGCCGACCTTTGGTCTCGCCGCCAGGCGTCTGAGGAACCTCGGAGAACTGCGGAAGATCGGCCGGTTGACCCTTGTTCGCTTGAATGTAAGCCCAGCTGCCGAGTTCAAATGCTTCTCTGATAAGCCAGACCGCATCTCTGGTGTTGGACTGCGCGCCGTGCGCGGCTTTGTTTCCATACATACGCAGCGCATGAAGCTTAGTAACCACGCTCCGGGGCACGATGCTGGCAAATGGCTCGCCCTCCAGTAGGTCGATGAAGTTGGCTTGCTCGGGCCGTGGGAGTTTCAGATCTCGATAGAGGTCCTTGGTGAGATTCTCCGCAAAAAGCCTGAGCTTCACTAGCGCGCTCGCTGGATCAGCATAGGCATAGGCCTCAGCGAAACCACCGAGGTCTGCCAGCTCCTTCCAGTCTGGGCGCAAAAATTCGAAGTTCGCAGATTTCACGTCAAGAATTCCTTGCCGGACCAATAAGCAAACGCCGTGCCAAAGTCATGCAATGTTGAGCTTTTCGAGCCAATACGTCACATTTTGCGCGTTCTTAAGGCCGAGCAGCTTGGCAGCCTTGGCCTTATTCTCGCCAGCCTTCTCAAGCGCTCGCTCCAGGTAATGGCGCCTCACTTGGTCGATCTTATCGTCGAGCTTAAACCCTTCATAAAGCTCCTGATTCAGAACGATGTCGGAAGGGCTGGCGCTGCTGGGCACGTTCCGAATTGCTCGACGCATGTCATCTCCGCTGATCTCATCGCCATCTGCGAACAGTGTCGCCCGTTTGATTGTATTGAGAAGCTCTCGGACATTCCCGGGCCACGAATGCTCTAGGACAAGTTTTTTTGCGGAAGCAGAAAATTTCTTCTGCCTGTATCCAGGCTCTTCCCTGGCTGATCGATTGACTTGTTCAAGCAGGCGCTCCGCCAAGAGCCAGATATCTCCCTCGCGCTCTCTGAGGGGCGGAAGGTCCAGTGTCGCAATGGCCAGTCTGTAATAGAGGTCTTCGCGGAAGTTCCCTTCGACAACTTCCGACATAAGATTGCGATTGGTCGCTGCAATAATGCGCACATCGACCTTCCGCGATTTATCCCCGCCAACAGGCGTTATCTCGCCTTCTTGCAATGCTCGCAGGAGCTTGACCTGCGCCGCAAGGGGTAGCTCACCGATTTCGTCGAGAAAGAGCGTTCCGCCATTTGCGGCTTCAAATGCGCCTTTGCGCTCCTTAAGCGCCCCAGTGAATGCCCCCTTAGTGTGACCGAAGAATTCGGACTCGACCAGTTCTGAAGGGATGGCGCCGCAATTGACCACATGGAAGGTCGCAGAGCGTCGCGGACTGCTATTATGAATCGCTCGTGCGAAGAGCTCTTTACCTGTCCCCGTCTCCCCTTCAATCAATACCGGCAAGTTCCGCAATGCCGCCTTCTTAGCATCGCGAACTCTGCGCTCCATCTCCGCGCTTCGATAGTTGATGTCATAGAAACTCGCAGCCTCAGGCGGCTTCTCTCCACTCTCTTCCAGCCTGCGCTTGTCATGCGCAGAGAAAAGATCGGGAATGAACTCCGCGGCTATGTCGAACGGAATATCAGGTTCTTTGACGCCCTCTTCTGGCGATGACTGGATCAGGCGTGCTGTGGTCCTGGTCCTTGCCAAGATGATCCAGACTGCTGCCATGGCCGGCGTACCAGGGCTGAGATGGATCGTTAATTGGTCGGTGCTGCCGTATTGGGCGGCGAAGTCGTCCAGCACGCGCTTTGCTAACTGGTAGATCTCGCGGAAATTCGTCGGGCTCGAGAGTTTTGCCTTCTCAATCTTTGGCTGAGGCACGCCATTGCGGACAAGCCATTCCGAATAGGCTTTGACGTCTTCGTCCTTGTAGTTGGCAAGCAAGATGACCTGCTCATAGTCGCCAACAGCAAGGGCCCCGCCGATTGGCCCTGCAAGCCCCTCGTCGTTCCGCGAGGAGTTGAGGTCTGCGTTTCCGATCCAGGCCAAGAGAGTGCGCATGCTGACTGCGTAACATTTTTCTCCTAAACCACAAGAAATTTTACGATTTGGTTGTTGGAAAATTTGCGGCCTTATTTGCGCTGCATTGAGCGACAAGACTTTTAAACATGTAAAAGCAATCAGTTATAGAAATTCGCCTTTGGAGATCAGGCTTCTTCTCAAGTTTGGCACGCTCCCTGCAGAGTTGGGGGCATGACGCAAAAAACTTCATCCGAACCGCTCAGCGACGTCATTGTCAGCTTTGTAAAGCAACTGCTGGCTGCCGACTACAACGCCGCTGAAATCAGCTTCACCCTCTCTCAGGAAGCAATGGTCCTGGGTCTGGACGCTGCGCCCAATCCTGAGCTCGCGATGGTCGTGGTGATGGATGGGGTGAAGTCCGGATGCGCGAGCAAGCTTGCCGCCGACGAAGACCAATCAACCCAAGAACAGCAACCCGACACGGCGCCGACCGCGGCGACGGTACACTAGGAGAACGCGCATGAACCGTCCCAGCCGAATTAAGCAGCTCTATCACGAGATCCGCGAGTCTTTGGGCTCTGAGATCTCCTCAAAGGAAGCTCTGCAACTGGCGGCGCATCTTGTTGATGTTGCCGACGGCCGGGACGTCATGCCCCTCGGTTCATTCCGCGACCAGCCGGCGACTTTCGAGGAGTTGCCAGTCGACCAGGCCATGGCCTCCGGCGACGGATGGCAAGTGTTTTACGGGGAGAGTGACATCGTCCGCTCCCTCTTCGGTGGCGATGAGCCATCATATCGGCGCAAGCCGCCATACCAAGCAATCGAGATGGAGCTAGCAGCATGAAGAACCAACGATACGGAATAGCGATGGCCGTGAAGGAGCACCTTCACGGTGGGAACCCGATTACACGCCTAGAAGCGCTTGTCCTTTTCGGTGTTTCGAACCTCACCGATGTCATCAGCGAGATGCGCAAAGAAGGATGGACCATTGAATCGAGGCCTGTCCCGTTCGCTGCCGCCGTGAAGCGCGTGAATGAATACGCGGTCCTCGAACCACCCAAGAACCTGCCGGTGCGTGAGATCCAGCTGACCGAATACTGGATGAGTAAGTGAGACGATGTTTCAGCAAACGACAGCGAAAAATCCTCGCGCTCATTTCTGGCGGTCAGTGCGATGCCTGCGGCTGCAAGCTGCGTCGCGACTTTCACGCCGACCACATTTTCCCCTTCTCGAAGGGGGGCAAGACCATCACCAAGAACGGGCAAGCTTTGTGCCCGACCTGCAATCTCAAGAAGGGCAATAAGTCGATGACTATGAAACTCCGCCATTGGCAGGCCGAAGCCCTCAACAAGGCTCTCACCTGGTTGCTCTCGAGCGAAGGTGACCGCCACTTCATCATCAATGCCGCGCCTGGTGCCGGCAAAACCATTGCAGCCTGCACTATCGCACAGGAGCTGATCACCCGCGGCGAGATCGACCGGGTTGTGGTCATCGCACCGCGCGCTGAAGTGGTGAACCAGTGGTCGGCTGATTTTCAGCGAGTGACCGGGCGCTTCATGAGCAAGGTCACGGGATCCGACGGTGATATCGATGCCCTTGGCATTGATGTCTGCTCGACTTGGGCAGCTGTGCAGGGGCTGCAAGATGGCTTCCAAGCTATCTGCAACTCTGCTCGCACGCTTGTCATCTGCGACGAGCACCATCACGCTGCGGTTGAGGCTGCTTGGGGAAGCAGCGCAGACAGCGCCTTTGCTAAAGCAAAGCATGTTCTGGTATTGACCGGCACACCGATCCGTTCCGATGGCGAGCGCTCTATCTGGCTCGCATACGATGATGCCGGGGCGATCGATCATCCTGAGGGCGGCACTTACACGCTCACATATGGTGAGGCAGTTGACCTTGAATACTGCCGTCCTGTCACCTTTCACAAGCATGAGGGGCATTTCACGGTCGACCTGGACGGAGGTGAGAGTGTCGAAGTCGCCAGCCATAAACCCGCTGAGCTGACCAAGGAGCTTAAGCGTATCCCTGGTCTGCAAAGCGCGTTGGATTTTTACCGCCTCGCTTGCACCCCTCAGTACGAGGCAGATGGGGTGACGCCCTTGATGACTGGCTACCAGGCAACCATGCTGGAGTGGGGCAGCCGCAAGCTGGACGACCTTCGCCTGCGCATGCCCGATGCCGGTGGTCTGGTGATCGCGCCCAACATTGAGATGGCTGAGTATATGGCCAAGCTCATCGAAGCGATCGAGGGCGAAGCGCCCATGATTGTTCACAGCCAGATGAACAATCCGGACGCGCGGATCAAAGCGTTTCGCAACACCGATAAGCGCTGGATTGTCTCGGTGGCGATGATTTCGGAAGGCGTCGATATCAAGCGCCTTCGGGTTCTAGTCCACTTGCCAAATGCGCTCACTGAGTTGGCTTTCCGCCAGGCAATCGGACGCGTTGTGCGCACGCAAGGTCACGATGACGATACCCGCGCTTATGTGGTCATGCCTTGCACCGAAACCTTCGAGGCTTACGCACGTCGCATCGAGCAGGAAATGTCGCCAGGCAAGCGCAAAGACCCAGGCACGCCGAAAACGAAGAAATGCCCAGCTTGTCACAGCGAATGCGACATCACGGCGGCTGAATGTGATTGTTGCGGCCATGTGTTTCCAACCCATGGCGGACCTAAGTTTAAGGCATGCAGTGATTGCGGTGCCTTGAATCCGGTCGCGGCGACTAATTGCCACGCATGCGGTACATCCTTCGGCACCTCTTTCTCGCTCAGCCTGGATGACGCACTGCGAACTGGTGCCATTGTCCGCGGCATGGAGCTGGACGAAGCCGAGGTCGCAGCCGGTGAGACTATGGCCGGCCCCGTCCGCCGCGACGTGCTCAAGTCAGGCGATAGCACGCTCATTCGCCTTTATCGGCAGCTTCCTGACGAAAGCCTCGCGCGGTTCTTGAAGATCGCTGAGCACGCGAGGGGTGAGGCTTGAGGAGCACGCCATGCCAAAGAAGTCACAAGAGCATTCGAAACGCCGGAACGCGTTCGCCGCATTGCTGAGCACAGGGCCGTATCGACCAAAGCGTGTCAATGTGAAGACTGCTTACCGGCGCAAACCGAAGCATGTTCAATCGGCGGATCTGAGAGAGGAGAATTGGGTATGACCATGGATGATCTGCACAGCTTCTCCCTCTCGGAGATCTTGAGGGACGAGGCGGAAAAGTACGTTGAGGATTTTAAGGTGCTGCGGCGCCTGGCGATCCCCGATCAAATCCATCGGCTCGAAGGCGCCGTCATCAAGACCGGCTTGGTTGTTGATGTCGAATCCACGGGTCTGTCGCTGGAAGACGATGATGTCGTCCAGCTTGGGCTGCTGCCGTTTTCCTATGATGCCGCGACAGGCAAGATCCTGACAGTCCATAAGGATAAGGCCTTTGTGGGTTTGAGGGAGCCGGCAGTCCCTATGTCGGCCGAAGCAAGTTTGATTACTGGGATCAAGAACGATGACCTCGCCGGCAAACAGATCGATGAGACCCAGGTCACTCGCCTCGTGGAAGGTGCAGATCTCATCATCGCCCATAATGCTGCATTCGATCGGCCGATGGTTGAGAAGCTGTGGAAGTGTTTTGAAGCCAAACCCTGGGCTTGCACACTCGCAGATGTCGATTGGCTAGCCGAGGGCTTCGCTGCCGGAAAACTCGACTACCTCGGAATGCAGTTCGGCTGGTTCTATGACGGTCATGATGCTCTCGCTGATTGCGAAGCCTGTCTCGCGCTTCTGACGCGTACGCTTCCGAAATCTGGGCAGCTGGTCATGAATGTGCTGCGCAAGAATGCACAACGCCAGGAACATCTGGTCAGGGCAGTAGGAGCTGACTTTGAGAAAAAGGAGCAGTTGAAGCGCCGCCGCTATCAGTGGCGCGCGCAGGACACTCAGTTCGGCAAATTCTGGTGGACCATCACCGACGATCTGCCTGGAGAGTCGGCTTGGCTTCAGGACGAAATCTACGGTGACAAACGAGCCATTAAGGCATCGCCTGTGCCTGCAACGATGCGCTTTTCTAACCGTATTTGGGAGCTGAGCTGATGGCTAACGACACGCCAGTAACCGCGGCCATGCTCTACGACCTGGTGCAATGTCCGCATCGCCCAACGATGGACCTTTTTGGGGACCCAGCAGAGCGCGACGAAATCAACCCGTTCATACAGCTCCTTTGGGAAAAGGGTAATGCTTATGAGGCCGAAGTGGTGGCTTGCGTCGGCCTGCCCCTTATGGATCTGTCTGGAAAGCCCGGAGTCCAGCGAGAGCGCCTGACGGCAGAGGCCATGGAGCAAAAGGTCCCGCTTATCTATGCTGGTCGGATCTGCGCAGATGACTTGTTGGGTGATCCTGATCTCCTGCGGCTGGAGGGCGACAAATACATCGCAGGCGATATCAAGTCAGGTGGCGGCGAAGAGGGCCCCGAGGACTCGGCCTCGCTCAAGAAGCACTATGGTGTGCAGCTCGCGCTCTACACCGATATCCTAGAGCGCAAAGGATTGTCCGCCTCCAGGCGCCCGTTTGTGTGGGACGTTCATGGTGACGAGATCACCTATGACCTGAATGAGCCGCAGGGAATACGGAACCCGTGGACCGTTTGGGAGCTCTACCAGCGCACCCTCGCGGAGGCGCGTGGGATTATCGCGCAATCACAACAAACCAAGGCTGCCTACGGCGCGCCGTGCAAGCTTTGCCACTGGCATTCGGCATGCTTGAAAGAGCTTGATACCGCGAAAGACTTGACCTTGCTTCCAGAGCTTGGGCGAGCGAAGCGCGATGTGCTGATCGAGGAGTTTGAAACCATCGAGCATCTCGCCGGAGCTGACGTCGAAGCATTCGTGCGGGGCAAGAAGACTGTCTTTTCAGGTATTGGGCCTGACACCCTGCGCAAGTTTCGCGCCCGTGCGGAGCTCGTGTCGTCGGAGTCAGGAGATCCTTACCTGACCAAGCCTGTCGCATTCCCGACTGCAGAGATTGAACTCTTCTTCGATATCGAAGTCGATCCGATGCGTGACCACTGCTACCTGCATGGTTTCGTTGAACGACGGGATGGGGATGAAGCGAGCGAACGCTACTTTGCCTTCATAACTGAGGATATCAGTTCGGCGGAAGAGGAGCGGGCGTTTCGTGAGGCATGGCATTTCATCCAAGAGCGGCAACCATGCGCGATCTATTACTATTCGAAGTACGAGCGGACGATCTGGCGACAGCTTCAAGAGAAGTATCCGTCAGTCTGTTCGGCGGAGGAGATTGAAGAGCTTTTCGATCCAGCCCAGTCGGTCGATCTCTATTTCGACGTTGTGAGGAAGTCGACCGAGTGGCCCACCCGAGACCACTCCATCAAGACCTTGGCCAAATACCTTGGCTTCAATTGGCGTGATACCCATCCGTCAGGAGCTGCCTCGATCGAATGGTTTGATCGCTGGATTACGACCGGCGACGATGAGATCAAGCAGCGTATTCTCGATTACAATGAGGATGACTGTATTGCGACGCGAGTACTGCTAGATGGTATTAAGGAGCTCATCGTGAAATGACGATTAGACCAGCCACAGATCCTTATTGGGTCCCGAGTAGCCTTCACGCGCATTGGCTGAAGCATCCAAAAGGAAAGCATGGCGACTGTTCCTTTTGGGACTCGTTGAGTCTGTCGGGGGAAACGTCAAAAGAGGAATATGAGCGTTATTCGATTAACGTGCCTCGCACATGTTGGCTCATTTTTGCTGCCACTCAGGTAAACCCACAGTTCCAGCCACGCAGCCGCCACCATGTGAACGATGATCTGGTCAAAACAATCACTGATTTGGAGTCAGCGCCTCCGAAACTTTCAGACGGCAAGATTGCAACCTGCTACCACGATCACAGTCATTCTGGCGGTTCCTGCCAAGCATCGGACCCCAATGTGAATGAGCGGAGACTTCGCCATCTAAGACGTCTCAGCCAACGCCTCTCCAAGGGGGATTTCGAAGACTTCGAACTTGGGAACCCGTCGCGGACCCCTCCGAAGCAAATCCAGGATGAACTTAAAGCCATGACTGCGAAGCATGCATAAATATGAAGCACAAATTTCTGTTCTTAATGAACAGCTTGAGGGGTGGGCTGAGGCGTTCAAGGACTTCGGCGAATCCGGCCAACAGGTTCTTGGTCTAACTTCTCCAATTGGAGAAGGTGAGGGCCTTGGCTTAGTTCCAGAGTTTATCCCGACAAAGTACGCCATATCCTTTGTCTTGGATATTCGGGGGCGCTTGCTCGAATTGATTGATGCCTACGAGGCAAAATGGCCCCAACAGGCGAGTTGGTGCGAAGAACAGCGTGCGCAATGGCCGCTCGATCGCGTGCTTGGCCGCGCGGTCACCTTATTGGAGAACAAAGAGAATAGTGAACGGCTCGCTTTGGACGATTGGCCGGAAGTCATTGCACGGACGATTGACCCGGAAGAAGAACAGCAAGAGGAGCACTTCGAAGGAATAATTTTCAGTCATCGAGACGTGCAGGCACGACTCTTCGCACTTGAGAATGACTTCCCAAATTTCCGGCCGGAACTTGAGCTTGAGAGCAAAATAGTGACTGAAAGCTTCGCGAAGTTAGGCGATAAGCGTTCAAGCGTGGCAAGAGGGTTGCGAAGTTTCGTTCGCAACGAGGGCATTGTTCCGTGGGTGCGAGGCAAAGATGAGAAGACGTTTGGTGAGCGCTATGCTCCTCTCTTTGAGTGCATTAGCGAAGAAGGCGATCATCTAGCTTCCGCACGTTGGTTTGAAGATGTCCAAGGTGTGCTTGGCGATATGTCGCCAGAGGTACGAAGCGAAGTCGAGAGGGTGCTCCATCGAATTTTTGATGCTCTCGAGCACTTCGGCTTCGAACAACTCGCAGAAGAGCTCACAGCAAATGGAGGCCAGTTGGGACCTTTATCAAGCGTGGGCTCTGGCAGAGTAAATGTTATTCCGGGTGATGGTGGGCAAGCCTGCCATGAAATAGTTCTGGCCGTTGGAAGGACGGGCTTGAGATACGTTTATACGGACCTCGGAATTCGGCGAGTTATGCGCCTTCTTCGCCGTCACCTTCTAGATTGTGGTCCGAGGACCCAAGCAGTCATCATCATGACAGATAGGAGGCAGCAAGGCTGGGAAGAGGAGAGCCGCTATGACCTCCGATGGCACCAGGGACAGGGTAAGAAGGTGCTAGTCCTAGAGACGGATCCGAGGTTCAGGCCGGGACCGAGATTACGGGAATTCTGAGATAGTCAGCAACGGTGGTTCGCCCAATAGCGATCCCAGCATAATGCGAAGACGACTTAGCTGTTTATTTCTAGCACCCAGTGATGTGTTACCTCGTGGATACCTGAAGAAACCGGCTATGAGCAGTAGTAAGTGTGGCCACGGAGCCGAGAGATCCGGTATCGAAACGGCTATGCTTAGTGACTTGTTGAGCGTTACATAGAATCCGGAAAGCCTACCAATGACTACATTACTCTCTTGGATGTCGGTGAAGGGTGACCAACCAAGCGCGATCTACATCGTAACCGACAGTCGCATAACCTGGGGGAGTGCCGAGAATCGTTGGGATGGCGGCAGGAAAGTCTTTGCTACCCGGCATGGTGATATCTTCGGTTATTGCGGTGAAGCCTTCTTTCCTTCTCAAATCATAGGCCAGCTTTGTGACCTGGCGAACTTAGATATTCTCTGGACCGAAGATACGTCTGCGGAAGAGAAGAATGCTATCTTCGTTGGCTGTTTAAGGTCTTCGCTTAGCCTATCACACGCCGACCAACATGACGATTTTTGGATTCTTCAATTCGCGCGAGATGGAGATGGACCTGATTGTGAGTTCAAGGGATGGAAAATCAAATTCCGAAAGGCAGAACCAGACAGCATTCAGTGCTGCGAATTGGATCTTACTTGTGGTGGGCACTCAAAACTGATCGCGACCTTGGGCAGCGGTGGAGCGAAGTTGAAGAATGAGATTTTGGCTAGAAAGGATCAATATCAGGGAGGCAAGGCAAGCGTATTCTTTGAAGCATTCTGTGACTTGTTGGAGGAACAGGTCGACCCGCTGAGTGGCGGCGCGCCTCAAATTGTTTCGATAGACCAAGAATCTCCTGGCAAGTTTATCGGATTTAAATCGGGCGATGACTCCTACGTTGGCGGTTTCAAGGTTGAGCGAACTGAAGCATTCCAAGAAATTGAATGGAGAGACGAGACATTCACTTATTTGGATTGGCGAACTTTAAAGCGAGCTTCCGGCGCTCAACGTAATGTGAAACGCCCCCGTAAATCATGACCGACACAGCTCTACCCGATGGTCTCGAGGCACTACGACGAGAACTTAGCTTGTCTGATGTGATGGGGCTAATCGAGCGGACAGCGCGATGGGTTGATCCGAAAACTTTTGAGTATTTGCCAGTCTGGTATCCAGAGCATGCTCGGCGAGCTTTGTTTTACAAAGCAAACTGGACTGAGCCTCAAATGAATAAGAACCGCCAGACAGGTGTCTCCATCCATAAATTTGAAGGCAATATCTACGCTAACAAGGCTCTCACCATGGCACTTGGACTGCGTGCTCAAGACAGACCGAATTGGTCATGCTGCCATATTTGGGGAGTTGATGACGCAGCGTACCAAACGAGTAACGAAGTTGTGCAGGATCACCGTTTCTATTCATGTGTCGCCAACATGGTGCTGCTCCCCACTCCATTGAAGGCCTTCACTGACGTGATGGAAGAGGTGAAGACGATGCTTCGCGTGTGTTCCCTTCATCTCTATGGTTGGGCCTGCGATCACGAGGTAGTCTCAGACGCGGTTGCGCAGGTGTCCGCTTGGCAAAATTGGGAGCATTACCCAGAAACTTGGCCGACCCCAGACAAACCATCTATGCCTCTCGGTACCGTGCCGATTACGGCCAAGATTAAGAGAGATGCCGACAGGCGCAGGGAATCCATCCGAAAGGATCTCTTATCGGCCGGCCCACACTATCCACGCGAGGCCGTTGAACGCGCAATTAGTTACTGGCAGATTGATCTCTAAATGAATGTTCAAGCGCTGGAGGCTGCTTCAGACGGTGGAGACTGGTTAGCGTTAGACTAGCAGCACCGCCACCTACCCCTTGCGCCGGGATCCTGTCCCTGACCTCCATTGCGGCGCTGATCCGTCGATCGTTTCGGCCCGCGTCTTCAGCGCCGCGTTCATCGCTTCGAACCCAGTCCTGATCTGCTCCTTGGTAAGGAGATACAGCAGGGGCGCGGCGAGGCCGTAAATCCGCTCGTCATGGTCGACCCGGACGCGGCCGTTATCGAGTTCGGTCAGGCGGAAGGTATGGTCGCCAAGCGCGATCCAGCGGAAATAGAAGGCGCCGGTCCAGGTGAACTCGCGATGCTCGCGGTAGTCCGTCACCTGCGGCACGAAGACATACCGCTTGCCGCTATCGGTGCGCGGGCGCACCTCGAATGTCGCGCCCGGCGCAATCCGGCCCCGCGCATCGGTGATGAACGGATTCCACTCATGATAGCGGTCAAGCTCGACGAGGATATCCCAGATGCGTTCGACCGGGGCGTCGATCTCGATCTGCGTGCGGATGGTATGGCTCATGGGCGGTTCTCCGGAATGCGGCGCTGGAGGAAATCGACCTGCTCGGCGATCACCGCGTCGAAGCACGGGCCGAGATAGACGTCGAAATGATCGCAATCATGGGCACGGAATTCGCAGTCGGGGATTTGTCCGGCGGCCTTTCGCGCGGGTTCGAAAGGCGTGGTTTGATCGCGTTTCCCGGCTTGAATAAGCACGGGGCATCCGATCCGCGAGGCGCGCTTGCCGGGTGAATAGCGCATCGCCTCGACCAGACTCAGCGCGGTAACGCGATTGTGATCATCGAAATAGCTGCGCCATTCGGGAGAGGGCAGCATTGCGACCAGCGCGTCATGGGCACCGGGGGTGGACATGGCGCCGAATTCGCCCACGGGGGCAAAGGTCTTTATCATGTGATGTCTGCCGAACAGGCTGAGGACAGCGTCGGCGATGATCGCAAATGCCATTCGCGGGAGCTTGGCAATCGGCAACGCCAAAGCGGTGGCAAGCCCGCTGATATGTGGCACTTGCGCAATCACGCCGGAGAGGTCGTCACGCTCCGCCGCGATGGCGAGCACATGCCCTCCGGCGAAGGAGGAACCCCACAGGACAATCCGGCTGTAACCAAGCGAGCGGGCATGCGCGATGGCGGCGTTCCAGTCTTCGTGCTGCAATCTGACCTTTAGCAGGCCGCGTGGTTGGCCCTCGCTTTCGCCAAAGTGGCGATAGTCGAACAGCAACACGTCATATCCCGCCGCCCGGAACGCCTCTGCATAGGCATCAAGGCCGTAGTGCCGCGTTCCGCCAAACCCGTGCGCCATGACGATGCAGGTGCCGCTTTGCCCGGAGGTGTCGGCATAAAGCCATGCCGCGCAGCGATCGCCGCCGGATGCGAAGGAGATGTCCTTTCGCATGGCGCTCAGCCCTTGGAGCGGAGGCGCGATAGCTGGATGCCGACGATCAGGAAGATCGCGCCGAAGGCAAATATCCACTTGATGATCGAGGCGGTGGTGCTGATCGCGGTCAGCGGGGCGATCACCATCTGATAGCCGTCCCCGCTGAGGAACTGGTGTTGCAGGCCGTTTTCGAACCAGTCGCAAAGCCCGGCGACAAGCGGGAATGTCAGCACGATATTCCACCGGTCGGACAGTCGCGCCGCATCGAGGCTGAGCGCGAGCGCCACGCTGAGGAATATGGTGTACCAGACCCAATGGATGTCATCGAAGATCAGGTGAGCGTGATAGAATTCCATCACCCCTTCCGCTTCCCATGCGGCGAAGGTCTTGCGATAAACCTCGGGCGTGAAGCCTGTGACCTGCAAGCCAAGCATGCGTTCGGTCACCAGCGGCTCGACCGTGATCGCGATGATCAACTGCGAAACCAGGTAGATGCTGCCGAACAGGAAAAGCAGGCCCTTGTGCGACAGAAACTCACGCGCGGATTTAAGGCTTGGCATTTGGGCCATCGCGGCCTCCCTTTCTTGTTTTGCACGGTCGGCGCGCATCGCATTGCACTACATATGTAGTTAGTTAAGCGATTCGCCTTGCGCCGTCAACTACATTTGTAGTAACCGTCTTTTCATGGACGTGAATTCAGCCACCTCCCGCACTGATCGTGTAACCCGCGCCGCCGTCGAAGTGCTTGGCCTCAAGGGGGCGGCCGGCCTCACCCATCGTGCGGTAGATCGCCATGCGGGGCTGCCCGAAGGCTCCACCAGCAACCTGTTCCGTACCCGCGATGCATTGGTGGGGGCAGTATGCCGGTTTCTTACCGAGCACGATCTGGCCATCCTCACAAAGGCGGAATCCCGTTTTGACGCCGTGCCGATCACCCATGCGGACGCTGCGGCAGAACTGGCCCGGATTGTCTCCCGCTGGAGCGAGCAGGAAGCCGTGCTGACCGCCGCGCGGCTGGAAATCTTCCTGATCGCACGGCGCGACCCGCGGCTCGCGGCTCAACTCGATCAGGTGCGAAAGAACTTTAGGGACCGCGCAGGGGTGTGGCTGGAACGGCTGAAACCCGGTGCAGGCCGCCATGCAGCCTTTCTCATGGCGG